>NZ_JBHZBH010000018.1:0-166868 GCF_042754765.1 Nonomuraea sp. NPDC059194 | reverse complement strand
GGAGCGCCATCTCGTCAGGTGTCACCGCACCATGATCTCGAATCCGGCGCGGTGGTTGATCACACGAAGTGATCAACCACCTAACGAAGTACTACTAGGCCGCGGGATCGAACTGGCCGCCCTGGCCGAACAGCTCCGCGCCGCGGGCATCGCCTTGGAGTTCCTGTCCGGCGAGCTGCAGGGCAGCCATGACCCGTCCGGGATCGTCTTCACCGTCTTGGCCGCGCTGTCGGGGATGGAGCGTGAGTACATCCGCGACCGCACCCTGGAAGGCCACGAATCGGCCCGCGCCCGCGGCAAGAGCATCGGTGGCGCCAGCGTCACCGACCCCGCCATGCTGTCCATGGCCCTGCATCTGCGCGACACCCAAGGTCTCAGCCTGCGCGACATCGCGGCCGCCCTGGTCATCACCAAGGGCAGGAGGAAGGGCCGGCACCCCTCACCTGCCACCGTCTTGCGGATGCTCCGCGATCACGACGAAGCCGCCGCGGCCAGCTGAAACACCGGGCCCCCGTCCGCGCTGTCCCGCTGCCGGGGTGTGCTGGCAGGCTGGGCCGGTGAGCCCAGATCTGGCGCCGACCCTGGTGCCGATGCTGCTGATCGCCTCGCTGGCGGCCTTCGCCCTGGCGCTGCTGTCGGCGGTCGCCGGGTTCGGCGGCGGGGTGCTGCTGCGCACGGGCAGGGCGCAGCAGGCGGCGCACGCCAGCACCGCGAGCGCGGCACTGACCTTGCTGCGCAGCGGCGGCCCGCCACCCGCGCCCGCGCTGCCGGTTTCGTCTGCAGCCTGCCCGCGGGCGGTCAAGGCGACCGGGAGGGGCGTGCGGCCGTGCCGACGGTCATGCTCGTGCTCGGGGCGGCTGCTCACGTGGTCGCGTCTCCTTGGGTAACGGCGGGCGTGGCCGGGGCATGGCCGTCGGGCGGAGCGGCGAGGTCGGCGAGGTCGGCGAAGGGCATTGGGCAGTCGGGGCAGGTGCAGTTCGTCAGGCTGTCGCACCCGGCGGAGACCACCGCGCTCAGCGCGGAGCGGATCGTGGTCAGGTCGGCGATCCGCTCGTCCACCTCGGCGATCTTCGCCTGGGCGCGGGCGCGCAGGTCCGGGGTGGGGTGGCCGCGGCGTCCGGTGTCGATGAGCTCGGCGACCTCGTCCAGGGTGAACCCGAGCCGCTGCGCGGCCTTGATCACCCGCAGCAGGGTGACGATCTCGGGCGAGTAGGCGCGGTGCCCGCCGGGGCTGCGCGCCGGTTCGGCGATCAGCCCGCGCCGTTCGTAGTAGCGCAGCGTCTGCGGGTTGACCCCGGCCTGCTCGGCCACCTGGCCGCTGCGCGGTACGGCGCGGCCTCGTGCAGCGTGAGGTCGTGCTTCATGCCGGGCGGCCCTCGGCCGGCTCTGCCGTACGCGCGCTCTCGTGGGCGGCCTCGACCGGCACGTGCGCGGCGGTGCTCGCGCGGGCCTGCAGCGCGTCGAGCACGTCGGCGTGCTCGACGGGCGTCCGTACCTCCAGCGTCATGGCGCTGCCGGTGAGGGCGAAGGTGAAGAAGGAGCAGCAGCCGTTCTCTCGCGCGGCCAGCTCGGCGGCGCGGGCGGCGTGCTTGGGGGTGAAGGCGAGGTCCAGGAGCAGGTGCTCGCGGCCGTGGCGCCGTATCTGCCGGACCGCGTCGGCGAACAGGGCGTCGAACTCCGCCACCCGCAGCGGCTGCTCGGCGGTCGGCAGGGTGCACGCCGACGGGACCCATCCCTGGTCCAGGGCGATGTGCTGTGTCATGAACCGACGGTAAGCCTGTACCTGGGTACCGAATGCAAGTCCCCTCTGGAGAGCCTCAGATCACCGGAGGGCAGCCAGCGCTAATTTCTGTACTCATCTTCCTCGGATGCCGTTCGGTGAAGGGGTTGTCGGGGTCGCCCAGGTGGTCGCCCCGAACCCCCACACCAGCCCAGCCGAACACCAGGCCAGGCACCGGACCGGGCGGCAGGTCCAAGCGCCGGGCGCGCCGGTGATGGCGCTCAGCGAGGCGGGCGACCAGGCGTAGCGGACCGTGCCCCTTCGAATCAACGGCAGCCCCAGCCCGGCCTCTGCGGCCAGCCCCTGCGGCCGGTCCCCGTCTGGCGGGTTTCGTCCGAGGAGTGTGTCAGGGCTGAGGGGTGGGATGGTTGCTGTGACGGATCAGGGGGTGATGGCGTACTCGGTGAAGAGGCCGCAGGCGGTGAAGCCGAGGCGGCGGTAGACGGGTTCGCCGTCGGCGGATGCCTGCAGCACCGCGGTCTCGTAGCCCGCGTCGCGGGCGGTGTGCAGGGTGGCCAGGGTGATGGCGCCGCCATAGCCGCGGCGGCGGGCGGCGGCGAGAGTGGCGATGTTGTAGATCCCAGCGACGCCCGCGTACAGGAAAACCTCGGCCGAGCAGACGGGACGCTCGTCGACGTAGCCGACCAGGTACCGGGCTGGGCAGTCGGCGGCGAGCGCCCATGGAGCGGCGTCGGCGAAGAACCGGCGCACGGTGGCGGCAGGCGGGGTCCAGTTCGCAGCCAGGACCATGGCGTAGTCGGCGAGCTGGGTGGGGGTGGTCGCAAGGCGGATGTCCAGGCCGTCGGCGTGCGCCTCGGGGAGGGGCGCGCGCAGGTCCTTCCACATGCCTGTCTCGGTCTCCGAGGCTTCGAGCCCGGCGGCTTTGAGGTGCTCGGCAAGGTCGGCCGGTGTGGAGGCGGGGCCCACCCACCAGGAGAAGGGGCGGCCGGTGGCGGCCAGGGTCCGGGCGGTTTCCGCGGTGCGGGCCCGGGCCCGTGCGGTGGCCGGGGTGAAGCGGGCCGCCGAGACGATGTTGAAGGTGTCGTCGCCCAGGCCGCTGTCGGCGATCAGCAGGTCGCCGGTCTCGGTGACGGACGCGCTTTGCAGATTCCGGTGCAGGTGGCAGGCATGCTCGGCGAGATTCTGCTCCATCGCGAGCGTAAGGCCAGATTCCTTGATCGACGGATTCGTATCCACGACGATCATTGCAGCATGCCCGGCTGAGGCACTCGCATGTGCATTCTACAGTCTGCGGGCCTGCAGCGGCTGGAGCTACTCAACCCTGTCACCGGACTGCCCGTCACATAGCGTTACTGACACTTCTTGCCGCGAAGCGCTGTCGCGATCCTGTCGTCCAACGGCAGGCGTGGTAGATAGAGGCCTCAGTTGCTTCCTCGGTCAGTCGACGGCGGTGGAAGGTGGTCATGACGATTGATCTCCCTCGGATGCGGGGCGTGTGCCGCCGACGCGGCGGCGCCTCCCATGCTTGAATCACAATCGTTCTAATCTTTCGGGGTGGCGGACATATCTGAAGATCTCGCATTGCCTACTGCCCTGGCCGAGGTGGCCCAGGTCGGCTTCGAGTGGGAGTGGGACGAGGAGACCGACGAGGCCCGGGGCTGTGACTTCGAGCCATACGATCGGTTCGAGGAGCCCGACCGGACGGCATGGTGGTTCCGCTTGTGGACCGGCAACCAAGAGGTCGACGGCAGCGAGTTCCGCTTCTTCGGCGCGACCGGGGCGGGTGACTACACCGGCTTCTGGCTGGTACGGCCCGATGCGGCGATCATCGACCAGCCCGTTGTCCACATCGGTTCCGAGGGGGAGCGCGGTTTGATCGCCCGGGATCTCGGCGACCTCCTCTGGCTGTTCGCCGCCGGTCTGGGCCCCGCCGAGGCCTTCAGGGACTCCGACTCCCTTACGCAGCCAAATGAGGCATTCGGTGCGATCGCCGAGAGGCACGCACCCGGCCGCCGCCGTGCCCCCACCCAGATCGTGACTGCCGCACGAGCAGAGTTCCCGCATTTCTCGGATCTCATCGACGCGATGTGCCGCTGAGTAAGGCTCACTTGGCCTTGGTTCAGAGAAGGCACGGTGATTTCTGCGGAACCAGCCGATCTGACCCTTCACCCTGTCCTTCTCGTGCGCACCCTCCAACCCGTGGCGGGATGCGGGGTCGGGGCCGGGGTGTGGAGGCATCGGGTGACGGCCGGGGGGCGCGTGGCGGAGGAAAGCGCACGCGGCCCCGGCCGACAACTGCCCCGGTCGTGATGCCAGGGCAGGGAAGGCCTCGAGTGGCAGCTCGAAGCCGGAAGGTCAGGCGGACGGCAGGGGCTGGTAGTCGCAGTCGTAGCCGAAGTAGCGGGGCCCGGCCAGATCAAGGCCCGCCGGCGTCACCCAGCGCGGGTCGCAGGGGACGCCGATCACGGTCACCCGCAGGCCGTACCGCATCGCCTCGGTGGTCACCGGCTCGCCGGTGTCGGTGTCGAGCACGCAGATCAGGTCGGGGGTCGTCGCGACGATGGCGCCGTCCCTGCGGGCGAGCAGGTGCTCGTTCTGGAAGCTGAGCTCGAAGCTCCCCTCGCCCGCCAGCAGCGCCTTGCCGCGGGCGAACCCGCCGGTGGTGCGCCGCTCGACGTCCACGACCTTGCCGGTGAACAGCCTGACGCCGCCGAGCGCGGACGTGGCCGCCGCGACGGGGTCGGCGTGGGCGGCGCGCGCCTGCCGTACGGCTGCCCCGAGCTCCTCGGCGAGCGTCAGCGTGGCCGGGACGAGACCGTCGGCGAGCTGGTCGCCGCGCAGCACCGTGTCCGCGCTGGAGACCTGGCAGCCCATCTGGACGCAGGCGGCGCGCGCGATGCGCTCGGCCCAGTGGTTGGAGACGGCGTTGAGCACCAGCGTGTTGCCCTTGTCGTCGGCCAGGGCCATGGGCGTGTTCGACACGCCGATGAGCGTCGGCAGCACCATCTGCGCCTCGGGGAAGGCGCGGCCCATGGCGTCGCCATCGACCAGCGGGAGCCCGGCCTGCGCGGCCGCGGCGATGGGGATCATCGAGTTCACCCCGCCGACCTCGATCGGCACGATGTGGGTGGCGCGGCGGCCGATGACGGCCTCCAGCGCGCGCAGCGCGGCCAGTTCCTCGGTGCCCGCGGGCAGCTTCTCCAGCAGCACGGTCGGCGCGCCCATGCCGGAGACGGGCACGACGGTCGCGTCGGCGGGAACCTCGGCGATGTCGACGAGCTTGACCGGGCCGTGGCGCCTGATCGCCTCCCTGGCCAGCAGCTTGCCGACGTAGGGGTCGCCGCCGCCGCCGGTGCCGAGGATGCCCGCGCCCCTGGCCATGTCGTCCAGCTGCTCGATGCCGATCTCACGCATTGATCTTCTCCAAGTCCAGGTCGCCGACGGCCTTCACCCTGATGCGGGTCGCGTCGCCGGGCAGGTAGGCCAGCGGGACCTCCTCCACCTCGGCGACGCGCACGCTGCCGGTGCGCGCGCCCGCCCGTTCGGCGCGGGCGACGGCCTCGGCCTTGGCCTCTCGCAGTACGGCCTCGCGCGGGCCCGAGTAGACCTTGTCCACCTCGCCGCCCACCTGGGCGATGGCCGCGCCGACGGCGTTGGCCACGGCGAAGTGGTCGGGCCTGCGCACGTCGTCGAAGCCCGGCAGGTCGGCGATCAGGACGCTGCCGCCGCCGACCAGCACCACCGGCAGCGGCTCGGGCGAGGTGCGCATCCTGTCGACCGCGTCGGCCACGCGCTCGGCGATCACCTTCAACGGCCCGGCGGGGTCGAGGTCGGCCACCAGCGAGGGGTCGCCGATGTCGGCGTGTCCGGCGGCGACGGCCAGGTCGGTGGCGGTCAGGGTGGCGCCGCCGAACACCAGCGCTTCCTGCGGCAGCCGGTAGCCGACGCTGCGCGGCCCGACGGAGCCGTCGTCGGCGACGACGGACCCGCCGCCGATGCCGATCGACAGTACGTCGGGGATGCGGAAGTTCGTGCGGACCTCGCCGACCATCGCCTCGCCCGAGGCCTCGCGGGGGAAACCGTCGACCAGGATGCCCACGTCGGTGGTGGTACCGCCGATGTCGACGACCGCGCAGTCGGTCAGCCCCGACAGGTAGGCGGCGCCGCGCATCGAGTTCGTGGGGCCGGAGGCGAAGGTGGCCACCGGGTAGCGCAGCGCCCTGGAGACGTCCATGAGCGTGCCGTCGTTCTGCAACAGGAACAGCGGCGCGTCGATGCCCGCGACCCGCAGCGCCTGGACGAAGGCGGCCACGGTCCGCTCGGCCAGCGGGCGCAGCGCGGCGTTGACGATGGTGGCGTTCTCCCTGGCCAGCAGGCCGACGCGGCCGATCTCGCTGGACAGCGAGAGGTGCACCTCTGGGCCGAGTTCGGCGGCGAGGAGGTCGGCCGCGCGCCGTTCGGAGGAGTCGCTGACGGGGGAGAAGACCGAGGAGATCGCCACCGAGCGCAGCCCCCTGCGCCTGATGTCGGCCGCGACCGCGCGCAGTTCGTCGGGGTCGAGCTCGGAGATGGCGGCGCCGTCGTACTCGTGGCCGCCGTGGCACAGATAGACGGCGCCCTCGACGACCTTGCGCAGGCGCGGTGGCCAGTCGACCATGGGCGGCAGCGCGGCAGTGGCGGGCAGGCCGAGCCGTACGGCGGCGACCGGCTCCAGGCGGGCCGCCTCGACCAGCGCGTTGACGAAATGGGTCGTGCCGATCATGACTGCGGACACCTGGGTGGCGCCGAGGCCCGCGAGGGCCGCGGCGACCCCGCTGGTGACGTCCTCCGTGGTGGGGGACTTGACGGTGGCCAGCACGTCGCCGCCGTCTCCGATCAGGGCTGCGTCGGTGTTGGTGCCGCCGACGTCGATGCCGATGCGCATGTAGATGGGTTCCTTCAGACAGTGAGGAGTTCGCGGGTGCCCCGGACCAGGCCGAGCTTGCCCGCGACGATGTAGGCCAGACCTGCCAGCAGCAGCGAGTTCAGGGCCGGGATGCCGATCCACTGGTACTGCTCGCTCAGCCAGCCGACCAGTGCCGCCGCCGCCCAGATGACCAGCGTGGCGGGCACCCAGGTGGGTTCGGTCTCCGGCAGCCTGCCCTCTTCGCGGGACGCTTCGAGCGCGGGCCGCCAGCGCTTGACCACGAAGTACTCCGCCACCATGATCCCCGCGATCGGCGGGGTGATGACGCCGAGGACGAGCAGGAAGTCGGTGAAGCGCTCCAGGATGCCCATGGCCGCCAGGATGCTGCCGAGCACGCCGATGCCGACGGTCACGGCGACCCTGTTCAGCTTGATGCCGATCGTGGACTCGACGGCGTTGAGCAGGCCGAGCGCCGACGAGTACAGGTTCCAGTTGTTGATCTTCACGGTGGCGGAGATCAGCACGATGACGCCGACCACGCCGGAGGAGGCGGTGATGATGGCGATGACGTCGGAGGACTTCACCGCGTAGGCCAGCAGCACGCCGGCCAGGCCGAGCACGTACTCGCCCAGGGAGATGCCCACCAGCGTCTGCTTGATCACATCGCTAGTATTGCGGTTGAAGCGGGTCATGTCGGGCGTGGTGACCGCGCCGACGATGTATGAGCCGGCCACGATCGTGGCGCCGGTGGCGATCGAGATGGGCTCGCCGAACGGCGGCGAGGCGACGAGGGCGCCCAGGTCGTGACGGGAGATCTCCACCCACATCGCCCATCCGGCCAGGCCGAGGAAGGCGGGCACGGTGATGAACGCCGTCAGGCCCATCGCCTTGAAACCGCGGATGACCAGCGCGGTCACACCGAGGCCCGCGATCAGCGACCACACCCACAACGGCAGCCAGCTCATGATCGAGTGCAGCCCGGCGGCGAAGACCGCGGTCTGCACGCCGAACCAGCCGAACAGGCTGAGGGTGATGATCACGCCGATCAGCGTCGAGCCGTAGCGGCCGAAGCCCGTCCACCGGGCCAGCACCGAGGTCGACAGGCCCTCGCGCATGCCGGCGATGCCCACGAAGATGCAGACGATCTCCAGGATCACCGAGCCGAGCGTGAAGGCCCAGAACGCGCCCCAGAACGACAGGCCCGCACCGAGGGTGGCGCCGAGCAGGAACTGGGTCAGATCCGACAGCTGG
The DNA here is from genome assembly GCF_042754765.1 of Nonomuraea sp. NPDC059194. NCBI lineage: Bacteria > Bacillati > Actinomycetota > Actinomycetes > Streptosporangiales > Streptosporangiaceae > Nonomuraea > Nonomuraea sp. NPDC059194. The sequence goes on along the minus strand of NZ_JBHZBH010000018.1, from coordinate 158,970 downwards.
CCGAAGCGCTGCACGGCCACGTTGAACCAGGGATAGCGGGCGCTCTGCGGGACCCGCTCCAGCGGGTAGTCCTCGTCCGTCGTCGTTGTCGCCATCAATACATGCCTTTCACGGGGGGTTGTGGTCACAGCCGCGCGGGCGGGCCCGCGGCCCTGGCGCGCAGCCGTACGAAGGGGCCCGGGAGGTAGGCCAGCGTGGTGTCGGCGGCCTCGAGGATCCGCACGTTGAGGGGATCGGCCCCGGCGCGGACGGCGCTGGCCCTGGCCTGCTCGACCACCGCCTCCATCGCCGCGGGCAGCTCGGCCCGGTCGGGCAGGCGCACGATGCGCTCGTACTGCCCGCCCACGGGGCTGGTGGCCGCGCCGATCGCGCCAGCCGTGGTCGCGTGCTCGGGATGCAGCCCATCCGGTACGGCATGCGCCCCGCCGCCGACGACCACCAGCGGCAGCCGTCCCGCGCCCGGCTGCATCCGGTCGACGGCCTCGGCCAGCTCGGCCGGCTCGAAGGGCCTGGCGACCCTGATCAGTTCGGGGATGCGCAGGCCGACGGGCACGCCGCCGATGCGCGCCCCCGCGACGGCCTCCTCGGGGAAGCCGCCGGCGAGCACGCCCACCCTGATCCGCTTGGCGCCGACGTCGGCGACGACGGCGTCCTCCAGCCCGGTCAGCACGCCCGCGCCGCGCAGCATGCTGGCGGGGCCGCTGCCGAGGCTGAGGCCGGGATGCCGGGCCAGGTGCTCCAGGCTCATCAGCGTGCCGTCGCCGCGCGTGACGTGGACGGCGGTGACCGGCGACAGCGCCTCCGCCAGGCGTTCGGCCACGCCGGTGGCGAAGCCGGACAGGGCGGCGTCCAGGACGGTGGCGTTCTCGCGTTCGAGCAGGCCGAGCGTGCCGAGGTCGGCCGACAGGGCGATCGGCAGGTCGCCGAGCTCGGCGCGGACGATCTCGGCCGCCTCGTGCTCCTGCTCGGCGTCGAGGGGCGAGAAGAGTGCGGTGACGGCGACCGCCTGCGCCCGGCCCGCGACGGATGAGGCGAAGCGGGCGACGGCGTCCCTGTCGAGCTGGGTCCAGTCCTCGCGGTCGAGGCCGCCGCCGCCGTCCACGATCGCGCTGCCCGCCTCGACGGCCCGCCGCAGGTCTTCGGGCCAGCCGAACAGCGGCCTGACGGCCTGCGCCTCCTGGCCGCCGATGCGCAGCGCCGCGACCCTGCACAGGCCGCGCCGGCCGTCGACGGCGGCGGCCGCGCCGTGCAGGCCGACGGCCACCTGCGCGACCTGGGCCGGAGGCGGGGCGGCGAGCGCGGCCAGGGCGGCGGTGACGCTGGCCACCGGGTCGCCGGGAACGGAGGCGACCTTGACGGTGGAAAGGACCGCGCCCGCCTCGTCGAGCAGGGCGGCGTCGGTGTTGGTGGGCCCGACGTCGACTCCGGCCTTCACCGTGTCACCTCCCTGTGTGTCGCCTGGCCGGGCTCCTCGGAGGGGACGGGCGCGCCGTCCTCGGGGGATGCCGGGGGAGCGGAGGGGGTCTGGGGCGGTGGGAGGGTGGGCGGGGCCGTCAGGCCGGTGAGTCCGAAGGCTTCCGGGCCCGCCATGCGCAGCCCCTCCTCGGTGTGCCAGATCGGGTCGCACGGGACCCGCACCACGTCCACGCGCAGGCCGTACCTGACGTGTTCGGCGTCGACGACCTCGCCGGTGCGGGCGTCGAGCAGCGCGATCACGTCGGGCACCACCGCCAGCGGCACGCCGTCCTCCAGGACGGCCAGGAACTCGGTGCCCGCCTCGATCCGCACCAGCCGGCCCAGGTCGGCGCCCAGGCCCTCGATGACGATCGAGCCCGTCTCGGCGATCTTGCCCGAGACGAGGGGCGCGGGCAGATCGGCGCCGAGCCGCAGCGCGCGCGTGACCGAGCCGAGCGCGGTGGCGGCGGCGACCTGGTGGCCGCGCATGAGGTACTCGCTGGTGGCCACCTGGCCGCCGAACGGTTCGAGGGCCGCGCGCACCAGCCGCTCCAGCCAGCGTCCGTCGACGTGGTCGATGACCACGGTCCTGCCGCGGCCGTCGCAGAGCACCGCGGGGGTGGGGGAGATGCCGCGCAGCTGCATGACGGTCTGGTCCATGCGGGGGAAGGCGCGGCTCATGCCGTCGGCGTCGACGATGGGCAGGCCGAGGCGGGCGGCCCAGGCGACGGCCAGGCAGCCGTTCGCGCCGCCGATCTCGCTGGCCATCACGGCGCCGACCGGCGTGCCGTACAGCTGCTCGATCTTCTGGCGCAGGTGCAGGGGCTCGTCGGCGCCGCCGACGCGCTCGGACATCACCGCGGTCGAGCCGGCGCTGCCGACGGGCATCACCAGCAGGTCGGGGTCGAGGTCGGCGGGCTGGACGACGCGGACCGGCCCGTGGTCGGACAGCGCCTGGAGAGCGGCGGCCCTGCCGATCGTCACGGGGCCGCCGCCGCCCGAGCCGAGGACGGCGCAGCCCCTGGCGTAGGCGGGCAGTGACCCGGTGTCGATGTGCATGCACCCCACAGTAGGAAGCCCACGGGCCGCCCTTGGTGTGCTCACAGAACCCTTTTGGCTGATCAGTGGGCTCGTGGCACACTTCGGGAATGGACGAGGTGGACGGCCTGCGACGTCTGGCAGGCCCGAGCACCGCCCGCGCCGCGACAGGTGTCAGGCTGGTGGAGGACCTGCGCCAGGTGGTGAAGCAGCCGCCGGGCTCGGTGCTGGTGCTGACGGGGGCGGCCTCGCGCGAGGCCGCCGGGTACCGCCTGGAGGTGGCGCTGCGCGATGCGGGCGCGGCGGGCGCGGTGGCCCTGGTGCTGACGGCGCAGGCCGAGGCGGGGCGTGACACCGGCGTTCTCGGCGACCGAGCCGGGGCCGAGGTGGGACGCGGGGGCGCCGCGCTGGCCGGGGTCGAGGTGGGGCGTGGCACCGCCGCGCTGGCCGAGCGGGCCGGGGTCGCGCTGCTGGCGGCTGACGGTGATCTGGCCGAGCTGGTGGTCGCGATCGACAGGGCCATCGCGGGCGACGCCGCCGACGCGCTGGTCAGGGCCGAGAAGGCGGTGCGCGGTGTGCTCGGCGCGGGCGGCGTGCCCGCGCGGATGGCCGAGGAGGCCGCGGCGGCGCTCGGCGTCGAGGTGGACGCCGACTTCTCCGCGCCGGACAGGCACGACCATCTCGGGCGGGCGACCAGGATCGTGCTGCGGCTGGCCGAGCTGGCGGCGGCCGCGGGCCCCTCACAGGAGGCGCCCGCCCGTTCGCGCGCCCAGGTGCTCACCGAGCTGCTGATCGCGCCGGAGAAGCAGGCGCAGGAGCTGGCCCCCAGGGCGCGGACGCTCGGCCTGCCCGTCGACGGCTGGCACGTGGTGCTGCGCGTGGAGGGGCCCGAGCCGTACGCGCTGCTCGACACCGTCGCGGCGCGCGCGGCCCGGGTGGTGCGGGAACTGGTCGGGCCCGAGTGGAGCGTCGCGATGGCCGACGGCGCGCTGATCGTGGTCCGCACCTCGCCGCGCGACCTGGGGCGGGCGGGCCTGCGCACCGCCGCCGTCGACGCCGCGCACCTGCTCGACCGGGTACGGCCGGCGGGCGTCGAACTGCGCTGCGGGGTCAGCACCGCCCACCAGGGCGTGCTCGGGTTGCGCACCTCGGCCTCCGAGGCCCGTACGGCCCTGCGCCGCGGCTCGACCGCGCTGGCCACCTACGACCTGGCCGGCCTGGACCGGATGCTGGAGGAGTGGTACTCCTCCGACGCCGCGCAGCAGGCGGTGCGGGAACTGCTGCAGCCGATACTGGAACAGAAGAGGGCAGGGATGTTGCTCGACATCCTGAGGGCCTATCTCGACCATCACGGCTCGCCCGCCAAGGCCGCCGAGGAGGTGCGCATGCACCGCAACGCCGTGAGCAGGAACATCAGGCGCATCGAGACGCTCCTGCAGGCCGACCTCGGCGACCCCCAGCAGCGCCTGGCGCTGCAGCTGGCGTGCAGGGCGGCAAGGATATGAGACATGACGCACCTACTGGACATCGCGTCGGAGGCGGCCAGAGCGGCGGGAGGGCCGCTGCGCAAGGCGTTCCGCTCCCGGCCGCCGGTCGACACCAAGCGTGACTTCCACGACCCGGTGACCGCGTACGACAGGGCCGCCGAGGAGACGATCCGCGAGGTGATCCTCTCGCACCGGCCCGACAGCGTGATCGTGGGAGAGGAGGGCGGCACCACCGGATCCGGCGAGGTGACCTGGTACGTCGACCCGATCGACGGCACCGCCAACTTCGCCGCGGGCATCCCGTTCTTCTGCGTGTCGATCGCCGCGGCGGTGGACGGCGAGCTGGTCGCCGGAGTCGTCTACGACCCGGTGCGGGAGGAGGAGTTCACCGCCTCGACCGAGGGCGCCTGGTGCAACGGCACCCCGCTGCGCTCCAGGGGCGCCGTGCGCGACCGTGAGGCGATGCTGCTGAGCAGCTACCCGACTCCGCAGGACCTGGACCAGCATGGCCAGGCGGCGCTGGACCGCTACGCCAGGATGATCACCTCGTTCGCGGCGGTCAGACGGCCGGGCAGCGCGGCGCTCAAGCTGGCGCACGTCTCGGGAGGGTGGGCCGACGTGGCCTACGGGCGGCTGTCGCACCCGTGGGACGTGGCCGCGGGGGCGCTGCTGGTACGGCAGGCGGGCGGCGTCTACCTCGGCGACCCGCTGGTCCCCGGCGACTACCTGGCCCACGTGGGCGGCTTCGACCTGAGGGCCTCAGCCCTGGCCGACGCGGCAGGCTGACCGGTGGCTCTGGGTCAGGACCTGCGGTGGGTGGCGGCCGCCCGGACGTGCTCGATCATGACGCGCTCGGCCGTCTCCCCGTCCCCGCTCTCCAGCGCCCGCAGGATCCGCTCGTGCGCGGCGAGCTGACGTTCGGCCAGCTCGACGTCCAGCCACAGCGACGCCCCCGGCGGGACGGGGAAACCTGCCCTGACCGCCCTGGCGTGGCGGCCGAGGAAGGCGGGCCCGCCGATGTCGGCGATCCGCAGGTGGAACTCCTCCGACTTGCCGCCCAACAGGTCGTGCCGTCCCTGCGCGGCGTCGGCCACCATCGACTCGTGCAACCGCCTGAGCTGGGCGAGCTCCGCCGTACCGATGCGGGCGGCGGCCAGGCGCGCGCCCAGCCCCTCGACCACGGCCCGCACCCCGTAGAACTCTTCCAGCGCCTCGTCGCCGAGGTCGACCACGGTCGCCCCGTGGTGCGTCTCGTAGCTGATCAGCCGGTCCTTCTCCAGGCGGCGCAGCGCCTCGCGGACGGGCGTCACCGACACCCCGAGCCTGGTGGCGACGGCGGCGGCGCGCAGGGCGGTGCCGCCGGGGATCTGACCGGTGCGGATCTCCTCCAGCAGCACCTCGTAGACGTAGTCCGCTTTGCTCATCGGCGCTCGCATAACTTATAAGATATAGGACTATGACGAGTCTTGCCGATATCCGGGTGATCGACGCCGCGACGTTGTTCGCGGGACCCTCCGCCGCGATGATGCTGGGCGACTTCGGCGCCGACGTCATCAAGATCGAGCATCCGCGCCGGGGCGACCCGTCCCGAGGGCACGGCGCGGCCAAGGACGGTGTCGGCCTCTGGTGGAAGTCGCTGTCGCGCAACAAGCGCGCGGCCGCCGTCGACCTGTCGAAGCCCGAGGGCCAGGAGGTCCTGCGCCGCCTGGTGCGCGAGTCCGACGTGCTGGTGGAGAACTTCCGCCCCGGCACCCTCGAACGCTGGGACCTGGCGCCCGAGGACCTGATGAAGCTCAACCCACGCCTGATCGTGGCGCGGATGACGGGGTTCGGGCAGGTCGGGCCGATGGCCAGGCAGCCGGGGTTCGGGACGCTGGCCGAGGCGATGAGCGGGTTCGCCGCGATGACCGGCCAGCCGGACGGGCCGCCGACGCTGCCGCCGCTCGCCCTGGCCGACGGCATCGCGGGCCTGGCCATGTCCTACGCCGTCATGGTCGCCCTGCACGCCCGCGAGCGGACCGGGCGCGGCCAGGTCGTCGACATGGCGATCATCGAGCCGATCCTGGGCCTGCTCGGCCCGCAGATGACCGCCTACAAGGCGCTCGGCACGGTTCCCGAGCGGACGGGCAACCGCTCCAGCAGCAACGCGCCGCGCAACACCTACCGCACCCGCGACGGCCGCTGGCTGGCCATCTCCACCAGCGCCCAGACCATCGCCGAACGCGTGGTCACCCTCGTCGGGCGGCCCGACCTGGTGGCGCAGCCGTGGTTCGCCACCGGCGCGGGCCGGGTCGAGCACGTCGAGGAGCTGGACGAGGCGGTCGGCTCGTGGATCGCCGAGCGCGACGCCGAGGAGGTCGTGGCCCGCTTCGAGGAGGCGCAGGCGGCCATCGCCCCGATCTACGACGTGCGCGACATCGCCGAGGACCCGCAGTACGCGGCGCTGAACACCTTCGTCGAGCTGCCCGACGAGGAGCTCGGCCCGGTCACCGTGCAGAACGTGCTGTTCCGGCTGTCGGAGACGCCCGGCCAGGTGCGCTGGACGGGACGCGCCCTCGGCCACGACACCGACGAGGTGCTCGCCGAGCTGGCCTACAAGCCCGAGGAGATCGGGAAACTGCGCGAGAACGGGGTGATCGCATGACGCTGACCTGGCTGTATGTGCCCGGAGACCGGCCCGAGCGGTTCGACAAGGCCGTGGCCTCGGGGGCCGACGTCGTCATCGTCGACCTGGAGGACGCGGTCGCGCCCGCCCGCAAGGACGAGGCCAGGCGCAACGTCGTGGAGTACCTGCGGGCCGCGCCGCGAGCCGTACACGTGCGGGTCAACGACCCCGCCACGGACCAGGGGCAGGCCGACCTGCGGGCGCTGGCGGGGCTGCCGCTGGCCGCGGTACGGGTGCCGAAGGTCGAGTCGGTCGCGACGCTTGACCTGGTGGACCTCGACGTGCCGGTGCACGCCCTGCTGGAATCGGCGGCGGGCGTGGTCAACGCCGTCGCCATCGCCGCCCACCCCAGGGTGGCCGGGCTGGCGCTGGGCGAGCAGGACCTGGCGGCCGAACTGTCGATCACCGACGAGACGGCCCTCGACCACCTGCGGGTGCAGGCGGTGCTGGCCGCGGCCGCCGCGGGGCTGCCACCCGTTCCGATGTCGGTGTACGCCAACGTCAGCGACGAGGCGGGTCTTTTGGCCTCCACCAGAAGGGGCAGGGGGCTCGGGCTGTTCGGCAGGGCGGCCATCCATCCCCGGCAGCTGCCGGGGATCCGCGCGGCGTTCACACCCACGCCTGAGGAGGTGGCGCGGGCGCGGGAGATCGCCGAGGCCGCCGAGCTGGCCGGTGACGTGGGCGCGGTGGCCCTCGCCGACGGCCGGTTCGTGGACGCGCCGGTCGTCGCCCGCGCCCGTCGTACCCTGGCGCTCGCCGACCGCCTCGCACCCTGAGCACCCCGAGCACGCCGGGGGCTCAGGCGGTGGGTGACCAGCGTTGCCCCAGCTCCGCCTCCGACGGGGGCGGGCCGGGCAGCGGGCGGTGCGCGGGCGGCATCCGCATGGAGTCGAGCATCAGCGCGAGGTAGCGGTGGCGCAGCTCCACGGTGCGCGGCCCGTCGCCCAGCCTGACCGAGGCGAGCTGCTCGAACAGCAGCGCGATGTCGGCCACGGTGATGTCGGAGCGCAGCACCTGCGCCTCGACCGCGCGGCGGTGGACCTCGACGGCCAGCTCCTCGGCGCGGGCCGAGGCGCGGTAGAGCTCCTCGGTGGGCTGGAACGTGCCCGCCAGCGCGATGGTCAGCGAGCTGCTGTCGGCGTCGACGATCTCGCGCATGTATGTCGCGAAGGCCTCCCACGGGTCGCCGTCCATGGCCAGCGACTTCTCGCACGCGGCGATGTAGAGCTGGAGCCCGTCGCCGCAGAGCTTCTGCAGCAGTGCCTCCTTGCTGCCGTAGCGCCGGTAGAGCGCGCTGATCCCGACGCCCGCCCGCTCGGCCACGGCCGCGATCGGGGCGCCGGGGTCGGCGGTGAAGACGGATCTGGCGGCCTGGAGGATCAGCTCGTCGTTGCGCGCGGCCTGAGCCCGGCGGCCGCTCATGGGTGCTGCTGTCATGCCCTCATCATATAGCGGAACATAGAATTCCGTTCTATGGCTTTGGCCGGCGAGTCGTCATGCACATCCTGGGTCAGACGGGGTAGAGGCCAGATGGTGGTAACAAGCACATCTATAAGTCCTAATGTCACGACAAACTGTTGACGTGGGGGTAATGCGGCGGTTACATCGAGGACGAGCCGATGGTCATGGAGGTGTCGCATGAACCGAACTCCGATCGTGCTGGCCCTGCTGGGGGCGTTGACCCTCACAGGATGCTCGGCGGGCGGCGGCGAACAGGCCGCCGCCGGGACGCCCGCGAGCGCCGCGCCGTCCCCGGTGCCCGCGCCCGGAGGCGGAGCCAACTTCGCCGTCATCACCCACGCGGGCCCGGGTGACGCGTTCTGGGACGTGGTCAAGAACGGCGCCGAGGCCGCGGGCAAGCAGTACGGGGTCACCGTCACCTACCAGGGCGACGGCGACGCGGGCAAGCAGTCGCAGCTCGTCGACCAGGCCGTCTCCCAGAAGGTGGACGGGATCGTGGTCTCCATGGCCAACCCCGACGCGCTGAAGGAGTCGATCGGCAAGGCCGTCGCCGCCAGGATTCCGGTGATCACCATCAACTCGGGGCTCGACCGCTCCAAGGAGTTCGGCGCGATCACCCACGTCGGCCAGTCGGAGGACGTCGCCGGGCGCGGCGCGGGCGAGCAGCTGAAGACCGCGGGCGTCACCAAGCTGCTGTGCGTGATCCACGAGGCCGGTAACGTCGGCCTCGACCAGCGGTGCAAGGGCGCGGAGGCGACGCTCGGCGGCTCGGTCGAACGGCTGCAGGTCGACGGCTCCAACCAGGCCGACGTCAGCTCCAAGGTGACCGCGCGCGTCCAGGCCGACCAGTCGATCAACGGCGTGCTGACGCTGAACCCCGGCGTGGCCGTCGCGGCCCGCGACGCGCTCAAGGACGCCGGTTCGCAGGCCAAGCTGGCCACCTTCGACCTGTCGGGCGACGTGGTGGCGGCCATCAAGGACGGCGAGATCCTGTTCGCCGTCGATCAGCAGCAGTACCTGCAGGGCTATCTGCCGATCACGTTCCTGCACCTGTACAAGACCAACCTCAACACCGTCGGCGGCGGCCTGCCGGTCAACACCGGCCCCGGGTTCGTCACCAAGGACAACGCCGAGCAGGTCGCCAAGCTGGCCGAGAGCGGCACCAGATGAGTTCGGTCACCGTCGACGAACGACTCGGCGACGTCGGCCGGATGCGCCGCCTGCTGATCAGGCCCGAGCTGGGCGCGGTGGTCGGCGCGGTCGTGGTCTTCGCCTTCTTCGCCAGCCAGTCGGCGGTGTTCCGCTCGGTCAGCGGCATCGCCAACTGGCTCGACCCGGCCGCCACGCTCGGCATCATGGCGGTGGCGATCGCGCTGCTGATGATCGGCGGCGAGTTCGACCTGTCGGCGGGCGTGCTGACCGGCACCACGGGGCTGGTGCTGGTCACGCTGTCCACCCGCTTCGGGCTCAACGTCTGGGCGGCGATGCTGGTCGGCCTGGCCGTCGCGCTGGCCGTCGGCTACGCCAACGGGCTCATCGTCACCAGGACCAGGCTGCCCAGCTTCATCGTCACGCTCGGCACCTTCCTGATGCTGCAGGGCATCAACCTCGGCGTCACCAAGATGATCACCGGCACCGTCCAGGTCTCCGGCCTGCGCAGGGCCTCCGGCTACGACTCGGCGCGGGTGGTGTTCGGCGGCACGATCGGCGACAGCGGCTTCAGAGTGGCGATCATCTGGTGGACCCTGGTCACCGTCGTGGCGACCTGGGTGCTGATGCGCACGCGCGCGGGCAACTGGATCTTCGCCGTGGGCGGCAACGAGCAGGCCGCCCGCGCGGTCGGCGTCCCCGCCGCCCGCACCAAGATCGCGCTGTTCATGACGACGGCGTTCGCGGCCTGGCTGGTCGGCTCGATCATGGCGCTGCGCTTCACCTCCGTGCAGGCCAACGCGGGCATCGGCCAGGAGTTCATCTACATCATCGCCGCCGTCATCGGCGGCTGCCTGCTCACCGGCGGGTACGGCTCGGCGATCGGCGCCTCCATCGGCGCGGTCATCTTCGGCATGGCCGACAAGGGCATCGTCTTCCTCGGCTGGGACGCCGACTGGTTCATGTTCTTCCTCGGCGCGATGCTGCTGCTGGCCACCCTCGCCAACCGCATGGTCCGCCGCTACGCCGAAGAGGTGAAACATTGATCCTGGAGACCCGGGCCATCGGCAAGGCCTTCGGCAGCGTGCTGGCCCTGCGCGAGGTGTCGATGGGCGTGACGGCCGGGCAGGTCACGTGCGTTCTTGGCGACAACGGCGCGGGCAAGTCCACGCTCATCAAGATCCTCTCGGGCGTCCACCAGCACGACTCGGGCGCTCTGCTCATCGACGGCAAGGAAACGCGGCTGACCAGCCCGCGCGACGCCCTCGACAGGGGCATCGCCACCGTCTACCAGGACCTGGCGATGATCCCGCTGATGTCGGTGTGGCGGAACTTCTTCCTCGGCTCCGAGCCGGTCAAGTCACTGGGCCGGTTCGACGTGGCCACCGCCAGGCGCGTCGCCCGCGACGAGCTGCGCGCGATGGGCATCGACATCCGCGACGTCGACCAGCCGGTCGGCACGTTGTCGGGCGGCGAGCGCCAGTCGGTGGCCATCGCCAGGGCCGTCCACTTCGGCGCCAGGGTGCTCATCCTCGACGAGCCCACCTCGGCGCTCGGCGTCAAGCAGGCGGGGGTGGTGCTGCGCTACATCGCCAGGGCGCGCGACCGCGGCCTGGGAGTGGTGTTCATCACCCACAACCCCCACCACGCCTACCCGGTCGGCGACCGCTTTCTGCTGCTCAACAGGGGCACCAGCCTCGGCGAGTACGGCAAGGCCGACATCTCCCGGCAGGAGCTGACCTCGCTCATGGCCGGAGGAGCCGAGCTGGAGCAATTGGAGCACGAACTCACCCGAGAGTGACATGTCCAGAAAGAGATCTTTCGCCTGCTTTGTTTGCGAGAGGATGGGCAGCCGAGAGACGGGGCGAGGGGGGAACGATGGTGGGCTGGCGAGCGCTGGTGCCGATCGTGGCCGGGCTGACGAGCGCGGTGATGGTGGCGGGTTCAGGCGCGGTACCTGCCGCGCACGCCGAGCCGCAGCCGGCGGTGTCGCAGCCCGCGGTGCCGGAGCCTGCTGTGTCGAAGCTGGTGGTGTCGCAGCCCGCGGGGCTGGATCAGAAGGTGGTCTATCTGACCTTCGACGACGGGCCGTCGGAGTACACCACCCGCGTGCTCGACATCCTGCGCCGGCACGACGTGCGCGCCACGTTCTTCCTGATCGGCGCCAACATCAGGCAGCACAGGGCGCTGGCCAGGCGCGTGTTCGAGCAGGGCCACAGCCTCCAGAACCACTCCTGGTCGCACCCCGACATGCGCGGGCTGTCGTGGCCCGCCTTCAAACGGCAGGTGCTCGACACCGACGCCGAGATCAGGAAGCAGACCGGGTACACGCCGCAGTGCCTGCGCCCGCCGTACGGTGCGGTGGACAAGAGGGTCCGCAAGCGGGCGGCGGCGCTGGACAAGCGGCTGCGGCTGTGGACGGTGGACCCCCGCGACTGGGCGCGGCCGGGGGCGAAGTCGATCGCCAGGTGGACGCTGAAGCAGGTCGAGCCGGGCGGCATCGTGCTGTTCCACGACGGCGGCGGCGACCGGCGGCAGACCGTCGCCGCCCTTCCCAAGATCATCAAAACGCTGAAGGCACGCGGCTACGTCTTCCATCGTCTCTGGTGCGGCTGAGCCTGCTGGTCGGCGGCAGCGGCCGAGCGCCCTACTAATGGGAAACCTGCTCGCCAGCCTGCCAGTCCACTGTCGTGCCTGGTTAGGGCCGTAGTGGCCGTCCACTTAGCAGGTTTCCTATTAGTAAAGTGACTGGGTCGACCGGATTTCGAGCACGAATGAGAGGGCACCGATGACACGCCAGGCAGTGTGGGCGGTTGTGACCGGCATGTACGACGCCTACACCAGAGGCGACAGGGCCGGCATCGACCGCCTGCTGCACCCCGAGGCCACGATCTTCGACTCGGCGGCGCCCGACCTGATCACCAGCAGGGCCCAGCTGGACAAGGTGCGTGACGCCAGGCCGACCGACGGCCCCGAGGAGAGCGGCGTGACGGCCTACGACGAGGTCGTGGACGTGTGGGGCGACACCGCGCTGGCCCGCTACCTGCTGCGGGTCGACTACGTCACGGGCCAGAGCGAGACCGTGCGAACCACGACGGTGCTGCGGCGTTCCGACGACGAATGGCTCATCGTGCACGTCCACGAGAACAGCCTCTGACCTGAGCGGTCAGCCGTCCTCGACGAGGGCGAACAGCTCGTCGAGGGCAAGCGGCTCCACGCGCCTGTCGCCCAGCGCCTGCCGTACCCGGGACTCGATCCTGTCGACGTCGCCGCGCTCGGCGGCGGGCAGTGGCGCGCCGACGGCGCGGCGGGTGGCGGTGGCGGTGGCGAGCAGGTGGGCGGCGAGCTCGTGCCGCCCGGCCAGCGAATGCGCGCCTGCCAGCCCTTCGAGGGCGAGCGCGACGGCGCGCGGGTCGTCACTGGCGCGGGCGGCGGTGAGCCCCTGGAGATGGAGCGCGAGGGCGGTGGCGGCGTCGCCGCGCTGCTCGGCGACGAAGCCCAGCTCGGCCAGGACGAGGGCGGCGCCGGGCCGGGCGTCGATCAGGCGCATCCAGTCGAGCCAGGTGCGCAGGTGGGCCTCGGCCTCGTCCAGGTGTCCCTGGCGGCGGGCGGTGAGCGCCAGGCCGGTCTGGGCGAACTCCTCCGCCGGTTTGCTGGCCTGCTCGGCGGCCAGCCGTTTGGCGCGGGTGTGCAGCTCGCGGGAGCGTTCGTGGTCGCCGGTCAGCAGGGCGAGGCGGCCGAGCCCCGACAGCCGCCAGGAGATCTCGCCGGTGAGGCCGAGCTCCTCGACCAGGCGCAGGCTCTCGGTGCGCAGGGCGGTCGCGCGGGCGTAGTCGCCGGTGATCTCGGCGTGGGTGGCCAGCTGGTCGGCGGCACGGGCCTGCCCCCAGCGGTCGCCGAGCGCGCGGAAGAGGTCGAGCGCGGCCTGGGCGTCGGCGTGGAGGGCGGTGAGGTCTCCGGCGAGCAGCGCCCTGGCGGCGCGGGTGCTGAGGGCGGCGGCCGTGCCCCACCGGTCGCCGAGCTCGCCGAAGGAGGCGAGGGCGGTGTCGGCGAGGTGGGTGGCCTCGCCGATGCCCCGCTGGGCGAAGGCGAGGAACCACTGGGCGCGGGCCAGGCCCGCGGCGTCGTCATGAAAGGCGTCGTCGCGGAAGAGGGCGAGCGCGGCGCCGGGGTCGGCGGGTTCGCCCGACAGCAGGGTGAAGGCGGCCAGCCACGCGGCGGCGCGCGCGTTCGGCCCCCGCTGGAGCGCGTTGGCCAGGTGGCGGCGGGCCTCGGTGAGGCGTCCGCGCAGGAACCAGTACCAGGCGAGCGCGTCGACGAGCCGGTGGGCCAGGTCGGCGGGCGCGTGCTCGAGCGCGGCCCGCATGTTGGCGGCCTCCGCGTCGAGGACGGCCAGCCACTCCCGCTGGTCGGGGCCGCGCAGGCAGGGGTCGGCCCGCTCGGCGAGCGCGGTGTGGTAGGCCGCGTGACGTTCCCTGGTGGCGGCCGTCTCGCCCGCCTCTTCGAGGCGTTCGAGGCAGTACGTCTTGACCGTCTGCAGGAGCCGGTGGCGGGGGCCGGGCGTCAGCAGCGAGCGGTCGACGAGGCGGGCGAGGGTGTCGGCGAGGTCGACGCCGGGCTCGGCGCAGGTGTGCGCGGCGGCCTCCAGCGTGCACCCGTCAGCGTGTACGGCCAGGCGGCGCAGCACCGTCCGCTCCGGCCCGGTGAGCAGGTCCCAGCTCCAGTCGATGACGGCGCGAAGCGTGCGCTGCCGTGAGTGCGTGCCGCGCTGTTCGGTCGTGAGCAGGTGTTGGTCGAGCCGTTCGGCCAGGGCGTGGACGCCGAGCGTCCGCGCCCGGGTGGCGGCCAGCTCGATGGCCAGCGGGATGCCGTCGAGCCGGGGGACGAGAGCGGCCGCCTCGTCCGGGGTCAGGCCGGGGGCGAGGGTGGTGAGCAGCAGGGTCGCCGACTCCGTGTCGAGGGGCGGGACGGCGTAGGCGTGCTCGCCCGGGATGGCGAGCGGCTCCCTGCTGGTGGCCAGCACGCGCAGGCTCGGCACGTCGCGCAGCAGCCCGGCCGTCAGGGCGGCGGTCGGCTCGATGAGGTGTTCGCAGTTGTCCAGGACAAGCAGGGAGGTCCGCTGGGCGCGCAGCGCGGCGGCGAGATCGCTCTCGTCGCGCAGGCCGAACGCCTCGATGACGGCCTGCGCGGGGTCGCCGCTGTCGGCCAGCTCGACCAGTCGCGCGCCCGGATGGCCGCGCGCCGCCTCGACGGCCAGGCTGGTCTTGCCGACGCCCCCAGGACCCGTGAGGGTGACGAGCCTGAACCTGTCCAGGCTCGACCGCACGTGCCGCAGGGCGTGCTCGCGGCCGACCAGGTCGGTCAGCGCGGCGGGCAGCTGCGAGGGCGGCGGGTCGAGCGAGGGGTCCTGCCGGAGGATCGCCTCGTGGAGCGCGGTGAGCTCACGGCCGGGGTCGAGGCCGAGCTCGTCGGCCAGCAGCGCGCGGCCCTGGGCGTAGACGTCGAGGGCCTCGCCCTGGCGGCCCGCCCGGTAGAGGGCACGCATGTGAAGAGCGCGCAGCCGCTCGCGCAGCGGATGCTCGGCGACGAGCGCGGCCAGCTCGACCTGCACGCCGAGGGCCAGGTGGCGCTCGGCCTGATCCTCCAGCGCGGTCAGGCGCAGCTCCTCCAGGTGGGTGATGGTGGCGGCGGCGAAGACGGCGTCGGCGAAGTCGGCCAGCGCGGGCCCCCGCCACAGGCCGAGCGCCTCGTCGAGGCGGCCTTCGGCGACGAGCGCGCGGAAGCGGGCGGCGTCGAGGTCGGCGGCGTGCAGCACGTAGCCGGGAGCCTGGGAGACGACCAGGTCGCGGGCGCCCGGCTCGGCGGTGTCGAGGGCGCGGCGCAGGTGCCAGACCCGAGTCTGCAGCGCGGCGGGCGCGTCGGCGGGCGGCTCGTCGCCCCAGAGGTCGTCGATGAGGCGGTCGGCGGGCACGACCTGGCCCTCGTGGGCGAGCAGATCGGCCAGCAGGGTGCGGACCTTGCGCTCGCGGACGCGGACGGTCCTGCCGTCGTCGGTATGGACCTCCAGGGGGCCGAGGATCGCGAAGCGCATGCCCGACACCGTATCGAGAGCGGATCGAGAGCGCGTCTCCGCAGGATGGTGGACATGAGTTCAGTAACGGTGATCGGGCTTGGCCTGATGGGAAAGGCGCTCGCGGGCGCGTTCGTGGGTGCGGGACATCGGACGACGGTGTGGAACCGTACGCCGGGCAAGAACGTGGCGGGCGCGCAGCACGCGGAGAGCGTGGCGGCGGCGGTCGGGGCGGCCGACCTCGTGGTGGCGTGCCTGGTGAACAACGACGCGGTGCACCAGGTGCTGGCACAGGCGGGCTCGCTGGCGGGGAAGGTGCTGGTCAACCTGACCAACGGCACGCCCTCGCAGGCCCGCGAGGTGGCGGCGAGCGTGGCCGAGCTGGGCGGCCGCTACGTTGACGGCGGGATCATGGCGGTGCCGCAGATGATCGCGGGCCCCGGCGCGCTGGTGCTCTACAGCGGCTCGCAGGAGGCGTTCGCCGAGCACAGGGCGACGCTGGAGACGCTGGCCGAGGCGCGGTTCATGGGCGCCGACGCGGGCGCCGCGGCGCTGTACGACCTGGCGTTGCTCAGCGGCATGTACGGCATGTTCGGCGGCATCTACCACGCGTTCGCGATGGTGCGGGCGGCGGGCGGAGACGTGCGGGAGTTCGCTCCCATGCTGACCGCATGGCTGTCGGCGATGATGGCGGCTACGCCGGAGGCGGCCGAGGAGATCGTCTCCGGCGAGTACGCCACCGAGGTGTCGGCGCTGGCGATGAACCAGCTCGCCCTGCCCAACTTCATCGACGCCAGCAAGGAGCTGGGCCTGCGGCCCGACGTGCTGCTGCCGATCCAGCGGCTGATCGACCGGGCGGTCGAGGCCGGCCACGGCGGCGACAGCCTGACCAGGCTGGTGGAGATGATCAAGGAGTAGAGGTACGGCGGGGCAGCCGGCTCGCTGCCCCGCCGTGCTGGGGACTTTCGGGGCGTTACGGCTCAGCCGACGCAGCCGTTGACCGGCGGTGTGCTGCCGAGGCAGTTGTTGGGCGTGTTGGCGACCACGACGCTCCTGGTCAGGGTGGTGGTGCCGACGCTGTTGAAGACGCCGCCCGCGGTCGTGTTCGCGACGTTCCCGACGATGATGGAGGTGTTGATGGTCGCGGTCGCGGTCGGCTGGCTGGGGGCGTTGAAGTTGGCCACCCCGCCGCCACGGTTGGCGGTGTTGGCGTAGAAGGTGGAGTTGACGATCGTCACTGACCGGTCGTTGGCGAGCCCGCCGCCGTCACCGCCGGCCTTGTTGCCGATGAACTGGCTGGCCCTGACGGTCAGCGTGCCGTCGTTGGCCAGCCCGCCGCCGTTGACGTTGGCCTTGTTGTTGTTGATGGCCGTGGCCTGGATCATGCCGGTGGTCCCGAAGTCGAAGCCCAGGCCGCCGGAGAAGTTGCCCTCGTTGCCCGTCACCGCTGAGCCGTTCATGGTGAGTGAACCGCTGGGACCGCCCACGCCGATGCCGCCGCCGAACCCGGTCGCGGTGTTTTCGCTGATCGAGCTGCCGTTGGCGGAGGTGCTGCCGGCGGTGAAGATGCCGCCGCCGTTGCGGGCGGTGTTCTCCCTGATGCTGCTGCCCCTCACGTCGAGGCGGCCGCCCGCGTCGACGAGGACGGCGCCGCCGTCCGCGGAGGCATTGAGGTCGCCCTTGCGCAGCGTGATCCCCCTGAGGGTGAGCCTGGCGCCGGGAGCCACTTCGAACAGGCGGAACAGATCGGCGCTCTGGCGCTCGATGGTGGCGAAGTTGCCGTTGATCGTGACGTTGTTCGTGATCACGGGCAGCCCGTTGACGCCGTCGTGAGCCGCGGTAAGGGTGTAGACGCACTTCCGGCTCAGGTCGAGGGTGCCGCCGCTCATGTTGGCCGCCACGATGGCGGCCTTCAGCGCGGGAACGTCGCAGGCGACGGGTGCGGCCTCCGCCCGGGCAGGCATGGTGGCCAGCCCCAGGGCCAGCCCGGTGGTCGCGAATACGGCGCACGCTTTCGACGCGAATCGCATATGGAACTCCTGATGTCATGGGGAAGCCTGGTCGGCTACCACCCGGTGGGACAGGAGCCGGGCGGCCGGACTCCCGGTCACACCCCATGCCTCGCAGGTCGAGGCGCCACTTGAGCACATCCCGATGGCCGGCGATGGCCGTCCCGATGCGTGCGCGATGCCGCCCGGCGGGCAGACCAGAGAGCCGACCCGGCTCCGTCACTCAACGTAATCGCAACCATGCGGAAAGTGACGAAACGGCGCGCGCAGATAACGAACGTCCTGCTGGAGCCACTCTCCGGCGGACGAACCAGTCGCTCTATGTCAGGAGCTCGACGAGCAGGTCGACGTACGGCTGCGCCGCTCCCCGGTGGCGGCGAGAGGTCAGGACCCCTCGCCGTACTCCTTCGAGCGGCCCTTTACCATGGACGCCAGCCGTGCGACCGGCCTGGGTTTCGTCTTCTCCCAGGTCGGCGACTGGCTGCCCGGCGTCATCGAGGAGGTTGTCACATGCGCGGCCGTCTGATCGGCGACGTGGAGGTCGGGGCCGTCGGCCTGGGCGCGATGCCGCTGTCCATCGAGGGCCGCCCCGACGAGGCCCGCGCGATCGCCACCGTCCAGGCCGCCCTCGACGCGGGCGTCACGCTCTTCGACACCGCCGACTCCTACCACTGGCACGCCGACGAGGTCGGCCACAACGAACTCCTGCTGGCCCGCGCCACCCGCGGCCACGACGTGCTGATCGCCACCAAGGGCGGCCGCGGCCGCCCCGGCGACGGCTCGTGGACCGTCAACGGCGATCCCCGCCACCTCAGGCGGGCCTGCGAGGGGTCGCTCGAACGGCTCGGCGTCGAGGCCATCGGCCTCTACCAGCTGCACAAGCCCGATCCTCAGGTGCCCTTCGCCGAGTCCGTCGGCGCGCTGCGCGACCTGCTCGACGAGGGCAAGATCCTGATGGCCGGGGTCTCGAACGTCGACGCCGATCAGATCCTGCTGGCGCACCGTGAGCTCGGCGACCGCCTGGTCTCCGTCCAGAACCGGTTCTCGCCGGCCGTCCTGGAGAGCGGGCGCGAGCTGCGGCTCTGCGCCGAGCTCGGCATCGCCTTCCTGCCGTGGAGCCCGCTGGGCGGCATCTCGCGCAGCGCGCTGGAGGAGGAGGGTCCCACCGGTGAGACGCCCTTCCACACCATCGCCAAGGAGCGCGGGGTGAGCCCGCAGCAGGTCTGCCTGGCCTGGCACCTGTCACTGTCGCCGCGGGTCCTCCCGATCCCCGGAGCCAGCCGTCCCGGCTCGATCGCCGACTCCGCCGCGGCGGCGGACCTGGAGCTCGGCGCGGACGAGCTGGCCATACTGCCGCAACTCAGCTGACGTACTGGTCGACGTACTCGCCCACGGGCGGGATGTTGGTGATGACGTCGACGAGCACGCCGTTGGGGTCGGCGACGATGAAGTGGCGCTGGCCGAAGTCCTCGGTGCGGATCTCCAGCTCGGCGCGCAGGCCGCCCTGCACGACGAGGCGCTCCCATTCGGCGTCGACGTCGTCGACTTCGAAATTGAGAATCAGGCCCCGGACGGGGGTGTCGCGAAAGCCGGCGGGGATGGTCGGGTGGGCGGGGTCGAGCAGCGCCAGCTCATGCGCCTCGCGGCGCAGGCTGATGTACCAGTCGGCCTCGAAGGTGATCTCGAAGCCGAACAGGCCGGTGTAGAAGTCGCGCGACTCCTGGAGGCGGTTGGTGCAGATGACCGGGTAGAAGCTGCTGATCTTCATGGCGGTGCCCCTTTTCGCATACCGTTAGTATGTGGAGCACGATAGTTCGCATACCGGCGGTATGTCAAAGGGGTGCGAGAGATGACGGCGCAGAACGTCAGGGCGGCGCAACGCGAGCAGACCAGGCTTACCCTGCTGCGGGAGAGCAGGCGGCTGTTCGCCTCCCGCGGCTACCCGGCCGTCGGTCTGTCGGAGATCGTGCGCGCCGCCGGCGTCACCAAGGGCGCGCTCTACCACCACTTCGACAGCAAGGCCGAGCTGTTCCGCGCGGTGCTCGAACAGGTGCAGCAGGAGGTGGGCGAGCGCGTGGCCGCCACCGCCGACGCCGAGGACGACCCGTGGAAGCAGCTCGTGGCCGGGTGCCAGGCCTTCCTCGCCGCCAGCGCCGACCCCGACGCGCAGCAGATCATGCTCGTCGACGGGCCCGCCGTGCTCGGCTGGAACGAGTGGCGGGCGCTGGACGAGGCCGCCTCGGCCCGTCACCTGTCCGAGGCGCTGGCCGGGTTGATGGCGGCGGGGGTGATCGCCGCGCAGCCGGTCGCGCCGCTGACCAGGCTGCTGTCGGGCGCGATGAACGAGGCGGCGCTGTGGCTGGCCTCCACCGCCGACCCCCGTGACCTGGCCGACACCCAGGCCGCGCTGTCGCGCCTGCTGGAGTCGCTGCGCGCGTGACTGCCTGGGTCGGATCCCGCTCCTCTGCCCGGCTCCTCCGCCCTGCCCCGCTCCGACGCGTCGCGACCGGGCGGGCGAGCCGACCTCCGCCCCGCTCCTCCGCCCCGCTCCGACGTGTCCGCGACCGTGGCGCGTGAACCGGCCTCCGCTCCCACTCCCTCACGCCCGCGACCGGGCGGGCGAGCCGACCTCCGGCTCGCTCCTCCGTGCGGCTCCTCCGTGCGGCTCCTCTGCCCGGCTCCTCTGCCCGGCTCCTCTGCCCGGCTCCTCTGCCCGGCTCCTCTGCCCGGCTCCTCTGCGCCGCTTCGGCGCGCCGCGACGGCGGGCTGCGCGTTCGCGGGTGGGGGCGCCTCGATGTGGGGCGTGGTGGCGTGCGCCGGACTGGGGTAGGGGGACGGCGGGGGAGAGGAGGCGGCATGCCACGCCCTGACCTTCTTGTGATCATCCAGGTGCGGACCAACCTCGGCCTGGTTCCCGGCGTCGAACGGCTCGGCGGCGCGCTGCTCGACGCGGGCCTCGCCGAGTCGATCGGCGCGAGCCTCGGGGCGGTGGTGGAGGCGCCGCCGTACTCGCCGGAGCGCACGCACCCGAGCCGGCTGCTCAACGCCGACGCGATGGCCGACGTCGCGCTGCGCCAGGCCGAGGTCGTGGCGGACGCGCTCGAAGCGGGTGAATTCCCCGTGGTGCTCGGCGGTGACGACAGCGTCATCTTCGGCAGCCTGCTCGCGCTGCGCCGCAAAGGGTCGCACGGGCTGGTGTTCCTCGACGCGCACACCGACTTCTATCCGCCCGAGCAGTCGCCGACCGGTGAGGCGTCCGACTCCGAGCTGTACCTCGCGTTCGGCAACGGCACGGACCTCATCGCCGACCTGGACGGCTCGCGGCCGCTCGTCCCGAGCCGCGCCGCGGCGGTGATCGGCCACCGCGACCCGGACGAGCAGCGCGACACCGGCGCGGCGTTGCGCGCCACCGACGCCCTCGTCGTCTCCTTCGCCGAGATGCGCGGGGCAGGAGCGGAGGGTACGGCGAGGCGGGCGCTGGCCCACCTGGACGGCGCAGGTGTCGAGAGGTTCCTCGTCCATGTCGACGCCGACGTGCTCGACGACGAGCTGATGCCGGCGGTCGACTACCGGCTGCCCGGCGGATTCACCAGGCGGGAGTTCGCCGTCCTGGCGGGAACGCTGCTGGCCGACGAGCGGGCTGCGGGCCTCGACGTGACGATCTACAACCCGGCGCTCGACCCCGATCGGCGCGCCCAGCACAACCTCGCGGGATGCCTGGCCGACGCGTTCGCCCACGCCGGCACCCTGCCACCGCGCTAGCCCCGGATGCCGGGGCGCAGTGCGGCGACGAAGGCGGTGAGCAGGCGGGCGAACTCGCGGCGGTCCTGCTCGGACCACTCGCGCATCGCGTCGCCGAACACCTGGCGGCGCCACCTGTGCACCTGGTCAGCCTGCTCGACGCCCCGCGCGGTGAGTTCCAGCGTGCTGCGCCTGCCGTCGGCCGGGTCGGCGATCCTGCGCAGCAGCCCCTCCTCGACGGCCCTGGCGACCAGGCGGCTGGCGCGCGGCTGGTCGACGCCGAGCCGGTCGGCGATCGAGGAGACGGTGGCGCCCGGCTCTTCCTCCACCGCGTCGACCACCCCGAACAGCGCCGGATCGAGACCGCCCCCGCCAAGTCTGTGCAGGCTACGACGGCTCTGGCGGCGGCGGATCTCCACCATGGCGCGCTCGACGGCGGCGACTGGCTCTTCCATGCTTGCCATTCTACATGTATTTGTACATATAGTTGTCATAAGACATGTACGAGTGGAGGACACATGCGGAACGTGGACCGGCCCATCGGCTACTGGGTCAAACATCTGCACGAGCTGATCGAGGGCTCGCTGGACGACCTGCTCGCGGTGGAAGGGGTGACACGGCGGCACTGGCAGGTGATGAACGTCCTGGCCAGGCGGGCGCGCTCGGTGGCCGACCTCGACGCCGAGCTCAGCCCTTTCCTCAGCGACGAGGAGCCGTCGCTGCGGCCGTACGTCGAACAGCTGCGCGAGAAGGGCTGGCTGGAGACGGGCGAGCCGGTCGCCCTCACCGAGGAGGGACGGCGGGCCCACGCGGTCCTGCTCGACCGCATCTCGGCCGGCCGTACGAAAGTGACCGAGGGGATCGACCCCGAGGAGTACACCTCCACCATCGACGTCCTGACCAGGATGTCGGCGAACCTGGGCGGCTGAGGAACGAGAGGCACGGGCCGCTCTTATCGACCGCCCTGCGCGCGTTCGAGTGCGGCGTGGTTGGCGCGGCAGGTGGCGAGCACGGGATGGTCGGGCGCGACGGCGCCCTCCAGGATCGCGATGGCACGGTGATAGAGCGCCGCGGCCTCCGCCCGGTCGCCCTGATCCTCTCTGAGCAGCGCCAGATTGTTGAGCGTCGGAGCCAGCTCCGGATGCACGGCGCCGAGCGTCCGCCCCTTGATGGCCAGGGAGCGCCGGTAGAGCTGCTCGGCCCTGGCCAGCTCGCCGCGCCGGTAGGCGATCGCGGCCAGGTTGTTGCAGGTGACGGCGATGTCGTGGTGGTCGTCACCGTAGACGCGGGTGAAGACCGCCAGCGCCTGCAGCAGCAGCGTCTCAGCCTCCTCGTGCCGGCCGAGGGCGTCCAGGATCGCGGCCAGGGCGGCACGGTCGGCGGCGGCCACGGGATGATCGGCGCCGAGGGCGTTCTCGCTCAACGCCAGTGAACGGCGGGCGTGCGGTTCGGCGGCGGCGAAGTCGCCTCTGGCGTGGGCGAGCCCGCCGAGGTTGTGGTGGACGGCGGCCAGGTCGAGGTGGTGGGGGAGCAGCGCCTGCTCCAGCAGCGCGAGGACCTTGAGGTAGAGCTGTTCGGCCTCGGCGAAGCGGCCGCTGTGTTTGAACGTCACGGCCAGTTCGTTGAGCAGGTTGGCCAGCTCGGGAGGCTCCGGCCCCGGCAGCCGTTCGGCGCGGGCGATGGCCGCGCGCAGGAGCCGTTCGGCGCGCTCGTAGTCGCCTCCGCTGCGGTGGACGGCGGCGAGCTCGGCCTGGAGGTTCAGCAGCAGCCGGGTCTGTTCGGCCGTGGGCTGTCCCTGTTCGGCCAGCGCGAGCCCCCTGTCGAGGGTGTCGGCGGCCCGCGTCAGGTCACCGAGGTGCCGCCGCAGCCCGCCTTCCATCAGCAGGACCCCGGCCAGCGCCGCGGCCGTGCCGCCTTCGGTCAGCAACGTACGCGCCTGGACGGCGTGCTCCAACGCGGCGGAGTAGTCGCCGGCGTTCCTGTGCCGGGCGGCTTCGGTCAGGTAGTCGATGACGGTGTGCTCGGTTGCCATGAGTCGTGGCGCTTTCAGGCGCGGGCCAGGACGGTCTCGTTGTGGTTGAGAATCAGCTTGCCCGACCTGTCGGGCCTGGGTCTGGCCACAGCGGCGTCGGCCGTAGCGGCATCGGCCGTAGCGGCGTCGGCCACAGCGGCGTCCGCCACAGGGGCGTCGGCCGTAGCGGCGTCGGCCGAGCCTGCGGTGGCCGCTGCCGCGCCGGTGGACAGCGACAGCAGGAGCGTGAGCAGTCCCGCTGCCAGCCGCCGTCTGGTCTCGGTCCGCGGCTCGCTGTCGTGTGCGGACATGTGCGTCTCCGTTCACCGGTTGATGCGAGCTTTGTACTCGATTCCGGTTACAAATCCCTTTCATCCGACTTGACTGGCCCAGAAAACATCAGGCCGCCGCCTCCTCGGGAAGCAGGTGGCCGAGCAGGAGCTTGATCAGCAGGACGGGCGCGAACCAGGCCAGCGCGCCGGGCACCGCCACCGCCGTGGTCCAGACGAGCGCGAGCGCGGTGGCGGCGAACGCGGCGGGTCTGCGGAGCGGCAGCGGGGCCGCCGTCACCGCCAGCGCCGCCGCCAGCGCCGAGGCGTAGATCACGGCCGCCGCCGTCCAGGTGAACCCCGGCACCGCCCAGGCCAGGACGAAGGGCTGCACGTGGACCGCCACGAAACCCACGTGGTGCCTGGCCGTACGGCCCCGGCGGTGGAAGCGGAGCTTGGCGGCGTGGGTGGCGTTGACGACGGCTCCGCCGTACAGGTCGAAGGCGATGACCGCGATCACCGCGACGGCCGGCGCCGGAAGCGCCGCGGTCAGCGCGAGCGCCACCGACAGCGCGCCGCCCGCGAAGGCTGTGCCGAACGACAGCACGGCCTCGCCCCTGGTGGCGCCGGGGGCGATCAGGTGTTCGGTGAGCGTCATGCCCTGATTCCTTCCACACAGACGTCGATGACGGGGCCGGCCAGGTCGGCGATCGGCAGTTCGGGGTCGACGAGCCACTGCAGCAGGCAGCCCTCGACGGCGGCGACGACGACCACGGCGTGTTCGGGGCCGATGCCCGCGCGCAGGGCCCCCTCCTCGCGCGCCTGGCGTAGCAGGTTCTCGATGACGGCGCGGTAGTCGCGGTAGACGGCGGCCATGTCGAGCGGCTGCCCCGACGCCCACAGGTCCACCAGGACGCGGGCGTGGTCGGGGTGGGCGGCCAGCATCGCGACGATCCGCCGCACCAGCGTCGCGAGCCGGTCGAGCGCGGGACCGGATCCCAGGTCGGCGAGCACGTCGGCGGCGAGGGCGGCGTAGGACTCGAAGGCGGCCTTCAGCAGGGCGTCTCGGCTGTCGAAGGAGAGGTAGACGCTGCCTTTGGCGATGCCCGCCTCCGCGGCGACGTCGTCGATGCGCGAGGCGGCGAAGCCCTTGCGCGCGAACACCCGCACCGCGGCCGCGAGGACTTCCTCGCGGCGCGCGCCGTGGTCGATTCTCTTGGGCATGGGCTTATTATGAATGACCGGTCAGTCATTTATCAAGTGGGTGGCGATCGCCTCCCACGCCTGCCGGGGCAGCACGTGACCCGCGCCCGGCACGGCCAGCAGGCGGGCCGACGGGATCTCCCTGGCCAGCGCCTCACCGTTGCCGATCGGGAAGAACGGGTCGGCCTCACCGTGGACGACCAGCGTGGGCACGCTGATCTCACCCAGCCGCTCGCGCCATCGCGCGCCGTGGTCGACGTAGGCGAGGTTGACCGTGGCGGCGAGCGGGTCGCGGTGGCGCTCGGCCCTTCTCCTGGCCGCGTCCTCGTCGAAGGGACCGGCACCCGCCATGATCCGCTCGAAGCCGACCAGGTGCTCGACCACCGCCCGGCGGTCCGACCAGTCGAGACCGTTCTTCACGTAGGCCATCACGTGCTCGGCGTGCTCGGGCAGGTCGGGGTCGGCGGGCCCCGGCGCGGTGGGCCTGGTGGCGATCAGCGTGAGGGAGGCGACGAGAGCGGGGTGGTCGAGGGCGAGCAACTGCGCGATCCAGCCGCCCGTGGAGAGCCCGGCCACGTGCGCCCGGCGCGCGCCGAACGCGGCGGGCAGCGCCGCCGCGTCGGCCACCAGATCCCGCAGCGTGTACGGCGGAGCCTGCGCGGCGGAGACGGCCGACCGGCCGCAGTCGCGCGGGTCGTACCTGATGACGAACCCGCCGAGCCCGCGGCAGAACTCCTCGGGCCACCACAGCAGGGAGGGGCCGATCAGCAGGATGGCGGGGTCGGCGGGCTCGCCGAAGGTCTCCACGGCGAGCCGCACCCCATTGACGTCCATCGTTGTGGTGTTCATGCCCCACCGACGAACGAGACGGGCCGGGACCGACAGAGGTCAGCGGAAAATCTCCGCCAGCCGTCCGCGCAGGTAGCGGCGGTCGGCCTCCTCACCCGCCAGCGCGATCGCCCGGCGATAGGCCTCGGCCGCCTCGGCCGGCCGGTCGAGGCGGCGCAGCAGGTCGGCGCGGGTGGCGTGCAGCAGGTGGTAGCCGTCGAGGCCGGTGAGCGTGCCGACCAGGCCGAGACCCGCCTGCGGGCCCTCGACCATGGCGAGCGCCACCGCCCTGTTGAGCTCCACCACGGGGGAGGGCAGCAGGCGCGCCAGCGTGCCGTACAGCAGGAGGATCTGCCTCCAGTCGGTCTCCTCGGCGGTGGCGGCGGTGGCGTGGCAGGCCGCGATGGCGGCCTGGAGTTGGTACGGCCCGGGGCGGCCGCGCTCCAGGCACGAGTCGAGGACGGCCACGCCCTCGTCGATCTGGGCGCGGTCCCACCGGCTGCGGTCCTGGCGGTCGAGCGTGACGAGCACGCCCTCGCCGTCGAGCCTGGCCGTCCGCCTGGCGTCGTGCAGCAGCATCAGGGCCAGAAACCCGCCCGCCTCAGGCTCCTCGGGCAGGAGCGCGGCCAGCAGCCTGGCCAGCCCGATGGCCTCGTCGCACAGCCCGTGCGCGGTGTAACCCTGGTTGAACAGCAGATACAGCACGCCCAGGACGGCGTCGAGCCGTTCGGGCAGCAGTTCGGGGGGCGGCACGGCGAACGGGATCGCCGCGTCCCTGATCCTGCGCTTGGCCCTGACCAGTCGCTGCGACATCGTGGGCTCCGGCACCAGGAAGGCCCGGGCGATCTCCTCGGTGCCGAGCCCCGTCAGGGTGCGCAGGGTGAGCGCGACCTGCGCCTCGAAGGACAGCGCCGGATGACAGCAGGTGAACATCAGCCGCAGTCTGTCGTCGGGGAAGTCGTCCACCTCCGGCTGCGGTCCGGGCGCGGTCGCGGCCAGCTCGCGGAGCTTGGCGGCGCCGACGGCCTGCCTGCGCAGGCGGTCGGTGGCCCGGTTGCGGGCCGTGACGGTCAGCCACGCGCCCGGCCTGTCGGGGACGCCTTCCCCCGGCCAGCGTTCCATGGCCGCGGCGAAGGCGTCCTGGGCGCACTCCTCCGCCAGGTCCCAGTCGCCCGTCACCCGAATCAGGGTGGCGACGACCTGCGCCCACTCCGCGCGGAAGACCTCCTCGATCACGGTCCGCCGCGCGGTGTCACCCGCGCCCGTCATGGCTCCCAGACGGGCCTGATCTCGATCTGGCCGAAGCGGGCGGACGGGTGCTTGGCGGCGATCTCGACGGCCTCCTCCAGATCGGCGCACTCGATGACGACGAAGCCGCCGATCTGGTCCTTGGTCTCGGCGAACGGCCCGTCCGTCCGCAGCAGACGGCCCTCACGCACCCGCACGGTGGTGGCCTCCGAGCTGGGCCGCAGCCCCGCCCCGCCGCGCACCACGCCCCGCGCCTCCATCTCCTCGCTCCAGCCGCCGCAGCCCGCCCGCTGCTGGCTTTCGAGGACCTCGGGCGGCGCGGAGACGTCGGAACCGATCATCAGCACGTACTTCACGCCCTCGAGCTTACTTTCCGGCACCGACAACCCTCCAAGGAATCTACATTGTAAAGGCGCTAGCCTGAGTCGGTGGCCCTTCCCTACCTCACCCTGAAAACCCCCGCCGAGCACGAGACCGAGGTCAAGAGGTCACGCTTCATCTGCGCCATGGCGCCGGCGGAGAGCGTGGAGGCGGCCACCGCGTTCATCGCCGAGCGGCGCAGGCTGCACCCCGGCGCGACCCACAACTGCACCGCCTACGTCATCGGCCAGCGGCTGCAGAAGGGCGACGACGACGGCGAGCCGGGCGGCACCGCGGGCACGCCGATGGTGCAGGCGCTGGTGGGGCGCGGTTTCAACGACGTGGTCGCGGTGGTGACCCGCTACTTCGGCGGCGTGCTGCTCGGCGCGGGCGGCCTGGTCAGAGCGTACGGCTCGGCGGTGACCGAGACCCTCGACCGGGTGGAGCCCGTGCGGATGGTGCCCGCCAAGCTCGTGCGCGTGGCGGTCGGGCACGAGCAGGCCGGGCGGCTGGAGAACGACCTTCGCGCGTCGCCGTACCCGGTGCGGGAGGTGGGCTACGGGGCCGAGGTGTCGTTCTCGGTGGCGGTGGGGGAGGACCAGGTGGCCTCCTTCACCGACTGGGTGGCCACGCTGACCGCCGGTCGGGCCGCGGTCGCGGTCGAGGCGGCGATCCACGTCCCCGAAGAGTGAGGCGTCGGGCTCAGCCCTCCAGCGCGTACTGCATGACACGGAACTTGGTCTGCGCCTCGGCGAGCTCGCTGGCGGGCTCGGAGGTGCCCATGATGCCGCAGCCGGCGAACAGGCGGGCGCGGCGGCCTTCGACGATGCCCGAGCGCAGCGCGATGCCCCATTCGCCGTCGCCGTGGGCGTCGATCCAGCCGACGGGTCCCGCGTAGCCCGCGCGGTCCATGCCTTCGAGCTCACGGATGAGCCTGATGGCGGTGTCGGTGGGGGTGCCGCCGACGGCGGCGGTGGGGTGCAGGGCGGCGACGACGTCGAGGACGGAGGCGCCGTCGGCGAGGGTGCCCGTGACGTGGCTGGCCAGGTGCTGGAGGTTGGGCAGGACGAGGAGTTCGGGCTCGTCGGGCACGTTGAGCTTGGCGGCCAGCGGGGTGAGCGCCTCGCGGACCGAGGCGATGGCGCATTCGTGCTCGTGCCGGTCCTTGGTGGAGGCGAACAGGGCCGCGCCGCGGGCGATGTCGTCGGCGGGGTTGGTGCCGCGGGCGGTGGTGCCGGCCAGGACGAGTGATTCGATCTGCTGCCCGGTGCGGCGGATGAGCAGCTCGGGGGTGGCGCCGACGAGCCCGGCCACGGAGAAGGTGTAGCAGTCGGGGTAGCGCTCGGCCAGGCGGGTGAGCAGCAGGCGGACGTCGATGGGGTGCTGGGCGGTGGCGGTGAGGTCGCGGGCGAGCACGACCTTCTCGAGCTCGCCCTCGCGGATGCGCCGGGCGGCGCGGGCGACGATGGTCTCCCACGCGGGAGCGGTGAGGCTGCCGTCGCCGTAACTGATGCGACCCGGAAAGGTGATGGGGGTGAGCGGCTCGGCCGGGCCGGGGTCGCCGACGGTGGTGATCCAGGCCTCCCCGTCGCGGCGGGTCAGGACGGTCTGGGGGACGACGAGAGTGGAGCCTGGTGAGTTCTCGTCGAAGGTGAAGGTGCCGAAGGCGACGGGGCCGATGCCGCCTCGGGTGTGGGCGTCGCCGAAGACGGAGGTGAGCCACTGGCGTGCCCACCCGAAGCGGTCGGGGCCTGGCGGCACCGTCACCTTGGCGGCCTCGCCCCAGCCGGCGAGGCCCTCGCCGTGCCTGATCCACGCGTAGGGCGCGGTGGAGGGCAGGCGGGAGAGCAGGTTGCCGGGGTCCCCGATCGGGATGGTGCGAACCGGCAGAGGGCGGGTTATTCCGAGCGCGACACTCACTCAAGACATGCTATGACGGAACTGAACGTGTTCGATTCAGGCCCCCCACCATGCCCCACCGTAGAGGGGAAATTCGGACACCCAGTGGTATAGGGCTCAACCTGGTTGTGTCAAGCCTCGATAGGAAGTGGGTTCGAGGCGTGGCCTGGCCCGGCGCCGGTCCCTACCTTGGGGCCATGATCCTTCGCGTGCTCGCCGCTGTGATTCTGGTCTCGGGGTCCGGTCCTGTCGCGGCGGAGCCGGTGCCCGAGGTGATGGCGGCGCTGGGCGATTCGGTGAGCGCGGGATTCAACGCCTGCGGCTGGTACGTCTCGTGCACGTCGCGCTCATGGTCGGCGGGCGACAACGCGCAGGTGCGCAGCCATTACGTACGGCTGGCCGAGCGGGGTCCCGCGATGCTGGGCCACAACCGCAACTTCGCCTCGCCCGGTTCGACCAGCGCCGACCTGATGGGCCAGGTCGACAGGGCGATCGAGGCCAAGGCCGGGTACTTGACGATCCTGCTGGGCGCACAGGACGCGTGCGTGCGGACCGAGCAGGCGATGACCTCCGTCACGGTGTTCAGTCAGCGGGTGCGGGCGGCGATGGGCAGGCTGCGCGCGGAACTCCCGCAGGCGAGGGTGTTCGTGGCGAGCATTCCCGATCTGCGGCGGTTGTGGAGGGTGGGCAAGGACGACGCGATCGCGCGGACGTTCTGGGGGCTGGGCAGGGTCTGCCAGGCGATGCTGGCCAACCCGACCTCGACCAAGCGGGCCGATGTGCGGCGGCGGGCGCGGGTGCGGGCCAGGGTGATGGCGTTCAACCAGGAGTGGGCGCGGGCGTGTGCGGCGTTCGGGCCGCGGTGCCGTACGGACGGGGGAGCGGTTTTCTCCTACCCGTTCACGCTTGATCTGGTGAGCAAGTGGGACTACTTCCACCCGAACTCCGAGGGGCAGCGGGTGCTGTCCGACATCACGTTCAAGAACGGGTTCGACTGGTCGGACGACACTGTCTGAGCATGGTGGCCTTGTCGGCTCTGGTGACGGCCAGGCCGTACTTCAGCGCCACCTGGGCGAAGCGGACGACGTAGGCGCAGCGGACCCGGCGCTGGGGCGGCAGCCAGGAGGCGGGGCCGGAGCCGCCCTTGGCCTCGTTGGTGTCGCCGTCGACAGGCAGCAGGTTGAGCGGGTCGTTGGCGAAGCGCAGGCGTTTGGCGGGCGGCCAGCGGGTGGCGCCCATCCGCCAGCCGTAGGACAGCGGCACCACGTGGTCGACCTGAATGTCGTCGGCGTGCCTCTTGCGCCAGGCGATGGTGCGTCCGGTGTAGGGGTCGTCGAGGCTGAGGGCGACGACGACGCAGGGGGAGCCCTTGCGGTAGGCCAGGTCGTGGCCGTCGCGGGCGAGCAGGTCGTCGCGGGTGCGGCAGCCGTTGCCCGCGTACGGCAGGCCGGCGGCGGTGTCGGCCCAGTTGTCGCCGAAGCGGGTACGGCTGTAACCGGTCTTGGGTCCCATGCCCTTCACGCGTAACCGGCTGATGAGGTTTCGGGCGTCGGTCCTGTCGCCCGCGCTGGTGATGGGGGCGAGGCCCGGACGGGTGCCGTCGGGATTGTCGAGCGGGGTGGCCGCGGCGATGGCCGTCTGCTCGGGTTGCTTTCCCAGAAGGGCTGCCAGAAGTACGGCGGCGGTCAGCACGACGACCGCGTCCCGCGTGCTCAAGTGGCGCCTCCCGGCCATCCATGGGCACAGGTTGACTAAATTCCCGCTTCAGCGGGATTTGACACAGGTCTTCCAGTGGGAGGTGCGGTGAAGGAGCCGATCGACCCTGACCTCGGTGACCCTGACCTCGGTGACGAGGCGGGGCCGCCGCGATGGCGGGTGCTGGCGGCGATCGCCGTCGGCGGGATGGCGGGGGCGCTGGCGCGGTACGGGCTGGGTGTCGCCTTCCCTCATGCGGCCGGCGCCTTCCCGTGGGCGACGTTCGTGACGAACGTGGTGGGATGCCTGCTGATCGGGATCCTCATGGTGGTGATCACCGAACGGCCGGGGGCGCATCCGCTGGCCCGACCACTGCTGGGGGTGGGGGTGCTGGGTGGGTTCACCACGTTCTCGACGTACGTGGTCGACGCGCAGCGGCTGCTCGCCTCGGGCGCGGCCGTCATGGCACTGGTGTACCTGGCGGCCACGGTGCTCGTGGCGCTGGCGGCGGTGCTGGCGGGCATCCGCCTCGCCAGAGCGGCCCTGCGATGAGCGGTCCTGGGATGAGCGGTCCTGGGATGAGCGGGCTCGCGAGCCGTTCGCAAGCGGGCGGTGTGGCGATGAGCGTGTTGCTGGTGGCGTTGGGCGCCGCGGTGGGCGCGCCGCTGCGCTACTTGATGGACCGGTGGATACAGGCGCGGCTCACCTCGCCATTCCCCTGGGGGACGCTGGCGGTGAACGTCACGGGCTGCGCGGTGCTCGGGTTCCTGGCCGCCGCGCAGGTGTCGTCGGGGGTGATGACGCTGGCGGGCACGGGTTTCTGCGGCGCGCTGACGACCTGGTCGACGCTGGGCTTCGAGACGGTACGGCTGGCGGAGGAGGGGATGCGGCCGCTGGCGGTGGCCAACGTCGTGATCAGTGTCCTGGCGGGACTCGGGGCCGCGACGCTCGGGGGCGTGCTGGCGATCGCCATCGGATGAGGCGCGAGTTACCGTGTAATCGTGTAATCGACCTCGGGAGGTCTCGCATGTCCGATCCCCTCGACCCCTACTCCCGCACCGTCTCCTCCGTCGCCGCCGAACTGATGCCGAAGGTGGCAAGCGTGCGCGCGGGCAGCGGCAGCGGCTCGGCCGTGGTGTTCACCGCCGACGGCTTCCTGCTGACGAACGCGCACGTGGTGGGCTCGTCCCGGACGGGCAGCGTGGCCTTCGGCGACGGCTCGGCCGGGGACTTCGTGGTCGTCGGGCGCGACCCGCTGTCGGACCTGGCGGTGATCAGGGCCCAGGGGGCGACGCCGCCGCCCGCCGTCCTGGGCGACAGCGACGGCCTGGTGGTCGGCCAGCTCGTGGTCGCGGTGGGCAACCCGCTGGGCCTGGCGGGCTCGGTGACCGCGGGCGTGGTCTCGGGGCTCGGCAGGTCGCTGCCGGTGGGCAGGCGGCTGATCGAGGACGTCATCCAGACCGACGCGGCCCTCAATCCCGGCAACTCGGGCGGGGCGCTGGCCGACTCGCAGGCCAGGGTGGTGGGCGTCAACACGGCCGTGGCGGGGATCGGGGTGGGCCTGGCCGTACCCATGAACTCCACGACACGGTCGATCATCGCCGCGCTGATCAGGGAGGGGAAGGTGCGCCGAGCCTTCCTCGGCCTGGTGACCTCGCCCGCGCCGCTGCCCGAACCGATGCGGGCGCGGACGGGACAGCGGCAGGCGCTGAGAGTAGTGGAGCTGGAGACGGTTTGACGTCCTCCCCCGCCTGAGCTGAAGGCGAGGGATTCCAACTCCCGACCTCGAGGTCGGGTCTGGTGGTTCGCGGTTCACTGACTCGGGCAACCCCTAGAAGTCTCCCCGCGCTGCGACCGCCCGCCCGGCGGCCGTCCAGCATGTCCCGCTTGGCTATCGCGGAACGAGCCGACTCTACCGGAGAGGACCGGCACATTCATGGTGTTCGCTCGCGCTCACGGCTGTCCCGGCTTCGGCGGGCGACACGGGCGCCTCCTGCGCGGGTACGGCGGGCGCCGGCTTGACGTAGGTGCCGTTGCGGCGGGCCAGCAGCTCCTCCAGCAGCGCGTCCCACTTGGCGCCGACGGACTCCACGTCGTAGGTGGCGGCCGTCGCCAAGGCACTCTCGGCCAGCCGGTGACGCAGCTCCTCGTCCTCGATGACGCGAATGAGGGCGGCTGCGAGGTTGGCGTTGGTGCGCGGCTTGACCAGCAGCCCGTCGACCTCGTTGGTGATCATCTCCTTGGGCCCGTGAGGGCTGTTGAAGCTGACGATCGCCAGCCCCTTGGCCATCGCCTCCAGGATCGTCATGGGGAAGCCCTCGTGCCGGGAGCTGAGCGCGAAGATCGAGGCCTTCTCCAGCTCCGCGCCGACGTCGGCGGTAGGCCCCGGCAGCTCGATCTTGTCCTGCAGCCCGGCCTCGGCGATCTGGGCGCGCAGGTTGTCCTCCTGCGGCCCCGCGCCGAAGATGCGCAGCGTCCAGTCGGGGTGGGCGGCGGCCACGGTCTCCCACGCGGTGATCAGGCGGTGGAAACCCTTGAGCCTGGTCATCCGGCCGACGGCGACCACGACCTTGCTGTCCAGCTTGGAGATCTCGCCGGTCATGGGCGGCACGGCGTTGGGGATGCGGGCCAGTTTCCTGGGCTTGCGCCGCAGCGTCTCGCGGTAGTCGCGCAGGTCGGCCTTGGTGAGGGTGACCAGCGCGTCGAAGTTGCGGTAGCGGCGCTTGATGAGCTCCTGCACCTCCTGCGGCTGTCCCTGCAGGGCCACGTGCTCCTGGCCGATGGTGATGACGCTCGGCAGGGCCAGCTGGGCCAGGGCCAGGTTGAGCCCGGGCCTGGTGGCCATGATGACGCCGGTGTCGACCGAGCGGATCCAGCGGGCCAGCTGCAGGTCGGTCCACACGTTGAAGCGGTGGTAGGCCGCCTCCTGCGGCGGGATGAGCTTGCTGGGCATCTTCGACAGCCGGCCGCGCAGACCGGTACGCGGGACGAGCCGGTCGTCGAGGAAACGGAACTTCACCCTCGGGTCGATGGGGAAGAACGGCTCCTCCGCCTCCTTGAGGATGGAGACGATCTCCACGTCGCGTCCGGTCGAGGCCAGGTAGCTGGCCAGGTTGAACACCGTCCTGATGGTGCCGCCCATGCCGTACGCGTGCAGGAGCAGGATCCTGATCTGGTGTGTGGACGGGGGTGGCGCGGCGCGTTCGCGCCTTCGGTTGTTGGCCTCGAACAGCCGGTAGACGGCCGCCTTGCCCTTGCCTGCCAGTGCACGCACCTGTAGAGATCCCCTTCTCGTCTGCCTCCGGGCTCACGCGCTTGTCTGTCCCCGTGGCGCGTTCCCCCGCTTTCGCCCTTTAGACGCGTAAATGATGTAGAAGGTTGCAAAGACTGAAGGTTAGCTGTGAAAGATCCGTTCCATCGCGAGATCGATGGCTGTCTCCAGCTGCGTATCAATGCCGCGGGCGTAGTCCTGCGGGGTGATATCGACCTCTAGGTCGGGGTCTGTCCCATAATTCTCCACTTCCTTGCCGCCCTCGATAAAGGTGAAGGAATATTCCGGCTGGGTGGTGAGCGTGCCGTCGGCCAGGCGGTGGCGCGGCCAGATGCCGATGACGCCGCCCCACGTGCGCTTGCCTATGAGCGGGCCGAGGCCGAGCAGCTTGAAGGTGTGGCTGAAGATGTCGCCGTCGGAGCCCGCCCACTCGTTGGTGATGGCCACCAGCGGCCCGCGCGGCGACTCCGGAGGGTACGGCTCGGCGTCGCCGCGGCGCGGATGGTCGTAGCCGACGCGGCGGCGGGCGAGCTTGTCGAGCAGGAGCGCGGAGATGTTGCCGCCCGCGTTGAACCTGACGTCCACGATGAGGGCCTGCCGGTCGTACTCGGCCAGGTAGGCGCGGTGGAACTCGCCGAAACCCGCGGTGCCCATGTCGGGGATGTGGACGTAGCCGACACGGCCCCCGCTGCGTTCGTGGCAGCGGGCGCGGTTGAGGTTGACCCAGTCGCGGTAGCGGGCCGGCTGCTCGTCGGCGATGGCGCGCACGGTCGCGGTGAAGGTACGGCCCTGCCTGGCGAGGGTGAGCTCCACCTCCTGGCCCGCCTGGTTGACCAGCGCCTGGTTGGGGGTCATGGTCTCGCCGACGGGGATGCCGTTGACGGCCAGGAGCGCGTCGCCCTGCCGTACGTCGAGACCGAGCCTGTTGAGCGGCGAGGTGGCCTGCGGATCCCACGGGTCGCCCTGGACGATGTGGCCGATGACGTAGGCGCCGTCGCGGAACTCCCAGTCGACGCCGAGCTTGCCCTGGGTGTAGTCGGGCCCGGGCCGGTACTCGCCGCCGCTCTCGTAGGCGTGGCTGGTGCCGAGCTCGCCCTGCAGCTCCCACAGCAGGTCGGAGAACTCGCCGCGGGTGGTGACCCGGTCGACCAGCGGCAGATAGCGGTCGTAGACGGCCTGCCAGTCGAGCCCCGCCATGTCGGCGGACCAGAAGTTCTCCCGCTGCAGCCGCCACGCCTCGCGGAACATCTGCCGCCACTCGGCCTCGGGGCTGAGAGACACCTTGACGCGGGACAGGTCGATCCACCCGCTCTGCCTGGAATGCCCCTCGTCGTCGCCGTCTGGCACCTCGGTGGCCTTGAGCAGCCGCAGCCGGTCGCCCGAGCGATACAGCAGGCTCCTGTGGTCGGCGGCCAGCACGAAGTCGCTGACGTCGTCGGCGAAGGCCTCGTTCTTCTGCTTGTCGAAGTCGAACAGGTGCAGCGTGCCGTCGTCGGCCTCGATCGGGCTGGACAGGATCAGCACCTTGCCCTTGAGCCCGGCCAGCCGCTCGTAGCGCCCCTCCGGCAGCGGAAAGGCGGTGATCCGGTACGGCAGGCGCTCGACCTCGATGACCAGCTCGCCCGGCTCGTCCCCGCCGTCGTCCTCCTCCTCATCGTCGTCCTTTTCCGTCAGCGGCCGCTGCTTGGGCACGAACGGGGAGAGCACGTCGTCGCGCAGCGCGATCGCGTAGGGCCGGGTGCCGAGCGGGAAGCCGAGGTCGAACTGCAGCGCGTCGTAGACGGGGTTGAACACGCGCTGGCCGATGAAGTAGAGGTAGTCGCCCTCGGGATCGAAGGCCGGCCCGAAGTCCTTGAGCACCGGGTGGGTGGCGGTCACCGTACGGCCCGAGGGCACGTGATGCAGCCTGATCGCGGTGTGCTGGGCGCTGGTGGGCGCGGCGTAGGCCAGCCAGCGGCCGTCGGGCGACCAGGCGGGGTCCTCGATCGCGGCGTGCGGGTTGGCCTCGACGAGGGTGGCGGTCCGCTGGGCCAGGTCGACGACGTGGAGCTCGTGCCGGTGGTTGGTCAGCGCGATCAGCTCGCCCTCGGGCGCGGCGACTAGGTCGGTGACGCGCCCGGTGTCGAGCCGGTCGAGGCGGGTCTGACTCCTGCCGTCGAGCAGGACGAGCACCTCGCGGTCGCCGTCGTCGCTGACGGCGGCCACCAGACCGCCCCCGCTGGTCCAGGTCAGGAAGCGGTAGCGGGCGCCGTCGACCTCCCCGTGCTGGTGGACCGGACCCTCCCAGCCGGCGAAGGTGTAAGCCTTGCCGCGGGTGGTGATGGCCAGCGCGCTGCCGTCGGGGCCCGGAGTCGCGCTGTCGAGGTAGTCGGCGGCCTCGACGAAGCGCCTGTTGCGCTGCGTGCGGGAGCTGGCCAGCAGCACCTCCACCCGCCGGGCCTCGCCCTCCAGCTCCAGAACGTAGAGGTCGCCCGCCGCGTGGTAGACGAGCGTGTGGCCGTCGCTGGACAGGTTACGGGCGTAGTAGTCGCGATGGTGGGTGTGCTTGCACAGGTCGGAGCCGTCAGGCGCGCACGAGTAGACGTTGCCGGTGCCCTCGTGGTCGGACAGGAAGCAGACCCGCTCGCCGCTCCAGCACGGCGAGGCGAGGTTGCCCGGCAGGCTGATCAGCCGCCGCCAGTCGCCCTGCCCCGTCGGGTCGATCCACAGGTCGCCGACCGTGCCGCCCCGGTAGCGCTTCCACCTGGCCGGGTCGGCGGTGTTGCGGCCCAGCACGATCATGTCCCGTGGTCCGTGGCTGATGCTGGTGGCAGGCCCGTACGGCAGGCGCTCAGGCATCCCGCCGGGCCGTACCCTGTGCAGCCACTTCTGCCCCTCGAACGGCTGCTGGCCATCGCTGGCGTACAGCACCCTGTCGTGGGGGTCCCAGCCGCTGACCGTGCAGCGGGCGCCGTGGAAGGTGACGCGTCTGGCCGCCCCGCCGCCCGCGGGCATGACGTAGACCTCCTCGGGGCCCTCCTCCCTGCCGACGAAGGCGATCTGGTCGCCGCGCGGTGAGAAGCGGGGGTATCCGGCCTCGGCCAGGCCCGCGGTCAACCGGAAGGCGCGGCCGCCCCGCGCGGGGACCATCCACAGATCGTCCTCCGCGGCGAAGACGACGACGTCTTTGAAGATCGCTGGGAAACGCAGGTAGGCCGTCATGGTCGCTCCGTGATCAGGCAGCCGGACGGGCGCCCGGCTGCCTGATCATGATCGCACCGTCGTGGAGTGGGGGAACCTACTCGCCTTCCGGCTTCTTGCCGGCCTCGCGTTTGGCGTTCTTCGACAGACGCGTGGCCTTGATGCTCGCCTTCTTGGCCTTGCCGGTCTTGGCGGCGGGTTTCTTGCGCGGCTCTGCCATTGCTCTCTACCCCCGAGGTCTCAGCCCGCTGTTCGGGCACCATCGCCGTAATACCCAAATGGCTACTTTGTCTCACAAGAGGGACAATTGTTCGGGTTGAGGGGGCTTGTCCGGTGATATCCGCCATGAGGGGGAACGGCCGATCCCGAAATGTTCGGCCAGGTGCCTGACGTGGGCCGTCACCTTGTCCTGGTAGGCCTTCGGCGCGTAGGCGCCCCTGCCGTACAGCTCCAGGTAGCGCGGCACCAGCCGCGGATGCTCGCGCGAGAGCCAGCCGAGGAACCACTCGCGCGCTCCCGGCCGCAGGTGCAGCACGATCGGCGAGACGTGGGTCGCGCCTGCCGCGGCGATCTGCCCGACCGTCTCCGCCAACTGCTCTGGCGCGTCGGACAGGTAGGGCAGGATCGGCGCCATCAGCACACCGCAGGCGATGCCGCTGTCGTTGAGTCGCCGGCAGACCTCCAGCCGCCTCCTCGGGTTGGGCGTGCCGGGCTCCACCGCCCGCCAGAGCCCCTCGTCGAGGAAGCCCACCGACACCGCCGCGCTCACCTCGGTCACCCGCGCCGCCTGCACCAGCAACGGCAGGTCGCGCAGGATGAGCGTGCCCTTGGTGAGAACGGAGAACGGATTGGCCGCCTCTCCCAGCGCCCGCAGGATGCCGGGCATCAGCTGGTAGCGGCCCTCCGCTCGCTGGTAGCAGTCGACGTTGGTGCCCATCGCGATGTGGTCGCCGCTCCAGCGGGGCGCGGCCAGCTCCTTACGGGCCAGTTCGGCGGCGTTGACCTTCACCACGATCTTGGAGTCGAAGTCGTGGCCCGCGTCGAGGTCGAGGTATTCGTGGGTCTTGCGGGCGAAACAGTTGTGCGAGACGACGCCGTCGGCGATGAAGTCGCCCGTGCCCGTCGTGATGTCGAACATCGGCAGATCGACGCCCAACGGCTCGACCGACCTCACCCGCAGGCCTTCCGCGGTCGTGACCGCGACGCCGTCGAGGTCAGGCTCCCACGCGGTGGCCGGGGCGACGGTGTGGAAGAAGCGCAACCGCCCGGCGGTGTCGCCGACCGTGGGCGGGGTGAGACCGAGCTCGCCCAGACAGCGCCTGATCAGCCTGCCGCCGTCGTCGCCGTCGCCGCCGTCGCGGTCACCGCGGTCGCCGCCGCCGTGGTCGCGGACGTCGCGGTCGTCGAGCCCGAGTCCCGGCCCGTGCCTGTCAAAGGCTCCCGCGAGAAATCCCTTCGCCCATTCCCGGGAGGGGAACCGCGTGCTCTCCGCGACGGCGGAACCGGCGGTCCTTTCGCTCGCTCCCTCCGGCACCTCCTCACTTCCCGCCACCGCCCCGTGCTGCTCCGTCCTGGGCTGCTCCGTCCTGGGCTGCCCTGCTCCGGGTTGCCCTGTTCTGTGCTGCTCGGCCGTGTGCTGCTCGGCCGTGTGCTGCTCGGCCGTGTGCTGCTCCGCCCCGTCGGTCGCCGCCGTTTCGTCGGTGCGCGCGACCGCCATTCTGATGCGGCTCCCCGCCACCGCCGTCGGAGGTGCGGCCGTCGTCGCCGTACGGAATGCGGCCGTCGTGATCGCGCCACCCGCAGCCGCCGTGGCCGTGTCGCCTGTCACCGTCTTCACACGGCTTTCGGTCGCCGCCCCTTCGTTCGGCGCCACACCTTCGCCCGCTGTCGTCCCTTCGCCTGCTGTCGGCTCCTCGTGGCCTTCTGGCCTTCTGGCGACGCACCCCATGGCCGCGAGGTAGCCGAGCTCGTAGTCTTCGTCCCGCTTGGGCGGCTCGGCGAAGCGTCCCACGCCAACCAGGCGGTCGTCGGTGGTCAGAGCAGGCCGGACGCCGCCCGCGCCCACGCGTCCCGCGTCGTCCGCAGTCGAGAGCCGCTTCCCGCCGCTGGCAGAGGAGACGTGGCGGGGGCCGTCACCGTCGCTCGTATGCCCGTCTCCGTCGCTGATCGGTGATACGCGGCAGGGGGGGTCGCCCGCGCTAGCCGGGCAGCCCTCGCCGCCGATTGGTGGCGCGTGGTTCTGGCCGTCATCCAACGTCGCATGTCGGTCGCCACCGCCGGTGGGTGTCACGTGGCTCTGGCGGTCATCTACGGTCGTACGCGGCCCCCCGGTGCTGATCGACGAGACGTGGTTCTGGTCGTCATCCAGCGTCGCATGTTGGTCGCCGCCGTCGGTGGGTGTCACGTGGCTCTGGCGGTCGTCTATGGTCGTACGCGGCTCTTCGGTGCTGATCGGCGAGACGCGGCTCTGGCCGTCATCCAGCGTCGCATGCCGGTCTCCGCCGGTGGTCGGGGAGGCGTAGCGTGGGCCGGCGTCCACGGTCGCAGGCGGTCCCTTGCTGTCGCTCGGTGCGACGCGGGACGGATCGTCGTCCGCGCCCGCGTGCCGGTGACCGCCATCACCATTCGGCAACGCGTCCGTGGTCGCACCTCGCTCGTCGTCGGCATCCAGGCGCGCGCAGACGCTCCCGCGTGTCACGTGGCGCCAGCCCCTGTCTCCGGTGGTCAGGAAGCGGTGGTCGCCGCTGGCCACCAGGGTTGTGCCGTCGGCGAGGGTGATCCGGTATGCGGGCTTGATCGTCGACCAGTGGTCGAGGACCTTGGTGGTGACGTAGCGCCGGTATCCGTCGCGCTCGGCCGTACCGATGATCAGGTCGCCGGGACGCAGGTCGGCGATGGGTTTGGTGGTCCCGTCGGCCATCAGGACGGGAGTGTCGCCCACCAGGCAATAGGTGCAGGAGTGGCTGCACCCCCTGTAAGGGTTGATCGTGTAGGAAAAGGGCACGCGACTGGCAGCGGGGACCTTGTTGATGATCGATCTGGCGTGGATCTCGTAGAAGGTCATCCCCTTGAACTCGGGAGTGTCGAACGTGCGCGCCACCGCGCCGCGAGCGAACAGCGGCATGGCGGAATCGTCGTCGCCGGCGTCGGTGAGACGCAGGTTGTCCCAGCGCATGACATGATTAGAACGCAGGTTCGATAGTGATCGCAACTGGAAAGAGCCCGTAATTCACTGCCCTCGGAACGGATAATGATCTTCACGGTTGGGCAGGAAACGGGGCACAGAGCTTGCGTTCGGAGGTGCACTATGGCCTGGTCGCAGGACGAGGAGCGGATGCTGGCACAGATCGAGCGCCACCTCGTCGACGAGGATCCGCGACTCGTCGCGCGGCTGGAGTCGTTCAACGACCGCGTGCGGCGCAGCGAGGAGTCCGAGCGCCGCCGCGCGGCCAAGGCCAGCGGTGAGGAAGTCCCCACACGCCGCCCGCGCCGCTCGACCGTCATCATCGTGATCAGCTGGCTGTTGATCGCCACGTTGGTGGCTACGCTGCTCGTGCTGGTTCTGCGCCACGAGGCCGCCGCGCTGGCCTTCTGACGGCAGCCGCATCCGCCAGGTCCTGGCCGTCCCCCGCCGGGTGTCCATGCCTCCGCTGGTACCGCGTCGCAGGGTCTATGCCCGACGTCCCAGACCCTCCGGCGGGCGGCGCGCCCTGCCCCGGCGATGCTCCCTGGGCCCATGTCCTGGGCGGGTTGCCGACGCCCCGGCCCTGTCCGCGCCGCCCGGAGAGCTGCTGGTGTACGGCCAGCGCTCCGGGTCTGTCCGTGCCCTCGGGGGCTGCTGGTGTACGGCCAGCGCTCCGGGTCTGTCCGTGCCCTCGGGGGCTGCTGGTGTACGGCCAGCGCTCCGGCTGTGTCGATGGCGGCGGCTTGCTGAACCGATGGCCGGGCACAGCCGAACCAGCGAGCGGTGTCCAGCCGGAAGTCCGGGCCAGCCGCCGCCGAACGTACGCCCGGCCGATGGGACGGGGCCCGCCGCCGCCGAATGAGTCGGCGACGCCCGGCCGGTGGGCTGGGGTCAACCGTGGGCTGATGGGCCGTGTCCTTGATCCGACCTCAGGCTTGGTGGGCCGTGCCTGCCCCAGCCCCAGCCCAAGGCGCGGCAGGCCAAGTCCGGCCGGGGGCCAGGCGCAGCCCTGGGGTCGGGGGACCGTGCCCCGCCACGTGAACCCTCAGCCGAGGGTGCTCGCTCAGAGCAGGCGCCCCTCCCGCAGCGTCACCTGGGTCCCCTCGAAGCCCTCGCGGAAGCTGCGATCATGCGACACCACAACCAGCGCCCCCTCGTACCCCCCGAGAGCCTCCTCGAGCTCCTCGACCAACGCCAGCGACAGATGGTTGGTCGGCTCGTCGAGGATCAGCAGGTCGGCGGGCCTGCTCATCAGGCGGGCCAGCTCCAGCCTGCGCTGCTGCCCGACCGACAGGGTGGCGGCGGGCCGCAGCACGTCCGCCTTGGAGAACAGGCCAAGCGACAGCAGCGTGTCGGCGTGCTCGTCGATGGGGCCCGGCAGTCCCTCGGCGAAGGCGGCGAGCACCGACCGGCGCGGCGGCACGCTCGGCACCTCCTGGCGCAGGTAGCCGATCCTGCGCGGTCGCCGTACCCTGCCCGAATCGGGGGTCAGGTCGCCGGCCAGCACGCGCAGCAGCGTCGTCTTGCCCGCCCCGTTCGGGCCGGTCACCAGCATCCGCTCGCCGGGGGCGACGCCGAGGCGGTCGACCCGCAGCCGGTCGCCGACGGTGACCTCCTCCATGGTGGCGGTCAGTCCGTCGCCGCGTCCGCCTTCGAGGCGCGCGGCGAACCGCAGCGGGTCGGGCGGCTTAGGCACCGGGTTCTCCTCCAGCCGCCGCAGCCGCTCCCTCGCGTTGCGGACCACGCCGGACAGCCCCGCCTCGTGCGATCGGCGGTGGCCCGCCGTACGGGGGCGGTCGGCGGAGCGCTCGCCGGCGCCGAGCCGTTCGATCCCGGACTCCGCCAGCCTGGACTGGCGCTCGATCTCGGCCAGCCACTCGTCGTAGTCCTGCTGACGGCGGCGTCTGGCGGCGGCCTTGGCGGTCAGGTAGCCGTCCCAGCCGTCGCCGTAGCGGGTGACGGCGCGCACGTCGCGGTCGACCTCGAGGATCGCGGTGGAGAACCGGCTGAGGAAGGACCTGTCGTGGGTGACGGCCACGACGGTGCCCCGGTGGGCGCGCAGGTGGTTCTCCAGCCAGGTGACGGCCTGCTGGTCGAGGTGGTTGGTCGGCTCGTCGAGCAGCAGCAGCTCGGGGCTGGCAGCCAGCACGCAGGCCAGCGCCAGGCGCGACTGCTCGCCGCCCGACAGGCTGCCCAGCGTCCTGTCCCTGGTGATGCCGGCCAGGCCGAGGCCGTGCATGGCGGCCTCGACCCGCGCGTCGGCCTCGTAGCCGCCGCGAGCCTCGAAGGCGGTGAACAGCTCGCCGTACGCCTCCATGTCCTCGGCCTCGGCGGCCGCGAGCATGCGCCGCTCCAGGTCGCGCAGGTCGGCCAGGGCCGCGTCGACGGCGTCCTGCACGGTGTGTCCTGGCGGAAGATCCAGGGTCTGGCCCAGGTGCCCGACGCCTTCGGCGACGACGGTCACCTCGCCGCCGTCCGGTTGCTCCACACCGGCGATGAGGCGGAGCAGGGTGGATTTGCCCGATCCGTTCTCGCCGATGACGCCGACCCGCTCGCCGGTGCGGACGGTGAAGGACACCTGGTCGAGTACGGCCTGCTCGCCGTAGGACTTGTGGACGTCACGAAGGGTGAGTTGGCTCATGGGAGAGCCTCCAGGTTCATGAAAGATGGTTCAGGGGACGCGAAAGGGGCGACTCGATCGACCGTGGCCGAGAGTCGTCACCGCGTGGAGATCAGATGAACTCCAGCCGGTTCGCGATCCCTGAACATGAACCCATGTCGGCCACCCTAGCGACTGGGGTGGATTGCGAGCGACCGAATTATCGGTGGACTACCGCGCGGGAAGTGGGTTGCGCGGCGCCGTAACCCCCAGGGCGTAGCGCGCAATGTCTTCGCCGGTGTGACGACCGGGGCCGCGTGGAGTGGCGATCATCGAGATCCCGAAACCCCACGAAAGGTTGCTCCCATGGTGGTCCGCCATGTCAGGCCGGTGTCCGCACAACGCGCCAGGGGACTGGTCGCCGAGGTCTACCGCCAGGTCGACGCCGACTTCTCCAGCATCGGCCCCGCGGTGATGATGACCTCGCCCGCCCCCGAGGTCCTGGCCTCCGGCTGGGCGCTGGCCCGCGAATCGCAGCTGTCGGGCCAGGCCCCGGCGCTGCACAAGACCCTCGTCGCCCTCGGGGTGTCCCAGGCCAACGGCTGCGGCTACGACAGCGCCGCCTGGCTGGCCGTCCTGCGGCTGACCGGAGCGGCAGGGCCGGCGGCCGAGGCGCAGGACGGTGGCCTGCCCTCCGATCCCGAGCTCGCCGAGGTGCTGGCCTGGGCGAGGGCCACAGCCGTCGCCGCGACCCCGCCCGCGCCGTTCGCCGCGTTGACGGTGCCGGAATTCCTCGGCACCGCCCTGTTCACGCACTTCACCAACCGGTTGGTCTCGGCGATGCTGCCGGCGGGGCTGACCCCCGGCACCATGGACGCCGACGACGAGCCGCCCTTCGACGGCGCCCCCGTGCTGCGGGGGATCGAGGCCGCGCCCGGCACGACGGCGTCCCTGCTGGAGCGCTGCCCCACTGGTACGGCGCCCACGTGGGCGGGCCAAACCCCGATCGGGCGGGCCTACGCCGCACTTGAGGCCGCCGCGACGCAGGGGGCCGGGCTGCTGACCGACGCAGCGCAGGCGGTGGTACGGCAGGTCATCGCCAAGCACCGCGGCAGGATCCAGCCCCACGGCCACGACCTGTTCGACGGTGGCGACCTGACACGGGACGAACGGCTCGGCGCCAAGGTGGCGATCATGGCCGGCCTGGCCCCCGCCGACCTCACCGACGAGGACGTCGCCGCCTGGAAGGCCACCAACGCCCACCACAGCGACCACTGCACGGTGATGCTGCTGTCCTACGGCTCCATGACCGCCGTCACCCACATCGCCGCCGACCTGGCAGGCGCCTAGCTAGGGGAGGGAGGAGGGCAGCTCGCGCAGGAACGTCGCGGCGACCGGCGCGGCCACCTTGCCGCCGCCGCCACCGCCCTCCACGACCACCGCGAAGGCCACCTCGCCCCGGTAGCCCATGAACCACGCGTGGGAGGGCAGCTCGGGCCCGCTGCCGTACTCGGCG
This sequence comes from Nonomuraea sp. NPDC059194, assembly GCF_042754765.1. NCBI lineage: Bacteria > Bacillati > Actinomycetota > Actinomycetes > Streptosporangiales > Streptosporangiaceae > Nonomuraea > Nonomuraea sp. NPDC059194. The sequence continues at coordinate 114,632 of NZ_JBHZBH010000018.1, read as the reverse complement.
GTGCCGGTCTTGCCGCGGGTGCCCCCTGGCAGGCCCGCCGCCTTGGCGGTGCCCTTGGTGACCACCGCCGCCATCATCGCGCGCAGGTCGTCGGCCACGCCGTCCGGCAGCTTCACCTCCTCGGCCTTCTGCTTCAGGCCCGGCACCAGCGTCGGCGGGCGCCAGGTGCCGTCGGCCATCGCGGCCGCCACCGAGGCCATGACCAGCGGGCTGGCGGTGATCCTGGCCTGGCCGAAGGACTCGGCGGCCAGCTCGGCGTCGGACTCGGCCTTGGGGAAGCTCGCCTTGGCCGCGGGGACGCCGATGGACAGCGGCTGGTTGAAGCCCACCATCTCCGCGGCCTTCAGCAGCTTGTCGGAGCCGAGCCGCTCGGCGGCCATGGGGGCGATGGTGGTGTTGCAGGAGTAGGCGAAGGAGTCGGAGAAGGTGAGCGAGCCGTACTCGGCGTGCTCGGAGTTGCGCACCTTCAGCCCGCCGATGGTGGCGTACTTGGGGCAGGTCACCCGCTCGGTGGGGGAGACGCCCTCGGTCAGCAGGCCGAGCGCGGTGACGGCCTTGAACGTCGATCCCGGCGGGTAGCGGCCGTCGAGCGCCCTGTTGAAGCCGCCGCGGTTGTTGACGACGGCGAGGATCTCGCCCGTGCCGTGCCGTACCGCGACAAGAGAGGTGGGTTTGGGCAGGTCGCGGACGGCGGCGACGGCCGCCGCCTGCACCCGCGGGTCGAGCGTGGTCTCCACCGGCTTGCCGGCCTCGCCCTTGATCGTGGTGAGGACCTTGTCGCCGAGCATGATCTCGGTGGCCGGGGTGCCGGCCAGCCGCTTCTGGAAGCTCTCCTGCAGGCCGCCGCGGCCGATCGCGTCGCCCTCCTTGTAGGAGGGGCCGAGCTTGGCGACGTCCTTGGCGCTGGCCTTGTCGAGGAAACCGGCCAGCTGCTGCACCGATCCGCCGACCGAGCCGGTGTCGATGCGCTCGCCCGAGGAGTCGGTGATGGCGCCCCGCCGCGGCCATTCGGTCTTGAGCTTGAAGGCGGCGGTGCCGGTCATGGCCGGATGAAGGGTCCGGGGCGACCAGTCGACCTTCCACTCGCGGTCGGTGACCTTGAGGTCGATCTGCCCGGTGTAGGACCAGTCGCCGATGTTCTTCAGCGCCAGCGTGGCGGTGTAGGGCGCCGTGGCGGTGTCGTCGCCATGGTCGACGACCTTTCCGAGGGCGATCGTCACGCGTTGGACGTTGAGGCCCTTGCGCTGCTGGTCGTAGGCGGCCGCCAGCGGCTGCGGCGCGGCCAGCTCGGCCATCATCTTCAGTGTGTCGTCGGCCTGCCAGGCCGCCGCGAAGCGGCTGGCGCTCTCCTCAGCGGAGCCGCGGGTGTGCAGCAGCCAGTAGGCGCCGCCCGCGGCGGCCCCCACCGCCAGGACGGTGACTCCTGACACGATCGCGATCGTACGGCCACGCGGCACGAGTCATCCCCCGCTCGTCGATTGGGCTCACGAGCCTAGCGACGCCACTTCACGACAGGCCAGCTTTCACGCTCGCGGCGTAAGCGGCGACGTATTCCTGGCCCGACAGCTTTTGGATCTCCACCATGATCTCGTCGGTGACCCTGCGCCGGTCACGGGCGTTCCTGTAGTCGCCCTCGAAGGTCATTGGCGCGCCGATCTTGATGCCGATCCTGGTGAAGCGCGGCACCTTGGCACCGGCGGGAAGCACCTTCTCGGTGCCCGACAGCGCCACGGGCAGAACCGGCGCGCCCGTCTTCAGCGCCAGCCACGCCACGCCGATCTTGCCGCGATACAGGCGCCCGTCGGGGGAGCGGGTGCCCTCGGGGTGGATGCCGAACAGCTCGCCCCGCTCCAGCAGCTCGGCCGCGCCGTCGAGCATGGCCTGCGCGGCGGTGGCCGTCTCACGGTCGGTCGGCAGGCTGCCGCCCAGGCGCATGAACCACTGCGAGACGGGGTTGCCGGAGAAGTATTCGCTCTTGGCGGCGAAGGTCACGTGGCGGGGCAGGAGAGCGGGCAGCAGGAAGGAGTCGATCACCGCCAGGTGGTTGGCCGCCAGGATGGCAGGTCCCTTGGCCGGGACGTGGTAGGCGCCGGAGATGTGCGGGCGCCACATCACGTGCGCCATCGGCGCGGCGACGAACTTCACCATCTGGTACAGCAACGGCTCTCCTGGGTCGTGTGGACGGCGAAGCCAACCCTAGTGCGCCGCGCTCGGGTCCGTACGCGAGGACGGCGCCCCACCCGATGGGTGGAGCGCCGTCGTCACGTTGAAGGCCGCTGTGGCGGTCGCCTCCTCGGCGAGATGCACAACACGGCTCCAGCCGAACGGTATTCCGTGAAGGCGGTAATTTGCGGCCCGGGGGACACAGACCACAGCGGCCTTGTCGACTCTAACGGACGTCAGGTGGTCGCTATTCCATCCAGCCCCAAGAGTGCGTCACGATCCGGTCGCCCACGGCCGTACGAAGCGGTGAAAGCGCAGGTCAACGCACCTTGTGCGGCTTGGGCATAACGGGAAGGGAAATCCGGGCGGCGACCGCGCGGCCGAGCCGTACGCCGGCCGAGCCGGCCGCCCTGAAGTTGGGCATTGACGAAAGATACTTACATGGTACTCATGAGGTAAGTCGGAAAGTTTCAGGACCAGCTGCACCTTCATCGGGGGACCGCCGCAAGCCCACCCAAGGAGGACGCGCATGGCGCGCAGCAAGCCCACCGACCCGCCCATCGACTTACTCGGCCCCGTACTCGGCGAAGTCTCGTGGTTCTGCTGCGGGACGGCCTGGGGTCCGTGCAGCACCACAGGCAAGGGCGCCTGCGGCACCTGCAACTCGGGCAGCATGCAGCACGCATGGCCCAACACCTCCGACGCCTGCTGGGCGATCACCCGCCCGGACAGGTGCGGAGACTCCCTGTCCCGCCGCACCTGCGGCTTCCGTCACAAGACCACGGCGCTGTGCAGCGGCGCCAGCGTCATCACCGCCATCGCCGACTGCGGCCCGCAGACCGACCTGTTCTGCGGCGAGCGCAGTTGCTGCGGATCCACCTGCGCCAGCAACCGCCTGATCGACCTCACCCCGGCCGCCTACAGCAAGATCGCCAGCCTCTCCACCGGGCTGCGCCCGTGCCAGATCTCGACCGCCTAGGGGGCTGATCATGACCAGCAGAAGGCAGATGCTCAGGTCCGCCGTGCTCGGCGGCGGGGCCAGTGTGGTCGCCGCGACGGCGCTGGGATCGCTCGGCGCCGAGGCGGCCTTCGGCGCCAGGGCGCCGCAGGCCGAGCCGGGAGCCCCCGACCCCGACTTCGCCGAGGGACGTATCCGCTCCATCAAGGACAACGTCCTGCTCGTCATGGGCTCGAACCTGGTGTTCCACAACATCAGGGTCGTCGACGGCACCAGCCTCTGGAAGCTCGGCCCTGTCGGCTTCGACCAGGCCAAGCCCGGCGACGGCCTCTACGCCAGGGGCGTACGCATGCCGGACGGCGTGCTCGCCGCCGAGTCGGTGTGGCTCAACATCGTCAACATCAAGGGCCACGTCCAGAACATCACCAGCGAGAAGATCCACCTCGACCACAACGGCAAGGAGGTCCTCTGTCACGTCGTGCCCGGCAGGTCGGTCGCGATCCACTCCGACTCCCCAGCCACCGCGGACCTCTCCTCGCTGCGCGTCGGTCAGCACGTGCAGATCCTGGGCGCCTGGCGGCCCGACACCAACGAGGTCGACATCGCCACCGTCTTCTCCCCGCACTAGGAGCGACACATGCAAGGGATCGCCGCGCTGCAGCCGTACGTGATCGCCGCCTTCCTCGTCTGGGCGGCGCTGCTGAAACTCCTCGACCGGCGGATGCGATCGCAGGCCGGACGGACCGCGCTGGCCCGGCTGGTCGGCTCGGCGCGCGCGATCCCCGCACTCCGGCTCGTCGGGCTGGTGGAGCTGGCGGTGGCGGCGGTGCTGCTGCTGCCGCCTTCCTTACCTGCGGAGGGTACGGCCGCCGCCGCGCTCTCGACCGGATTCCTCGCCTACCTCGCCTACTCCGCCCTGGCCACCCCCACCTCGTCGTGCGGCTGCCTCGGCGCCCACGCCCAGCCGGTGAACTGGCGCGGCTTCACCCGCGCGGGACTGCTGCTGGCCATGAGCGTCATCGCCGTCTGGGCGACGCCGTTCCAGCCGGACACCCCGCTCGTCCTGCTGGGTGTGGCGCAGGGCGTGGTCCTGCTGGCCCTGTCGCCCGAGCTGGACCGGCACTGGCTGCGACCGTTGCGCCGGCTCCTCGTCCGGATCCGCAAGCCGCTGGCCGTACCGTCGCCGGGGGACGTCCCGCTGGAGGCCTCCCTGCGCCTGCTCTACCTCAGCCCCGCCTACTGCTCCGTCTCCGCGCACCTCACCTCGGACGTCCAGGACGTGTGGGACGAGAACTCCCACCGGTTCGCCAGCTACGCGGCGGGTGAGCGGACGGCGGTCTTCGCCATCCCCCTCTCCGACGCCGACCCGTCGTCCGTCCGCGTCGCCCTCGTCGAGGAACCTGCCGCCGCCTGAGGCCGGATCAGCTCCGTGGCGCCACGACGATGTCGCTGACGAGGCCGTAATGGTCGGACGGCCAGACCCGGACGCCATCGAGCACCTCCGGCGCGGTGAAGGCCAGCGCGGTGCGCAGCGGCTCGCCGCGCAACTGCTCGTCGCCGCCGGTGAAGATGTAGTCGATCCGCCGGGAGGGCTCGCGCGACTGCCTGGCGTAGTCGTTCGCCCGGTCGAAGGTCGCGCCGGGCGAGCCGTCTCCGCCGTAGGCCCAGGCGTCGGCGAAGTAGACGCTCTCGCCGTTGACGACCGCCAGGCCGCGAAGGTAGCGGATCTCGTCGGCGTCGGGGTCGGCGTTGAGGTCACCCATGATGACGGGGGGCAGGTCGTGCCCGCCGAGCTCGCTCACCCGCGACACGGTGAACCTGGCCTGTTCCAGCCGGATGGCGCCGTGGGCCTGCTGCCAGTTCAGCTGGGTGACGAAGACGGGTAACGCGCCGTAGGCCGTCTCGACGAGCGCGTACAGCAGCGCCCGCGGCTCGGCGCCGCCGACAGGCAGGGCGAACTCGCGCTGTTCGCGGATGGGCGTCCTGCTCAGGATGGCGTTGCCCAGGATCCGGCCGTCGTATTCGCAGGCAGGGCCGTACGCGATCTCGTAGCCCAGCCCGTCGGCGATCGCCTGCGCCTGGCAGTCGCCGTTCTGCCGCACGACCTCCTGCAGCCCGACGACGTCGGGCTGCAGGAGGGTGAGCTCGCGCCTGATCAGCTCCAGCCGCTGCGGCCACGGGCCGTTGGTGCCCCAGAGGTTCAGCGTGACGACGCGCAGCGTGGTCATCCGCGGGCCGCCCGGATCGTCGGGAACGGGAGGATCATGCCCGCCAGTGTCGCACCACCATCGTGGTCGCCATCCATCCCAGCGTCCCCGATGAGTGATGCTCAGCCGAAGGTGAGGGGCCGGGCCTGGGGCAGTTTGAGCCGGTCGACGGCCTCGCGGCGGGTGTTCTCCGGACGCCGGTCGTAGCGGGCGGTCGTCGCGGGAGAGGAGTGGCCCACCAGCGCCTGCGCGGTCGCCAGGTCGACCCCCGCGTCGAGCAGCTCGCCGATGAACGTCCTGCGGAAGTCGTGCGCGGTCCGCCTGCCCGCCCCCGCCTCGCCGAGCCGCCTGGCCAGGATGTCGGCGATGCCCTGCCCGGTCAGCGGCACGGGCCGTTCGTCACGGGTGCGCAGCCGTCCCGACCTGCTGATCGGGCAGAACAGCGCCCCCGCGGCCGGTCCGCGCACGGCCAGCCACCGCTCCAGCAGGCCGATGGCGTCGCTCGTCAGGTAGACCAGCCGTTCCTTGTCGCGCTTGCCCCGCACCCGCAGCGAGCGGGCGGCCGGCTCGTAGTCGGCCAGCGCGAGCCCGGCGATCTCCGCCCGCCTGCAGCCGGTGGAGTACAGGGCCGCGATGAGCGCCGCGTCGCGCCGCCCGGCGGGCGAGTCGTCGCAGGCCGACAGGGCCGCGCCCACCACCTCCGGCGGCACGTGCTGACCGGCGGGCAGCCGCGTGTGCGTGACGGGGGCCAGGTCGGCGGCCCTGGCGTAGTCTTCGGCGCTGGTCTGCCCCAGCCGCCAGGCCTCCTTCAGCACCCGCCGCAACGCCACCAGGTGTTTGTTGACGTAGGCGGGCGACCAGCCCTGCTCGGTGAGCACGGTCCTGAGGCGCACGGTGTGCTCGTAGCGCAGCAGGTGCCACGGCATCCCCGCGCCGGTGACCGTGTCGTCGCCGGTCAGCACCCGCGCGATGCGGTCGAGACAGCCCCGCATCGTCCGCCTCGACTCCGCGCTGGCCAGGGAGTCGAGGTAGACGTGGTACGGGTCGCCGGCCGGCCGCATCGCCGGCGAGGACCGCTGACCTTCGGTCTGTACGGCAGGCGCGTCCATCAAGGCGATCTTAGGCCCGCGAGCGACTCGGTCAGCGCCAGGTTGGCCGAGTAGTCCACGGGAACGACGACCACGGACACGCCCTCGCCGTCCAGCGCCTCGCGCAGCGTGGGCAGCAGTTCGGCGGCCGAGCCCACCCGGTAGCCCCTGGCCCCGAAGCTCTCGGCGTACTTCACGAAGTCGGGGTTGCCGAACGCGATGTTGGAGCTGCGCCCCAGCTCCAGCCCCATCTTCCAGTCGATGAGCCCGTAGGCGTCGTCCTCCCAGATCAGCACGGTGATAGGCACGCGCTCGCGCACCGCGGTCTCCAGCTCCTGGGAGTTCATCAGGAACGCGCCGTCGCCGGTGGCGGCAAGCACCCTGCGCGAGGGGAGGGCGAGCTTGGCGGCGATCGCGCCGGGCACCGCGAACCCCATGGACGACAGCCCGTTGGAGACCAGCATCGTGTTCGGCTCGTAGGTGGGGTACATGCGCGACATCCACATCTTCACCGCGCCGGTGTCGGCCAGCACGATGTCGTCGCGTCCCATGGCCCGCCTGATGTCGGCGACGATCCGGCGTGGCGTCAGCGGGAAGCCGTCCTCGCCCTGTCCCTGCTCGAACTCCTCCCTGATCAGCCGCCGCACCTTCTCCACGGTCGGGCTGAGTGCGAAGCGGCGGTGCACGGCCTCGCCGAGCGCGTGCAGCGACCTGGAGATGTCGCCCTGGACGCCGACCGCCACCGGGTAGTGGTCGTCGACCTCGGCGGGGAACTGGTGAATATGGATGATCTTCTTCGACCGGTCGGGGTTGATCTTCACGGGGTCGAACTCCTGCAGCTCGTACCCCACGCTGATCAGCACGTCGGCCTCGTCGAAGGCGAAGTTCACGTGGTCGTGGCGCATGAACCCGAACGCGCCGAGCGCGTGCCGGTGGTCGTCGGGGAAGACGCCCTTGCCGTTGAAGGTGGTCGCCACCGGCAGGCCGAGCCGTTCGGAGAAGCGGACCAGCGCGTCGCGGGCGCCGGCCCTGGTGGCGCCGTGGCCCGCCAGGATGACCGGCCGCACGGCCGTGGCCAGCAGGTCGGCCGCGCGGGCGAGCTGCGCGGCCGACGGGTCGACCGGGCGCACCACGTTCACCGGCAGCGGCCTGAGGTCGTCGGGGACCTCGGCCTTCTCCACGTCCTCGGGGATCGCCAGGTAGACCGCTCCCGGCCGCTCGGTCTGGGCGGTCTTGAAGGCCTTGCGCAGCATCTCGGGTACGGCGGCCGCGGTGGGCACCAGTTCCGACCACTTCGTGATCGGCCTGAATAGCGACACCAGATCCACGATCTGGTGCGACTCCTTGTAGATGCGGTCGAGGCCCACCTGCGCGGAGATGGCGACCACCGGTGTGCTGTTGGTGGTGGCGTCGGCGACGCCGAGCTGCAGGTTGATGGCGCCTGGACCGAGTGTCGCCGAGGCGACGCCCGGCTCGCCCGTCAGCCTGCCGTAGATCTCCGCCATGAAGGCCGCGCCCTGCTCGTGGCGGACGAGGACGTAGCGAATGGACGAGTCGTTCAACGCGTCGACGAAATGGATGTTCTCCTCGCCCGGGATGCCGAAGACGTACTTCACGCCCTCCGCCTCCAGCGCTCGGACCAGCAACGTGGCAGCCGTACTACTCATGAACTTTCAAGCAACGGCAACGGACAGGAAATTTCGCGCCGCACGATTGAGGAACGAACTCTTCCGCGATAGGCCGTAGCGTCGCCGTCATGAAGCTGACGCGCAGGACACTGAACCGCACCGCCCTCGACCGCCAGCTCCTGCTGCGCCGGGCGCAGCTGTCGCCGATCGAGGCGATCCGCAGGCTGGTGGCGGTGCAGGGCCAGGAGATCGACGCCCCCTACTTCGGCCTGTGGACGCGCCTGGCGAGCTTCACCCAGGACGACCTGTCCAGCCTCCTGTACGGCAGGCACGTCGTGCGCGGCTCGCTGCTGCGCGGCACCCAGCACCTGACCGCCGCCGACGACTACCTGTGGCTGCGCCCGATCACGCAGATCTGCCTCACTCGCTCCCGCCAGGCCGCCTTCGGCAAGGCGACCAACGGCGTCGACTTGGACGAGCTGGCCGCGCTGGCTCGCGAACACCTCGCGGGCCGCACCCTGACCCGCCCCCAATTGCGCGACCTGCTCGCGGCGCGCTGGCCCGAGGTGGAGCCGCTCGCGCTCGGCTGGTCGGCCCAGGCGCTGCTGCCCCTCGTGCACACCCCGCCCAACGGCATCTGGGGCAACGGCGGCGCCACACCGTTCACGCTCGCCGAGGAGTGGATCGGCGCCCCGCTGTCGACGGAACTCGACGTGGAGACGATGATCGAGCGGTACCTGGCGGCCTTCGGCCCGGCCAGCGCCAAGGACATCCAGATGTGGTCGGGCCTGACCAGGCTGCGCGAGGTCGTCGAGCGCATGCCGCTGCGCCGCTACACCGACGAGGCGGGCCGCGACCTCTACGACCTGCCCGACGCCGAGCTGACCCCCGAGGACACCCCCGCGCCCGTGCGGTTCCTTCCTTACTTCGACAACCTCGTCCTCGCCTACGACGACCGCACCCGCATGATGGCCGACGAGCACCGCAAGCAGGTGTGCGTGGGCGCCGTCACCAACCCGGTCGTCCTGGTCGACGGGTACGTGGCCGGCATGTGGTGGCTGACCGGGGCGGGCCTGGAGATCAGGCCCTTTCGCGAGCTGCCCGGCGAGGTCATGGAGGAGGCGCACCGGATGCTCGCCTTCGCCGGACGGCCGGACGCGGAGATCAGGATCACCGCGTAGCCGCCGCTACGCCTCGCGCACGGCGTAACCGCCGAGCGACGGTTCCAGTAGGTCGAACGCCGTCGTCGCCGCCTCCCGCATGGCGGCGGCGTCGGCGTCGGCGTCCTCGCGCTCCAGCGTGCGCCGCATCAGCTCGGCGAACAGCACCCGGTGGACACCGGCCAGCATCCCCGCGGCGGCCCTGGCCCGCAGGTCGCCGCCCAGTTCGGCCGCCAGCGCCTCCTCCCGCTGCTCGTGCAGGTCGCGCAGGCGGGCGACCAGCGTGGGGCTGTCGGCGATCATGCGGGCGAACGGCTCGGGCGCGAACCCGATCACCGGGTCGCGCCGCTCCACCGCCGACAGGAAGGCGTGCCGCAGGGCCGCCAGCGCGGACTCGCCGGCCGCACGCTGCCTGACCGTCTCGGCCAGCGAGGCCACGAACTCCTCGTGGTGGTCGAGCGCCATGTCCTCCTTGCGGGGGAAGTAGTTCGTCACCGTCATCTTGGCGACCCTGGAGGCCGCGGCGATGTCGGAAATCGTGGTCCTCTCGAACCCACGCTCCACGAACAGCCGGGTAGCGTGGTCAGAGATGGCCTGCCTGGTCTCTCGCTTCTTCTGTTCCCTCAAACCCAACGCGTCGATGCTCATGGGCACACCCTCTCACAAATTTTTAGGTTCGACATCATTTTAGGTTGACACTAGCCGGAGTCAAGCCTAATCTTATGTCCGTACTAAGTTTGGAAAGGAACGAATGACCGCGACCCTGATGGACGAGGCCGTAGCAACCCGCGACACCGTCAAGGACTACCTCAAGCAGATCGGAAAGGTCCCGCTGCTCAGCGCGGAGCAGGAGATCGACCTGGCCAAGCGGATCGAGGCGGGGCTGTTCGCCCGCGAACGGCTCGAGACCGAACCCGACCTGCCCGCCCAGCTGCGGGCCGACCTCGAGTGGATCGCCGAGGACGGGGCCCTGGCCAAGCAGCGCATGCTGGAGGCCAACCTGCGGCTCGTCGTCTCGATCGCCAAGCGCTACACCGGGCGCGGCATGCTCTTCCTCGACCTGATCCAGGAGGGCAACCTCGGCCTGATCCGCACCATCGAGAAGTTCGACTACACGCTCGGATTCAAGTTCTCCACCTACGCCACCTGGTGGATCAAGCAGGCCATCTCCAGGGCCATGGCCGACCAGTCGCGGACCATCCGCATCCCGGTGCACATGGTCGAGGTGATCAACAAGGTGTCGTCGGCGCAGCGCCGGCTGCTGACCGACCTCGGCCGCGAGCCGACGCCCGAGGAGATCGCCGTCGAGGTCGAGATGACCCCCGACAAGGTCGTGGAGGTGCAGCGCTACGCCCGCGAGCCGATCTCCCTGCACACCCCGCTGGGGGAGGAGGGCGACAGCGAGCTCGGCGACCTCATCGAGGACTCCGAGTCGCCCTCGCCGGCCGAGCAGGTGTCGTTCACGCTCATGCGCGCCCAGCTGCTCCAGATCCTCGACAGCCTGTCCGAGCGGGAGGCGGGGGTGATCTCGATGCGGTACGGCCTGACCGACGGCCAGCCGATGACGCTGGACGAGATCGGCAAGGTGTACGGCGTGACGAGGGAGCGCATCAGGCAGATCGAGGCCAAGACGATGTCGAAGCTGCGCCACCCCTCCAGGGCCGAGGCGCTGCGCGACTACATCAACTGACCCTCTGCCTGCCGTACCGGAGAAAAAGCAGATGTAACGGACGGCGTGACCTGCCTAGGATCACACCAGTGAGAGACATCGCGCGGCTGCCCAAGGCCCACCTGCACGTTCACCTGGAGAGCACGGTCCGCCCTGCCACCCTGCGAGAGCTCGGGGTCCAGACGCCGCGCCCCGATGTCTTCACCGGTTTCCGCCAGTTCGCCGACCACAACGCGCGGGTGCGTGGCGCCCTGCGCACACCCGAACACTTCCGCAGGATCGCCCGCGAGTTCTGCGCCGACGAGGCGGCCCAGGGCACCCGCTACGCCGAGGTCACCTTCACCGCCGCTTCCCATGGCGAACGGCTCGGCGACCTGGAGATGCCGCTGCTGGCCGTGCTCGAAGGGCTGGCGGAGGGCGAGGCCGAACACGGCATCAGCTGCCGGCTGATCCTCGACCATTCCAGGCGGCGTCCCGCCGAACGCCTGTGGCAGACGCTCAAGCTGGCCACCGCCCATGACGAGGTCGTCGCCATCGGGCTCGCGGGAGACGAGACCTACCCGCTGACACCCTTCGCCGACGTGCTGGAGGTCGCCAGGCAGGCGGGGCTGCACCTGGTGCACCACGCGGGAGAGACCGCGGGGCCCGACAGCGTCCGCGAGGCGCTCGACGCGGGCCACGCCGAGCGGATCGGCCACGGCGTCCGCGTGCTCGAAGACCCCGCCCTGGTGGCCGAACTGCGCGAGCGCCGCGTGCCGCTGGAGGTGTGCCCGTTCTCCAACGTCCTGCTCGGCATCGTGCCGTCGCGCGCCGAGCACCCACTGCCCCGCCTCAGACGGGAGGGCCTGGTCGTCACCCTCAACACCGACGGCGAGACCTCGCTGCTGAAGGAGTACGCCGACGCCCGTGACAGCGACGAGACCCTCGCCGAGCTGGCCGCGGCCTCGGTCACCGCGTCGTTCGCCCCCGCGGAGATGAAGGCTGAGCTGCTGGAGGGCATCAGCGCGTGGCTCGCCGCACCAGCGGGATGACCTCGCCGGTATTGCGCCAGACCAGGGCCCATTCGAAGGACGGCGCATCATGGATCGGGACGTAGGCCACATCGGGTCGCGCGTAGAACTGGGCGGCCTGGGCGGGTACGGGATAGGTGCCCTTGCCCGCGCCGACCAGGGTCAGCATCTCCTCGGTCGTGGTGAACGCCGGCCCACGGACGATCGGCCTGCCGTCAGCGCGGCCGCCTCTCGCCGGGGCGGTGATGGCCCTGCCGACGGGCGAGATCTCGGTGCCGACGCGGAGGCGGTAGAAGAGCCGCCGCACCGGGGTGGTCCCCAGTGCGGCGGCGAGGCCCACGCTCGCGCCGCCGACGATGAGTGAACGCCGGGTGAACGCGATGGGGTTCTCCTACTTGATGGTCGCGTTGCCCTCGGTGACGGCCTGCTCCACGCCCTGCTTCGCGGTGATCTTGCCGAGGTAGACCTCGTTGAAGATCGACACCAGCTTCGGCTCGAAGCCCGTCCAGCCGGTCACGATCGGCATGTTGAACGTGGTGCCCTTCGACTCCTCCAGGTACGGGGAGACATCGATCTTCTTGGTGTTCTTCCAGAAGTCGACGTAGCCCTGGGCCAGGTCGTCACCGATGAGCCCCGGGAAGCTGTAGCCCTGGTCGGCCATCGACTTCTGGGCCTCCTCCGAGGCGAGGTACTTGACCAGCTTCATCGCCTCGTCGGGGTGCTTGCTCTTGGCATAGACCGCGTCGCCGAGACCGTTGATGTTGGCCGAGCGGCCCTTGGGGCCCTCGGGCATCATCGCGACGCCGATCTCGAAGTCGGCCTCGGGCGCCACGAAGGGCAGCAGCGCGTTGTTGGCCGGGTACATGGCAACCTGGCCCGCCTTGAACATGTCCGCCGCCTTGCCCGTGGGCGGGTTGGTCTGGGTGGCGGGCGGCGAGACGTGGTACTTGGAGATCAGGTCGACGCCGAACTGCACGGCCTGGGCCGAGGCGTCGTCGTTGAAGGTGTATTTGCCGAACGGCTTGTCGATCAGCTTGCCGCCGTTGGACTCGATCCAGTTCATCCACTGGGTCTGGGAGTGGTTGGTGGAGGAGAAGCCGTAGGTCTTGATCTTGTCGGCGTTGAAGCCCGCCTCGTCGGGGTGCTTGCCCGCCTCGTCCACGGTGAGCTTCCTGGCCAGTTCGACCAGCGTGCCCGACCCGTCAGGGGCCCAGGTGAGCTTGTCGGGCATCTCCAGGCCCGCCTTCTTGAACAGGTCCTTGTTGTAGAGGATGCCGGGCATGCCCCAGTCCTTCGGCGCGCCGTACAGCTTGCCGTTGTAGGTGTTCGAGGCCACGACGTTGGGGTGGTACTTGGCGCCGTCGAGCCCGAGCGGGCTCAGGTCGGCCAGCACGCCCTTGGTGACGAACTCGGGGAAGTAGGTGACCTGCATCCAGAACACGTCGGGAGCGCTGCCGGCCACCGCGTCGGCGGTCAGCTTGGTCCAGTACTCCTCCCAGGGCATGACCTCGATCTTGACCTTGATGGTCGGGTTGGCCTTCTCGAAGGCGGCCATGACCTTGTCCAGGCCGACCTTCTGCTGCTCGTCCCAGATGCGATAGGTGAGCGTCACGTTGCCGCCCTCGCTCTTGTCCCCGCTCGAACCACAGGCGGTGAGTGACAACAGGGCGAGTGCCGCGGCGGCGAAGCGAATACGGGGGGAAGTCATCGTGCGCCTTTCACTTCAAACCGGTCAGGACGACCGACCGGACGATGTATCGCTGGAAGAAGATGAAGATCAAAACCATCGGCACGAGCGCGATGAGTCCACCCGACATGATCTTCGTGTAGTCGACGCCGATCCCAACCTTGAGCGCGGCCAGCGCGACCGTGATGACCTTCGATTCGTCGCCGCTGGTGATGATCAGCGGCCAGAGGAAGCTGTTCCACGAGGAGATCACCGTGATGATCGCCAGCGTCCCGAGCGCGGGCTTGCACAGCGGCAGGAGCACCCGCACCAGGATCGTCATCGGGCCCGCGCCGTCGATGCGCGCGGCCTCCTCCAGTCCCGCGGGCAGCCCGCGGAAGAACTGCCGCATCAGGAAGATCCCGTACGGCGTGCCCAGGATGTACGGCGCGAGCAGCCCGCCCCAGGTGTTGATCAGGCCGAGCTCCCGCATGATGAGGAAGAGCGGGATCACCGTGACCGCGACAGGCACCATCATCGTGGCCACGAACAGCCAGAACAGCACGTCCCTGCCCCTGAAGCGGAGCCTGGCGAAGGCGTAGGCCGCGAACGTGGTGAACACCAGCTGGCCGATCGTCAGCGCGGCCGTCATGAGCAGGGTGTTCAGGATGTAGCTGGGAAATTCCCCGCCGAGCAGGGTGCTCAGGTTCTCCGTGGTCGGCGGGCTTCCCGGCAGCCACGGCTCGGTGGTGTGCAGTTGCGTCTGGGATTTGAACGCGGTCAGCACCACGAGCAGGTAGGGGAAGACGGAGATCACCGAGCCGACGACGAGCGTGGCGTAGAGCAGAAATCGCTTCATGGCTCCTCAGCTCATGTCGTAGGTGGTGCGCTTGCTGAAGAACCTGATCTGCACCGTCGTCACCAGGAGGATGACGAGGAACAGCACGATCGACAGCGTCGCGGCGTAGCCGAAGTCGAACTCCCTGAACGCGGTGTGGAAGATCTTGTAGTTGATCACCGCGGTGGACTCGCTCGGACCGCCCGCGGTCATCGAGTAGATCGTGTCGAACGCCTGAAAAGCGCCGATCATGTTGGTCACCGTGACGAAGAACATCGTGGGGTTGAGCAGCGGCAGCGTCACCCTGAAGAAGCGCTGGCGTGGCGTCGCCCCGTCGCAGGAGGCCGCGTCGTAGAGCTCCTTCGGGATGCCCTGCAGTCCCGCCAGGAAGAACAGCATGTTGTAGCCGGTGTGCTGCCACACGCTCACCAGGGCGACCGCGGGCAGCGCCAGGGACGACTCCGACAGCCAGGCGGGCCCGGTGATGCCGAACAGGTCGAGCACCTGGTTGATCGCGCCGTCCTTGGGGTCGAAGATCCAGCTCCAGATCAGGCCGAGCACCATCGGGGTGGCCATCCACGGGATCACGAACAGGGCGCGGAAGAACTTCACTCCCTTGACCTTCTGGTTCACCACCATGGCCAGAACCAGGGCCAGGACCGTCTGCAACGGGATGCACAGCAGCACGTAGAGGACCGTCACCCATAACGAGCTCCACACGGTGCCGTCCGCTGCCAGGCGGCGGTAGTTGTCCAGCCCGACGAACGTCGGGTCGGACAACAGCTCCCAGTCGAAGAAGCTGAGCGCGAAGACAATGACGACAGGGAGCACGAGGAAGGCGACGACGCCGAACAGGCTGGGCCCGATGAACAGGTAGGCGTACCAGTCACGCATCGGTCGTCCGCCACGGCGACCCGCCGTGGCGACCGTCACGACGGATCCGTCCTGGTCGGGACCATCAGCCGTCTGGTGGTCGCCAAGCCCCATTCGTCAAGCGCGGCGATCGGGTCGCTCGAACCGCGCAGGCCGCCCGTGGCGTCGATGTGCGCGGCCCACTCCTCGCGGGCCTCCATCTCGGGGCGGGCCATGAGGCAGTCGGGGTCGTTGACCCACCAGCGCGCGTGCAGGAACTCCCTGGCCGCGCCCGTCAGCCTGGCGCCGAGCTGTGAGGGCTGGCTGATGTCGCCCGCCCTGGGCAGGAGCGTCGGCGCGATATCGGGGCTGACCCGCATGATGTCGACCAGGCCGAGGCTGGGCAGCATCGGAGCGCCGCAGCCGTGGATGGTCGCCTCGGGGCCCACGCCCTGCCTGATCAGCTCAAGGCCCATGCGGTAGGCGATGATCGGCTCGACGTCCTGGTGGCGGCGGCCCGCCAGCGCTCCCGCGTAGACGTAGTCGAGCTTGAAATGGGTCAGGCCCATGCGTGACAGGCTCTCGAAGACGTTGACCAGGTGCGCGGCGGCGTCGGGGTGGGTGACGTCGAGGACGGCCAGATCCTGGTCCCACATCGTGCCCGCGTACGCGCCGCCCACCAGCCAGTCGGGGTGCTCGCGGAAGATCCGGCTGCGGTGACCGACCAGGAAGGGGGCCAGCCAGATGCCGCCCCGCTTGCCCATCTCCCTGACCGTGCCGACCGCGCGTTCGAGAGAGCCGAACTCGGGGCGCAGCTCCAGCCAGTCGCCGATCTCGGCCTCGTAGCCGTCGTCGATGAGGAACATGTCGGCGTCGATGCCGTGCCGCGCGGCCAGGCGGAGGTTCTCCACGATGTCGGCGTCGGTGACCTTGCCCCAGTAGCCGTACCAGGAGCACCACATCGGGGGGACGGCGGGGAAACGCTCGGGGGCGTATCCCTCGGCCATGGTGTCCGCCCAGCCGCGCAGGGCGGCGTCGAGGCCGCCTTCGGCCTGCCAGTGCCGCACGGGGCCGTCGGCGGAGACCACCAGGCGTCCCCCCTCCTCGCGGACGCGGATGGAGGGGATCTCAAGCGGGCTCGGCGCCGACCAGACAGAGACGGGCGCGCCGTCGCCGGGATCGATCGCGATCAGTCCCTCGCCCTGGAACACCCCTGAGGGGACAGGTGTCTCAGGCCGATAGCAAAGGGTCTGGATCGTCTCGCTGGCGGCTCTCGGCGGCGACTCGTCCAAGTGATAGGCCCCGGTGGGGCTCCACGACTGCCATCCATGCTCGAAGATCAACGCCTGACGGGGGGCGCCGGTGAGCTCGCCAACATCAGCGAACGGCATCAGACTATCTCGCTTTCGCTCAGTTACGAAGGAGTGGTTCATTAGTAGCACGGCTCCTAATGACCGGCAATGCCGAATTTCGCCGCAAAACAGCGTTAATTGATCACTTTTGAAAGATCTGTGATCGAGCCGTAGAGTCGAGTTAAAGAGGAGACCTACCTATGTCGGCGGTGGAGACCTGTCGCGGCTGCGGCAACTCAGCTCGCTATCGACGATCAGAGCCCTGCGCGGAGCAGGTCCGTCACCGTCACCCAGCCGGCCCGCCGCTACCGGTTCCGCACCGACAGCGGCGTCCTGGTCGGCGTCGACATAGGAGCACACAACATCCAAGACCGTGGCCGACCTCTGGACGGTGGCCGTCGGCACCACGGGCATCGTCACACCCGTGGGCCACATCACCTACTCCGCGGCGATCCCCTCGTGGACCGGCGTCGACCTGGCGGAACGGCTGCGCGAGATGTTCCCCTGCGAGGTGCTGATCGAGAACGACAGCAGGCTCGTCGCCCTGGCCGAGAGCAGGCGCGGCGTGGCTCGCGGCTCGAACGACGTGGTGCGTGGTGTCGGCGCGATCGACCACGCCGTCGACCACCTCAACAGGCAGCTCTTCGCCACCGGCGCGGGGCCGCTGATCCCGCCGTCGATTCACCTGTCGCCTGGCTCCGCGGGGCAGGGACCGCCGACCTTGACGCGCGGAACGGGGTAGAGCACGTTGCGGCGCTGCTCGGTCAGCTCCTTGAGCCAGGCGTCGTCGTAGACGTAGCCGTAGCGGCTGCCCGCCCAGACCGGGCCATAGCGGTAGATGAGCACGCGGCGCTCCCCGGGGTTGGTGCGGGTGGAGCCGCCGTGCATGAGTCCGTCCACGAAGAGCAGCGCGTCGCCCTTCTCCAGGTAGACGGGGATCGCGCCGGGCAGAGCGTCCATGCGATCGCCCTTGGCGTAGTCGCCGCCCAGCGGATGCTTGAAGTTCGACTTGTGCGAGCCCGGCACCACCATCGTCGCGCCGTCGCCCTCGCCGATGTCGGTGAGCGCGAGGATGATGTTGACCTGCCCGCACCGGAAGACGCCGTGGTCGTAGCGGTAGCCGCAGCGCAGCGCGGTGCGGTAGCCGCCCGAGTGCACGGGGTGGTGGCCGCCCGACTCGCGGATGGAGGCGATCGTCTCGTCGACGAAGACGCCGGGAATGTAGCTGTCCTCCTCCCCCGCGTAGTGCTTGACCAGCTCGAACCAACTCGGGTGGTCGATCAGCTCCTCGAAGGGACGGCCCGCGGCGACCGCCTGGTGCAGCTCGAACCCTGTCTCCGGGGTGTAGTCGCGGCGCTGGCCGCCCCGGTACCACTCACCGCGCCCGAGGTCGCGCGGGAAGGCGTCGAACTCCTCGTTGAGCCGCGCGAGCAGGTCCGCGTCGACGGCGTTCTTGAGGATCAGGTAGCCGTTGAGGTCGAACATGAAGTCATCAAGTTCAGACATTTCAGGAAACCTCCGTGAGAGTGGGGAGCTGTCCGCCACTCTGCCGCGATCAGCCCGGGCCGGTCATCCGCCTGAGATCTCCGAGGTGTCGCATATTCTCAAGGTGTGCGATCCCTCGTCCAGGTGATCGGGCTTCAGGCGTTCCATGTCACCTCAGGCCCCATGCAGCGCGCCCACATCCACCCCGAGCTGGAGTTCAACCTCGTCCTGTCCGGCACCGCCACCTACGCGACCATCGACGGCACCGTGGACCTGCCGCCGGGGCGCCTCGCCGTCTTCTGGGGCGGCTACCCGCACCGCCTGCTCACCGCCGAGGGCGTCGACTTCCTCTGGGCCACCGTCCCCCTGAGTGCCGTCATCGGCCACGAGCCGCTACTCGGCGCGGTGGACCGCATGCTGACCGGCGAGTTCCTGTACGGCACAGCCGCCGAAGCCGCCCCAGACCGCTTTCTCATGCACCGCTGGGACCAGGAGCTACGCCACGAACCCGCCCCCCAGACCGCCGAGATCTGCCTGCTCGAAATGCACGCCCGCCTGGCCCGGCTGGGCGGCGGCGGCCTTCCCTCCGCGACGGGCGCCGGCGCCGCGCAGGCCAGGTCAGCCGAGCGCATCCTGGCCGTCGTCGCCCGCCGCTACACCGAACGGCTGACGGTGGAGGAGATCGCCCGCGCCGCCTCGGTCCACCCGACCTACGCGGCGCTGGCCTTCAAACAGGCGCTGGGCATGTCGGTGTGGCAGTACGTGACCAGGTTGCGCGTCGCCCACGCGTGCAGGCTGCTGCTGGTCACCGACTGGGGCATCGACAGGGTGGCCCACGCCAGCGGCTTCCAGACCCGCTCTTCCTTCTACCGCGCCTTCACCGGCTCCCTTCACCAGACCCCGACGGACTACCGGCGTGACGGCACCCCTGCGGGCGAGTTCAGACCTCCTGATCCACAGGAGTCCCGGGCAGGCGCCTCGAAGATCTTTCAGGGTGCGGAAGCCTGGCCCTGAACTCCCTGGGAGGAAGTCCGTAGTGCCGGCTGAAGTGGAAGGGGCTGATGAGGCCCGCCGCCACCGCCACCTGCCCAAGATCCAGGTCCGTCATCTCAAGCAGTTTCCTGCGCACCGCGTAGCCGGGGCGAGGCGGGAGAATCCCTGTCATTCATGGCGGGGAGAAGTCAATGGGGAGTGTCAACATCAACAAAGTTGGGCACGGCATCCACCATGACAACGCCCCCCACACAGGTGTCGCTGAAGCGCGCCATCGGACCAAAGCTGCTGATCTTATTCATCGTCGGTGACATCCTCGGCACAGGCGTCTACGCCCTCACCGGCTCGGTCGCGGGCAGGGTCGGCGGAGCGCTGTGGATCCCGTTCCTCATCGGCTTCGTGATCGCGCTGTTCACGGCCATGTCCTACGTCGAACTCGTCACCAAGTACCCGAGGGCGGCGGGCGCCGCCCTCTACACGCAACTGGCCTTCAAGAAGCCGTTCCTCACGTTCATGGTGGCCTTCGCGGTCATGTGCTCGGGCCTCACCTCGGCCAGCGCCGCGGCCCGCGCCATCGGCGGCCGGTACCTGCAGGAGTTCGTCACCCTGCCCTCGATCGTGGTCGGGATCATCTTCATCGTGGCCGTCGCGGCGCTGAACTACCGGGGCGTGTCAGAGTCGGTCAAGACCAACATCGTCTTCACCCTGATCGAGCTGACCGGCCTGCTCATCATCATCCTGATCGGCGTCTACGCGGTCGCGACGGGCGCGGGAGAGCCGTCGCGCCTGCTGGAGATCAAGGCCGAAGACTCCAGCGGGCTGCTGCTGGCCCTGCTGGGCAGCACCGCGCTGGCGTTCTTCGCCTTCGTCGGGTTCGAGGACTCGGTGAACATGGCCGAGGAGACCCAGGACCCCTCGCGCAACTTTCCTCGCGCGATCTTCCTGGGCGTGGCCATCACCAGCACCGTCTACATCCTGGTCGCGCTCACCTCCTCGCTTCTGGTCGACTCCAACGTCCTGGAGAAGTCGACCGGGCCGCTGCTGGAGGTGGTCAAGGCGGGCGGCCTGGGCTTCCCGCCCCAGCTGTTCGCCGCGATCGCGATCTTCGCGGTGGCCAACTCCGCGCTGATCAACATGATGATGGCCTCCCGCCTGGTGTACGGCCTGGCCAACGAGCGGGTCGTGCCGCGCTCGCTCGGCCTGGTGGACCCGCGCCGCCGTACCCCGATCGTCGGGATCCTGTTCACCACCGCGCTGGCCATCGGCCTCATCTCCACCGGTGAGATCTCGGGGCTCGGCGAGACCACGGCGTTCCTGCTGCTGTGCGTCTTCGCCGTGGTGAACATCGCGGTGCTGGTGCTGCGCAAGGAGGAGGTCGAGCACAATCACTACCGGGCGCCGACGGTCCTGCCCGTGATCGGCGCGGTCATGGCGATCGTGCTGGCCAGCCCGCTGACCGGGCGGCCGGGCGCCGTGTACGTCACGGCGGGCGTCCTGCTCGGCATCGGCTTGCTGCTGTGGGTGGT
This sequence comes from Nonomuraea sp. NPDC059194, assembly GCF_042754765.1. Classification (NCBI taxonomy): domain Bacteria; kingdom Bacillati; phylum Actinomycetota; class Actinomycetes; order Streptosporangiales; family Streptosporangiaceae; genus Nonomuraea; species Nonomuraea sp. NPDC059194. The sequence goes on along the minus strand of NZ_JBHZBH010000018.1, from coordinate 94,037 downwards.
CAACTGGGCCTTCACCCGCCGCCAGCGGCAGGAGGAGGGCGAGACGGTCTGAGCGGGCGGCCGTGCCGTACATCCCGTGTACGGCACGGCCGCGCGGTCAGCGGCTCAGCCTCCTGAAGGCGCGCGCCGACAGCGGCAGGAACACCAGCGTGATCACCACGGGCCAGGCGACGGCCAGCAGCAGCGCGTGCTGCGCCGCCCACGACTCGCCCGCGAACCCCTGGTTGCCGAACAGTTGGCGGCAGGCGGCGACCGTGGCCGACAGCGGGTTCCACTCGGCCAGCAGCCCCATCCACCCCGGCATCTGCGCGGGGGAGACGAACGTGTTGGCGACCATGGTGAGCGGCAACATGAGCATCCACGAGGCGCCCGCCGCCTCCGGGGTGAGCTTCAGCCCGGCGAAGATGCCCACCCAGATGAGCGAGAAGCGCAGGAGCAGCAGCAGTCCGACGGCGGCCAGCGCGTTGAGCGGGCCGTTGTGCCAGCTCCAGCCGACCGCCACGCCGCAGGCGATGAGGATGGTCAGCTCCAGCACCGAGCTGACCATGTCGGAGATGGCCCGGCCGAGCACCACGCCCGTCTGCGAAACCGGCATCGAGCGGTACCTGTCGGTGACGCCCCTGGAGGCCTCGGTGGTGACGATGATCAGCGTGGCCGTGATGCCGACGGCCATCGTCTGCCCGAACATGCCGGGCATCAGGTACTCCCTGTAGTTGTCGCCCGCGCCCGCGACGTCCATCGCGCTGCCGAAGACGTAGCCGAACAGCAGCACCATCACGATCGGGTACAGCAGCCCGGACAGGATGGCGGTGGGGTTGCGCACCCAGTGCAGCAGATAGGACCTGGCAATCACCCAGCCGTCGGAGAACACGTGGGTCATGCCGTCACCTTCAAGAACACCTCGTCGAGCGTGGGGCGGCGCAGGGCCACGTCCTCGACCTCGATCCCCTTGGCCTCCAGCGCGCGCATGATCTGGCCGAGAGCGTGCATGCGGTCGGCGACGGGCGCGGTCAGCCTGCGCGTGTCGGGGTCGGCCACGGGCGGGCCGAACACGGACAGGACGTCGCTCGCCTCCGGCAGGTCCTTCGAGTCGCGCAGCACCAGGTCGAGCTGGTCGCCGCCGATCGAGGACTTGAGCCGCTCGGGGGTGTCGTCGGCGATCACCCTGCCGTCGCGCAGCACCGCGATCTGGTCGGCGAGCTGGTCGGCCTCGTCCAGGTACTGGGTGGTCAGCAGCACCGTGCTGCCGTTGGCGACCAGGGTACGGACGGCCTGCCACACCTCGTTGCGGTTGCGGGGGTCGAGGCCCGTCGTCGGCTCGTCGAGGAAGAGCACGCGGGGCGCCTGGATGAAGGTGGCGGCCAGGTCGAGGCGGCGGCGCATCCCGCCGGAGTAGTGCTTGATCCGCTTGCCGGCCGCCTCGGTGAGCCCGAACTGCTCCAGCAGCTCGTCGGCCCTGCGCCTGGCCTGCCTGGCGTCCAGGTGGTAGAGCCTGCCCCACATCACCAGGTTCTCCCTGCCGGTGAGGATCTCGTCGACGGCGGGTTCCTGGGAGGCCAGGCCGATGACCTGGCGGACCTTCGCCGGCTGGGCGGCCACGTCGAGACCGGCGACCGTGGCCCGGCCCCCGTCGGCTCGCAGCAGCGTGGCCATGATGCGCACGGCGGTGGTCTTGCCCGCCCCGTTGGGACCGAGCAGTCCGCAGACCGTCCCTTCCCGCACGGCGAGGTCGAACCCGTCGAGTGCGAGGCTGCCGCCGAAGCGCTTGCACAGCCCTTCAGCGACCAGTGAATAGGAGTTCATTGCTTCAGAATGAGACGTCAATGTCCCAAAGTCAAACGCCCATGTTAGAGTTTGGGAGTGGGTAGTTCGACGCCAGAGTCCGGGACCCGTAGTCGCACGCGCCGCGCGATCCTGGCGGCGGCCGCCGCCACACTCGCCCGCGACCGCAAGGCCACGCTGGCCGACATCGCCGCGGCCGCGCAGGTCGGGCGCAGCACGCTGCACCGCTACTTCGCCGACAGGAACGAGCTGATGGAGGCGGCGATCGTCGACTCCTTCCGCGCGGTGGAGGACTCCGTCCGTGCGGCCGCGATCGACCAGGGGCCCGCGTTGGAGGCGATGCGGCGCCTGCTGGCGGCCATGGTCGAGGTCGGCGACCGGCTGACGTTCCTGTTCGGCGACCCGCGCGTGCTGGAGGAGTTCACCGACTGCTTCGAGCCCGACATGACGGTGCCGACGACGCTCGACCTGATCAAGCGCGGCCAGCAGGAGGGCGTCTTCGATCCCAAGTCCACGCCGGAGTGGATCCAGAGCGTGATCTGGGCGCTGACCTACTCCGGATGGGAGGCGGCCGAGAAGGGGGAACTGCCGCGCCACGGCATCACCGCCACGGTGATCCGTACCTTCGAGAACGGGGTGGTGACCTGAAGGGCCGACGCGCTCAGCGGACCGTGGGCAGCGTCCGTCAGTCCTCGGGTAGCAGCGTTCCGAGGGGTCCGAGGTCGAGGTTGAGGTCGGCCGGAGTCAGCCCGAACCGCTCGCACAGCTCCGTCATCGCCTCCTCCAGCCGCATCAGCGTCAGGCCGAGCACCTCGATCTGCTCGTCCGACAGGTCTCCCTGCTCCATCCGCCGCACGCACTGGCGCTCCACCAACTGCCTGACGAGCTCGACGAGAGTGAGCACCAGGCGTGACAGGTCGCGCTCCATGGCCTCGGCATCGGTCTCGATGCGCAGCCTGCTCGTGCGTGCCGGCCTGCCGGTCTCGGTCTCCATCGTGTGCTCACCTCCGGATGCTGTGGTCCTGCGTTGAGTCGCATTCCCGCACCGACATGATCAACGCGCGTACGGAGATCCGTACGAGGTCGATGTCGGCGATGGACAGGACCAGATCGCCGCTGACGACCACGCCGCCCGCCAGCAACCGGTCCAGGAGGTCGACCAGCGCCACCCGTTCGGGCGGCAGACGCCCCTCCCTGGCCAGCGCCGCTCCCCGGGGTTGGTCAACCGTCACCGAGCACCTCCGGTTCCGCCGGATCGGCGAGGTCGGTGAAGGAGTAGGGCACCCATGGCCCGGTGAGCTCGACGTCGGCGCCCTGCCCGCGCTGCTCGTCGACCAGGCGGGCGAACTCCTCGCCGCGGTCGCGCTCGACGAGGTAGGCGCCGTTGAGGATCATCAGCTCGGTGCGGCCCGACAGCTGCGGGTCCTGGGCCCGGTGCCTCCGGCTGGCGATGGCGACGGTTGAGAGGGCGTCGTGGATGCGTTCCGCGAACGCGGCGGCCTGGCGCCAGGCCTCCTCGCGGCCGTGAAGGCTCGCCTGGCGCCGCCTGAGGTAGGCCGCTCCTGGACCGCCCGCCTCCACCGCCTGCTCTTCGGCGACGGCCGCCGCCAGGTCGACATAGGCCTTCACGCCCCATTCCTGCCGACCGGCGATGCGGGTGAGCACCTCCGCGAAGTCGTCGTGCCGCCGGCTCAGCAGTTCCCTGATCTGCTCGTCCCCGCTGTAGACGGTGACGAGCCGGACCGGCACGGCCGGCTGGTCCTCGGCGACCGCCTCCACGACGTGATGATGGGCCCGTGCGGTCTCACTCAGCCAGTCGAGGTCCTCCATCGACTCTCGCAGGGGCTCGGCGCCGAACCTGTCCAGCGGGACGGTGCTCACATACGCGACAAGTCCGGCCTGCGGGATGGCCCGTACCGGGGTGCCGGCGACGCCGAGCAGGCCTTCGGGGCAGGCATGGCCGGTGTCGCGCGCGACCGCGTAGAGATAGGTCCCGTACTCATTCATCATCCGATGTCCCGGCCTCCAGGGACTGCCGCTCCTCCAGCGCGGTCAGCCGCTCGCGGAGCCTGCGGTTCTCCTCCAGCAGCCCGCGGTTGTCGCCCGTGAGCCACGGGTCGTGCTCCCACCAGTCGATGCCCATCTCCCTGGCCGTGTCGACCGAGGCGATCACCAGGCGGAGCTTGATCGTGAGGAGCTCGATGTCCAGCAGGTTCACCTTGATGTCTCCCGCGATCACCACGCCTCTGTCGAGCACCCTCTCCAGGATGTCGCCGAGGTTGGCGGGCTCCCGTCCGCCCATTGCGGGTGAAGAGGTCTGGCGTACGGCGGGCACGAATCGTGAGGCTTCCGTCATGTCATCACCTCTCGCGAGGCATGTCGCCGGTGCCTCGCCGGTAGCGTCCCTTCCTCCGGTAGGACAGAAGGTTGCCCTCGGTGTCGAGGTCGGCCTCGTAGAGCGCCAGGATGTCGCCGGACGAAGGGATGCGGCGGTCCTCGATGACCTCGACCTCCACCACCCACCCATCCTCGACCGGTTCCACCAGCGTGACGCTCTCCGCCTCTCGCGCCGTCAGGTCCACGATGTGGCGCAGACCTGCCTGGCTCGCGGTCGTGGCCGTCAGCTCGGCAGGTCTTTCCTCCCGGTCGTCGTCGGGACGTGCGACCCTGCGCTTGGCAGGCACGGGGTCACCTCCTTTCCGTGTCCTTCGGCAGACCCGTGTCCTGCTGCGTGGCGGCCTGGCCGGTCAGCCGTTGGAGGACCAGGCTCATGGCCTCGGCCGCCTCCTCCTCGGAGAGCCGGCCCTCCGCCTGCGCCGCCTCGATCTCCTCCAGCTCACGCCTGGCCTCCGCAGGGTCGTGGAGCTGGCGGTCGGCCTCGTCCCGCAGCACCTCCGCGAGCCGGATCAGCCCCTTGAGCGGCAAGAGCGGCAGGCCGAAGACGGAGGAAAACAGACCCATCACCCATCACCCTGGCCCTGCGAGACGACGAAGTCGTACGGAGCCATCGGACCGAGCAGGCGCAGCGTGATCCGCTCGGCCCATCGGTTCCCGAACTCCTCCAGGACCCGCTCCAGCTCGCCCTGCCGGCCGGTCTCCACGAGAAGGGCCACGTGCACGGCGTCCTGCTCATGCGACGGCTGGCGGACGGTGGACATGATGCTGACCTGTTCGACGCCTTTGAGCAGCGTTTCGGTGTCGGCATCCCGCTTGGCCGTGATCGACTCGCTGATCAGCTCGCCGAGCTGGATCCGCTGGTTGCGCGAGGCGTCCTCGGGCAGCTCGCGGATCTCCTCCAGCAGCCGCGCGGCCTCGGGGTTCTCGTCGAGGACCTCCGTGAGCACCATCTCCTCCACGTAGCGCCCCTTGACCACGTACTGGGCGCGGCCTTCCAGTTCGGCGAGGGCGGCGACGAACTCGTCGTGGTACGGGGACAGAAACTCCTCGACCACCGCGTCGTGGGTCGTCATCACGGCGCCGAAACGGATCGGAAGCACCGGCACCTCCGCCGCGGTCGCGTCGAGCAGTTGCTCGTGCGCGAGCAGGTCCTGGGGCGTGCCGAGCGGGCGGTCGAGTGCGATGTCGCTCACCAGGGCGGCGAGGTTGCCGTGCCGCAGCGGCCGTACCCTCGCCGGTGGGTCGCCCACCCCCTCGGCGCCGTCGTCGACCTCGACCTCCGCGGGCACGATGCCGTAGACGTAGCATCCGACCCGCTGCTCCTCGGGAGGGGTCTCGGCCATGTCAGCCCTCCTCTCGCTTTGCCTTGCGGGGGCGCGCCTTCTCGGGCTCGTCCTCGAAGTCGAAGTCACCCAATTTCTCACCGGCGGCCTCCAGCGAGCCCCGGGTGCCACCGAGTTGCTCGACCTGCTCGATCTGCTCGGCCTCGTCCGGCGCCTGGCCCTGCGTCACGCCCTCCAGCATCTCCGGAACGCCCGGCTTCCTGGTCTTCGTCAGGTCCAGCCGGTTCGTCGCCTCGGCGAAGCGAAGGTAGGTGTCCACGCTGGCCACGACGATGCGCGCGTCGATGCTCAGGATTTCGATGCCGATCAGTGAGACGCTGACGTACGCGTCGATGACGAGCCCTTTGTCGAGGATCGAGTCGATGACGTCCGCCAGGCTCGTACCGGATGGGCGGCCGTTTCCTCCGCCTGTCGCGGGCTGCACCGTCATACCGTGACTCTCCTTGGTGGTCGTTGCTTTCACCGCGTACGGCTCGAGCCTGTCCTGCTGCGAGCCGGCCGGGAAGGCTTGGCTGCTTCGTCGGCCGCGCGGCGGCGTACCGGACGCTCGACGCCCGCCTTCTTCGGCCTCTCCCGTGCGACGACGGGTTCAGGAGCTGGTTCCTCTTCCTCTTCTTCTTCCTCTGCCTCCTCCTCTGCCTCGGGCTCCTCTTCTTCGCCCTCTTCCTCCTCTTCCTCCTCTTCTTCTTCGCCTTCCTCTTCCTCGGCCTCTTCCGGCTCCAGCTCCGCCTCTTCTTCCTCAGGCTCCAGCTCCGCCTCTTCTTCCTCAGGCTCCAGCTCCGCCTCTTCCTCCGGACGCTCCTCCTCGGCGGCCTCCTGCTCCTCCCGCAGGGCCGTCTCGTGGTCCTTGACGACCTGAGACTCGTGGATCTCACCCCGCCAGCCGTTCTCGCTCATCTTGTCGGGGTGCAGCATCGTCTGGGTCATGACGTGGCGAGCGAAGTGCTTGAGCTCGAGGCGCGCCCGCCGTCCCTGCGCGCGCCAGAGGTTGCCGACCCGCTCGAACAGCCCCTGCGGGTGGTACTCCATGACGAGCAGCACGCGGGTGAGGTCCGGGGCGAGGGCGTGGAAGGTCACCGCGCCGTTGACGTGCCCCTTGTCCCCCTCGGAGCGCCAGATGATCCGCTCGTCCGGAACCTGCTTGACGACCGTCGACTTCCAGTTGCGATGCGACCAGAAGACCTGCGCCTTCCACGTGCTCGTCTCTTCGGACTCCTGCTTGACGCTCTCGACCTTCTTCATGAAGTTCGGGAAGTCCTCGAGCATGGTCCACTGGTTGTAGACGACCCGAAGCGGAGCGCCGATGTCGACCGTTTCGACGATGTTGGTCAGCTTCAGCTTGCCGCTCTTGGTCAGGCCACCGAGCAGCCCCTTGAGCGCCCCCTTGACGGCCCCCTTGACCGCCCCCGTCGCCATGTTCTGCCCCAGACCACCGGATTCTCCGCCGCCCGACGGCTTCGACCCGGTGATGGCGCCGAGCAGGCTGGACCCGCCGCCTTCCGCGAAATCGGTCAACCGGCCGGCCATCCCCTCGACCTTGCCGGTCACCGATTGCAACGCGCGCTCGGCGAGCGCCAGGAGCAGGTTCTGCAGCTCCTGGGTGAGCTTGTCGGTCGGCAGTTCCTTCAGGATCGTCCCCACGGGAGAGGCCTTCGCCGTCTCCGCAACAGAGGCCTTGGCCGCGTTCATCGCACCGACCTCGGTGTCCTGGCGGCCGGTCGGGCGGGACGTTCACGCCGTGCCTTCGGCGCCGACTTGGTCGCCGGCTTGGGCTTGGGCTTGGGCTTGGGCTCCTCCTCGGGCTCTTCCTCCTCGTCGTACTCGTCGTACTCGTCGTACTCTTCGGTCTCGTCGGGCTCGGCCTCGTCTGCCTTCCCGGCGCCGCCGGGCTTGCGCAACGCCTCGGCGCGGTCGTGGAGCCGCGAGGTCAGCATGTCGACCTGCCTGCTCGTCGCGGCCACCGCGGCGGCCTTCCCGACCTCCACCAGCTCGCCGCGCAGGCGGCTGGTCAGCTGCTGCAGCTCCGGGGACGAACCGAGCAGCTTGGTGCCCTGCTGCAGCAGGCCGCCCTCGCCCCGCTTCATGCGGCTGGCCAGCCCAGCGGCGGCTAGCGCGGCTGCCAGGCGCAACTTGTGACGCCGGCCGAGGTAGTACCCGGCTACGACTGCCATCGCTATCCGCGTTCGGTCGTTCATGATGACCGCTCCTTGCCCTTCCCTGCTTCCAGCTCGACCGCCGCCCCTGGTGTGAACCAGAGCTGCGATCCGCTGCGGGAGGCCTCCGCCTCCCTAAGCCGGTCCACCTCTTCCCGCAAAACCCGACAAGCACCCCACTAGTTAGAAAAGAGGGACAAACTTGACGTTCTCGCTGGTCGGCTTGTGTGCCAAGGGAGGGTCGAAAGCAGCCTGTGCGCCGCCGTACCGGCTGCTATTTCATGAGCAGGCCGAATCGCTCGGTGAACGCCGACAGCTCCTCTCGTTGCTGGTCCGGTTCGGTGGCGGCGGCATTCACGACGATGCGGGTCACCCCCTGCGCCGAGAGTTCCTCGACCCGTTCGACGGGCATGTCGATCGACCCGAAGCGGGTGTACTCCAGCGCCTCCGGGTCGCGGCCCGCCTCTGCGGCGCTCGACCGGACCAGCTCCCACTGCACGGCCCGCTCGTTCGCGTCGAGCGCGCCGCCGGGGAAGAAGCCGTCGCCGCGCCTGCCGGCCCGGCGCGCGGCCGCCCGGCTCGATCCCCCGATGTGGATCGGCAGTCGCGTGGCCTCGTGCGGCTTGGGGAAACTGCACAGGTTGTCGAAGGAGAAGAACTCCCCGGCGAAGCTGACGCCCTCCTCGCCGCCGGCCCAGAGCAACCGCAGGACGTCGATCGCCTCGTCGGCGCGGCGACCGCGGGTGGCGAAGTCGACCCCCATCGCCCGCGCCTCGCCCGGCAGCGCGCCCAGCCCTGCGGTCAGCAGCCGCATCCTGCCCTTGGACAGCACGTCGATGGTGGCCAGACGCTTGGCCAGGATCACCGGGTGATGGTACGGCAGCAGCAGCACACCAGTGCCGAGCAGGATCCGCTCCGTGGCCGCGGCGACGAAACTCAGGCAGTCGAGCGGATCGACGTACGGCAGCGACGGCGGCATCTCGTACGGCCCCACGGTCGCACCTGGATACAGCACGATGTGCTCGGGCAGGTACAGCGACTCGAAACCGCACTCCTCCGCAAGACGGGCAAAGGCCACAATCGCCTCAGGGTCCACCCCGTAGTAGGGCGTGCTGTAGCTGATTCCGAACTTCATCGGCATCCCTTCGAGGGGCTCGCGCTTCATGGGCTCGCGCTCGACGGGCTCGCGCTCTGGCGGCGTGTCGGTGCTCGAGCCGGAGGACTCGGCCACGTTAGAACCCTGACACTGACGTCAAGGCAATCCGCAGAACCCTGATACTGGCGTCAAGACAATCCGCGCGATCACCGTCACCGATGGTCGAGCGGCGGGGTGCTCGCGGGGCTTCTCGAAGGGGGCTCGCGGGTGCTGACCGGGTGGGCAGCGATGCTGACGTGGAAACCCATGGTAGGCGGGCAGGTCAGCGGACCCAGCCGGTGTAGCGCCGTGTCGACGAGGTGGTCCCGCGGTGGCCGCCGCGACGGCTCTCGTCGGGTTCGAGGGTGGCGGCGACGGCCCTGACGAGCCAGGCGTTCACCGACAGGCTCTCCCTGCTCGCCGCCTCCTCCACCCTGGACTTGAGGTGTTCCGGCAACCGGAAGTTGATCCGCGAGGTGCCGCCCTCCTCGCCCTCCTGCGGCGGTGGGGGAGCGGGCGTCCTGGCGGTGCCCGTGCCGGCCGGTGCGGAGTCGAAGCCCGCCTCCGAACCGTCGAACGGCGCCCTGACGACGAAGTCCGGGTCGCGCCCGCGCAGGCGGACGTCGACCGAGCCGGGCGCGAGGTCGCGGGTGATCTCGTCGGCCGCCTTCGACAGCGCCTCCAGCAGGGCGAGCCTGGTCGCCGACTCCAACGGTCCGGTGAGACGCTCGGCGAGCGCGCGGGCCTGCTCGCCACCAACTTCGGCGGCGGCCGCCAGCTCCTGGCGCAGGTAGTCGACGTAGGGCGCGAGATCCATGACGCCACTATGGCGTCAACCTGGCGTCAAGGCAAGCGGGCCGCTCGCTCCCACCGGTCCGTGCCACCGGCTCATCCAGCCGGTCTGTGCCATCGGCGCATACTCCGTGGTCATGCCGCCAGACGAGGTGTAGGCCAGCGGAGCCAGCATAAAGAGGCCGCCTTCCGAGGGAGTGATGCGGCTCGGCAGAAAGGGGCGCACGTTACCTTGCGGCCGGGGTCCGCTCGCGCGGTTGTTCGGCTCGGCGGGTTGGTCCGGTGGGGAGAACGTGCCTGGTTCTTCCGGTCGAGTGGGGTGGTTCGGTGGGAAGGGGTGTCTACCGCCTTGCAGCCGGGGGTCCGCTCGCGCGGGTTGTTCGGTGGGAAGAGAACCGAACGGGTCGGGGGGTGGGTCTGGGCGAGCTGGATGGCCCGCGCGGCGTGGGTCTACGTGGGTCTATTTGGAGAAGCCTTGGGAGACCGAGGCTCAACGCCCGATCTAGTCTGGGAAAGGTTCACCGCAGGCCAGCCGTCTGAGGAGGAAGCCATGGCGAAGTTCATGGACGTCCATCACAACATGATGGGCATCACCGACCAGCAGCTTCAGGAGGCACACGCCGCCGACCTCGCCATACAGGCCGAGGAGGGAGTGGCCTTCGAGCACGCGTGGGCCGACCCGACAGATGGCGTGGTCTACTGCCTGTCGGAGGCTCCTGACGCGGAGGCCGTCATGCGCATCCACCAGCGGGCAGGGCACCCCGCCGACGAGATCCACGAGGTGCCGCTGACCGTCTGACCCCTCAGAGGAACTCCCCGACCAGGGCGGCGAACTCGTCCGGGCTCGCGATCCTGACGCCCAAGCTCTCGGCCTTGGCTCGCTTCGAGCCCGCCTTCTCGCCTGCCACCAGCATCGACGTCTTCGCCGACACGCTGGAGGAGGCCCTTCCTCCGGCTCGCTCGATCTTCTCTGCACCAAGCGGGCGGCGGTGGCGTGATGGTGGCTGAGGCGTTTCTTGCGCATCTGGTCGGCAAGCCCAAACCGATCCAGATCAACGTGAGCGATGTAGTTCCGCGACGAACGGCCTACCGGATTGTCGTGAACGATGAACTGCACTCAAAAGACTCGTGCACCCGGCAACCACCACAGACAGTAACGACCGCCAGAGAATACAGACCAGGGTGGCATACGTAGGAGGATAATTCGATCATCAGACCCAACCGTTCAGGAGGCGGATGTGGCCAAATATCATCCCGGGCGTCACGAAGGGGCCATGAAGTGGGGCTGGGTGATGCTGGGTATCGGGGTGGTCGTGCTGGGGATCTGGCTGCTGACGTCGGGGGACGCCGAGCAGCCCAGGTGCGGCTTTGACCGGATGAACCGCGACGACTGGTGCTCCAGCAGCAGGTCAGGGCCTTCCAGCTATGAGGAAAGGCAGGCGAACGCCGCCGCCGTGGCCTTCTGGACGCTGCGGATCGGCCTGGTCCTCGCCCTGGGCGGAGCGGGGGTCTTGACCGGCGAGCTCGCTACACGCGGCCTGCGCGACCCATCCTCGTCGTGGGCCAAGGCGCGACAACGACGCGCCGCCGCCGCTCGGGCGGCGCTACCGCGGGTGCCACCGGAACAACTGATACGGGAGATCCGCGAGACCAGGCTCCCGACCGTGCCGCGGTCGCCATACCCCCGGTCGTACGTCGACGACTTCCTCAGCCAGGTCATCGGGGGCCTGGAAGGGAAAAGGCCCCCCGTGTCCTTGGTGGACATCATCGATCTCAGATTGAAAGCGTACTCGGTTAATCGCGAGTGGTCGCCGGGATACGACAGCGCATCCGTCAACGCCCTTCTGGATCACATCGACAACTCGTTGGACAGGATCCAGACCTGATCAAGCAGACGGGCACGGGATCCTCACAGTGAACCTCATCGACTGACCGGGATGGCCCGCGGCGAACCGCTGTGGACCGTCTGGAACAGGTAGGGCAGTTCCTCGCTCCAGACTTTCTCGTGCAGGTCGTAGCGAGCGCAGACGGGAACGGTGCCGTGCTCGTCACGATGGCGCCTGATGACCTGGGCAAAGACATGGAACAGCTCGGCCGACATCGGGACGACGCGCTCGCGATCACTCTTGGACGGACTGACGACAAGCAGGGCTACCACTTCCCTGTTGGGGCGCTGATATTGGCGCAGGCTCAGATGACTGAGCTCGGTCAGCTCCTCGGCCCGCAGGCCCGCCAGCCGCAACGTCTCGATGACGGCCCACTCCCAGAAGGCCAGATTCTCCTCGCGAGAGAGCTTGACCACCTCGCCGGTAGCGCGATTGAGCGCATGGATCGGCGGCCGGTTGTGGCGCTGGTCTCGGGTCGACAGGCGCTGCCAGGTGACACCGCCGACGATGAACTCCTCGCCAAGTCCCACTCGCCGCGCCTCTTCCAGCAGCTTGCGCAACCGATGCCATTTGTCGGTGACGTGCTGGGACAGGATCGGCAGCAGCGGTTGACGATCCCGGGTCCGGTGCGCCACCCGCTCCTGCAGTCGGCGTCGGCGGTGGTGCGACCAGCGCAGGTCGGCATCACGGATCGGGCAGGGGGCCACCCAGCGGGCCCAGCGCTCCGGCTCGGCGACGGCCCAGGTGTGCAGGTCTAGGTAGAGCGCCCGGACCGCCAGCAGCGGGCTGTCGATGTCGAGGCGTGCTTGGCCGTTCGGGAGGCTAGCGATTCGTTCCTTCCAGAGCGTGAAGACCTCCTCCGACAGACGCAGGTCGGCCTGGTCGGGGTTGATGTCCTCGATCGTCTTCCAAAACAGTCGCCCCAGCAGGTTGGCCACGCCTCGCAGGCTGGCGTAGTCGAGTTCGGCTGCGCGTCGGCGAAGATAGTCGACCAGCAGATCGCGAACGTCCTGGTTGCGCAGCGCGTAGCGGTCGACGATCTCCTCCACCGGCAGCTGCCCGCGGGTCACAGCAGCGCGCAATGTCTTCGGGGTGGAAGCCGGGAACTGTCCGATCTCATGCAGGATAGGCCAGGCCAGCACGCCAGCGAAGCTTCCGGAGCGTCCATCGGCCAGGCCGTGGGTGCGCGACTCGGTGGCGTAGTGCAGGAACGCCTCGGGGGTCAGCCCATCCAGATCGATCCCGAAGATGGTCAGGGCGCAGCACAGGTCGAACTTGGCCCGGGAACGGCGGCCGGACGAGACGGGCAGTTGATCAGCCCTTCGGCAGAACTCCTCCAGCAGGGGATCTTGAGCGACGCGGCGGAACCATGGCGCGTAGGCGAAGAACCGGTTGACGCGAAATCCCAACAGGGACGGCCGGATCAGCCGCATAGCGAAGGCATGACCTGCCGCGAGGTTCAAGGCGTTGCGTCGAACACGGTCATCACCGGCCATCGGCCACGGACCTGCCCTCATCATGTCCAGAGGCCTCCCAACGCTCCTGCCAGGTCTGGCCAGGATGAGTCGCGAGCTGGTCGAGGAAATCGTGCATGCCGTTCCGGGACATCCGGCGATGCTGGCTCGTCCTGGCGAAGTGACCGGCCGAGATCTGCGCGATCTCCTCGGCCGAAGCATGGGCCAGGTCTCCGAGGGACCGCGGTGGCCGCATCGGAGGTGGAGGAGGTGCGGCGATCACCGCAGTGGGCTCGAAGTTGCCCATCTGTGCCGCGTCGTGGCGCCGCACCCGGTTAGTCGTCGGCCCCTTGATCCGGTAGCTGTCACCGATCGCGCTACCCGGCACCGAACACCGCCTCGATGTCGTCTGCGGCATAGTTCTGCGTCCAGGCCTGCGGCTGGATCGGCCGGGCGTAGTGCTCGGCAAGCTTGTCGATCAGATCGTCCAGACCGACCTCTGTGTAGAGCGCGGTGGTGCTGAGATGCGCATGCCGCAGAATCGTCTGAACTTCGACCAGTGTCATTTCCGGATCGCGCGCTAGCCGGGTAGCCGCGGTGTGCCACAGGTCGTGCAGGGTCCAGTTCGCACCCAGCGCCTGGCTGGCGCGCTGGAGAATCCGGCGGGCTGCCCAGTAGGTCAGTGGCCGGGGCTCTCCGCGCCTGGTGCGCCAGACGGGGACACCGGCACCGGGCAGGCCTGCCTCGTCCAGGTAGGCGGCCAGGTATGCCAGGGCCTCGGGCGAGAGCGGAACGGGTTGGCGGGCCCGCGTGCCCTTGGAGATCAGCCAGGCCTGGCCTTTGCGCCAGTCAATATCGGTGACGCCCACGCCCAGCAACTCCGAGGCCCGGGCGCCCGAGGAGACGTAGCAGGCCAGAAGGGCACGATCGCGAGGGCAGCGCATCTGCGCGAACAGCTTCTTCCACTGGGCGTCCGGGATCGCGCGTGGCTGCCGGACCGGAATCTTCGGCCGCAGCCGGCCGCGTCGATGCGGAAGGGGCGCCTCGATCGGAGAACGGTGGGCCAGAGCCTGGCGCCGAGCCTTGCTCTCGGGTACCGGGTTGACCAGCGGGCCCCGGCCGAAGAGCAGGTGGAAGGCGTAGAAGCCATGCACCACCGACAAGTTGTGGGCGATGGTTCGTGGCGCGTACCCCGAGCCCAAGGTCGGCTTCCCCGTCGTGGGGTGAACCACGCCCGGCGGCATTGTGCCATCGCGGCGGCGTCGCTGAGGATTCCGCGCCGTACGCAACCACCCCACCAAGGTCGCGGTCTCCGCCTCGGTGGCCTGTTCCCAGCCGACGTCCACGGCCCACAGCATCCGGAACCAGCGCAACAGGTCGTGACCGTAGCTACGGCAGGTCAGCGGGCTTACGTCCCCGATGAGGAGATCCCTCAGATACCGGCTGACAGGCTCGATCTCGCGTTCTGCTGCATCGACCACGATGTACGGCTGAGGCACTGTCGCCCTTCTCCACCGCACCGATCCTCGGCAGATCTCTCTTGCCGTCCATCAGAGCGCGGTGCGCACCAGAGAACTCACCATTCCCAACCATGAGGAGAGATGGTCTACGCCCGTCGCCCAGGAGCGCCAGCGGATCCGTCAGATGGTGCAGTCAACGGATCCGCTGGTTCATCTCGTTGCGTGACAAGGCTTCGAGCGGCCCGCTCATCGCGCCGGTGACCACGACGGACATACCCGTCAGCGGCAACGCGACCGCCGTCGTCACACTGCCGGAATCGCCGCCGGGAGCACCGGGAGCACCGGGAGCACCGGCGGTTCCGACGGCTCCAGCGGATCCGGGGGCGCCGAAGGCTCCGGGTGATCCGGGGGTGCCGACGGCTCCAGGAGATCCGGGGCGGCTACGCCCGGCTCCGTCATGTTCATCCCCGCCTTGACCAGCTTGTCGATGAGCGGCCCGACCTCGACCAGCTCGGCGACCACGACAGGTGCCTTCCCGGCGCCGATGCCTCACACCGCCTGGATCGCCGGCTGATTGGCTGACACGACGGGCCGCCCTCCAGTGCGGCATCTCTCCGACGGCCATACCCGAGAGGGATACTCCGGCTCGGGGTCGCGTCCCGGAGGCCGAAAATTGTCGGTGCCGGGCGCGATGATGGGATCATGACCGACGCACCTCCCAGCACTCTCTTTGCTGATCAGAGCGCCTATGCCGAAGCCGTTCAGCTCGCCCTGGACGCCGCCGCCGCCTATTACGGAGACGGCACCTCCACGCTGGACGACGACGCCTACGACCGGTTGGTCCGGGGCATCCAGGCGTATGAGGCCGAGCATCCCGACGAGGTGCTGCCGTCCTCGCCGACGGGCAAGGTGGCCGGTGGCGCGGTGGTCGGCGACGTGCCGCACACGGTGCCGATGCTGAGCCTGGACAACGTCTTCGGCGCCGGGCAGCTGGTCGAATGGGCCGCGTCGCTGGAGCGCAGGCTGGGCCGGCCGGTGACCGCGTGGAGCGTGGAGCCGAAGCTCGACGGGCTGGCGATCGCCGCACGCTATCGCGGCGGGCGGCTGATGCAGCTGGTCACCCGGGGCGACGGCACCAAGGGTGAGGACGTGAGCCACGCGATCGGCACCATCGTGGGACTGCCCGCCAGGCTGGCCGAGCCGGTCACGGTGGAGTTGCGCGGCGAGGTGATGATGACCACGTCGCAGTTCGAGGACGCGTGCGCCAAGCGGCAGGCGCACGACGGCACCACGTTCGCCAACCCGCGCAGCGCCGCCGCCGGCACGCTGCGCGCCCAGGACCGGCCCTACGTGTGCGAGCTGACGTTCTTCGGCTACGGCGCGCTGCCACACCCCGACGACATCTCCGAACCGGCCGCGCGACTGCGCGAGCTGCCGCACAGCGAGGTCATGACGTGGGTCGCCGGCCAGGGCGTGCAGACCCCCGCCGTCACCGACGTCGGCGGGATCGTCGCCACCACCCTGGAGCAGATCCAGGAGCGGGTCGAGCAGATCGCCGCAAAACGCGCCGAGCTGGCCTTCGGCATCGACGGCATCGTGATCAAGTGTGATCTCGCCGCCGACCAGGCCCAGGCCGGTTTCAGCTCGCGCGCGCCCCGCTGGGCGATCGCCTACAAACTACCCGCCACCGAAAAGATCACCAAACTGCTCGGTGTGGAGTGGAACGTCGGCCGCAGCGGCATCATCGCCCCGCGCGCCGTGCTGGAGCCGGTCGATCTAGAAGGCAGCAAGATCACTTACGCAACCTTGCACAATGTTGCCGACATCACCCGCCGGGGCCTGATGCTCGGCGATTCCGTGGTCGTCTACAAGGCCGGCGACGTCATTCCCCGGGTCGAGGCCCCGGTCGTGCACCTGCGCACCGGCGACGAGCGGCCGATCCCGATCCCGCAGGTCTGCCCGCTGTGCGGCGACGCGATCGACGCCTCACAGGAGCGGTGGCGGTGCGTACGCGGGCGCGCCTGCCGGGTGATCGCCTCCATCGGCTACGCCGCCGGCCGCGACCAGCTCGACATCGAGGGCCTGGCCGAGAACCGCATCCAGCAGATGCTGGACGCCGGGCTGATCGCCGACTTCGCCGACCTGTTCTTCCTGACCCGCGAGCAGGTGCTGGGCCTGGAGCGGATGGGCGAGACCAGCACCGACAACCTGCTGGCCGCCATCGAGCGGGCCAAGACGCAACCGCTCAGCAGGGTGTTCTGCGCGCTGGGCGTGCGCGGCACCGGCCGTTCCATGAGCCGCCGCATCGCCAAGCACTTCGGCAGCATGGACGCCATCCGCGCGGCCGATGCCAAGGCGATCGAGGCGGTGGAGGGCATCGGCCCGAAGAAGGCCCCAGGGGTGGTGGCGGAGCTGGTCGAGCTCACCGACCTCATCGAGAAACTGGTCAAGGCCGGGGTCACCATGACCGAGCCGGGCTGGACACCACCCACCGCTCCTGACGCCGATGCCAAAGCCGACACCGACACGAGCGGCGCGTCCGAGCTGCCACTGGCCGGGATGTCCGTCGTGGTCACCGGCGCGATGAGCGGAGCGCTGGAGGCGCTCACCCGCAACCAGATGAACGAGCTGATCGAACGCGCCGGAGGCAAATCCTCCTCCAGCGTCTCGGCGAAGACGTCGCTGCTGGTGGCCGGGGACAAGGCCGGCTCCAAACGGGCCAAGGCCGAGAGCCTAGGCGTGCGGATCGTCGGCCCGGAGGAGTTCGCCGGCCTCGTCGGCCCGTTCATCTGATCAGGACCGGAGTCATCTCATCTGATCGACGAGCTCGAATCAGCCACGTAGCAATCACCTCGTAGAGACCTATACGAGGCGATTGAACCGATCACCGCATCGGCCTGGACGCGGCGACGGTTCGATAGCCATCACCGGCCCGCCCATCACCCGCCAGATCCACCTCTGACAGGAACCATCGGCATGCACCTCTCCCCCCTCGCGCAGCGCCTGCACAATTTGATCACTGGGACCGCGAATGACCCCACATACTGGCCCGAGGCCTCCCAGCTGAGCGCCGGGCTGGGCGCGGCGGTCCGGACCGTCGACGGCAGCTTGATATCGGCACCGTACGTGGTAGACGAGCAGCGGCTGGCCGTGGCGGCCCGCGAGCTGGTCGGATACCTGCTGGACGAACACCGACGGTACGAACACCAACCGTACGAACCCTTCTCCGTGATGGCGGCGGCGGGGCTGGCGGGCATGGACGCCGAAGTGAGCGCCCAGTTCGCGGAGAAGCGCGGGCCGATCGCGGTCGCCGAGATGGAGGTGGTGTTCGGCTGGGACGTGGAGCTGCGGGCGCTGCTCGCCGAGGCGATGGCCAAGGCGATGCGAGAACGGCCAGACCACGCTGCCCCGCTGCCCGCCGTCATCGAATGGCTCGGCGGCCGGCCCGGCTACCTGGACTTCGCCCGGACGGTTCTGGAGGCGGCCGAGGCCCGCGTCACGGCGATCCACGCTGGCGAGATTCCCTACAGAGCGGAGAAGGCGTTCGACGACGGAGAGAAGAGGACCATCGGCCGGGCCGTACGGCTGGCGCTCCTCCGGGACGAGCCCTGGCTGCCCGAGCTGCTGGACAGGCTGCTGCGCGGGATCGCGGTGGCTCCGACCCAGGCCAAGACCCTGCCGTCGCAGGGGCTGCTGTTCGAGATCGCCCGCGCGGTGGAAGAGCACCCGACGCCCGAGGCGATCTCCGCGCTGCGGGCCGCCCGCCAGGCCACCCGGCATGCCGGGGTGCCCAAGCAACTTGACCGCATGTTCAAGCGCATCGAGGCCGCCCTGGCGAACCGGCTGGAGGTGGCGTTCCGGATACCCGACGGGCGGCTGCGGCAGGCCGTCGGCGAGCACACGGCGGTGATCTCAACCGACGGCAAGGTCGAGCTGTCGTGGTGGCACGGGGACAAGAAGCTGAAGGCGGTCCCGGCGGCGGTCAAACGGGAGCACCCCGATGAGGTCAAGCGGCTGCGCGAGCTGGCCAAGCAGACCGCGCAGCAGCAGGCCACCCTGATCAGGGCGCTGGAGGCCGGATGCACCGGCGAGATGGCTCCGCCGTACCGGCAGTTGGAGGGTCACTCGGTCACCGATCGGCTGATCTGGGAGTTCGAGGTCTCGCCCGGTGTGTGGCGCGCCGAGCTGGGGTTGACCGTGCCGGAGGTGCCGGTGCGGCTGTGGCATCCGGCCCGCGCGTCCCTGGAGGAGGTGCGCGCCTGGCGGGAGGTGGTGCAGGGCAAGGAGCTGCGCCAGCCGTACAAGCAGGCCTTCCGCGAGGTCTACCTGCTCACCCCCGCCGAGGAGGAGACACGCGACCACTCGCGCCGCTTCTCCAACCACCTGCTCCGGTACGGCCAGGCCAAGACACTGCTCACCGACCGCGGCTGGACTGGCATGACGCTGGGCCACTGGGACTGGGCCGGAGGGTCCGGTGAGTGCACGGCCACCAAAAAGCTGCCCGGCGGCCTGACCGTCACCTGGGACTTCCACCTGGACGAGGGGTCCGCCGAGCGGGACAACGTCGGCCCCGTCTCCATCTGCGTCAGCGGCGACATCCGTTTCCTCGCCGGCATCTCGCGGGTCCCGCTGGCCGAGGTTCCTCCGCTCATCCTGTCGGAGGCGCTGCGAGACGCCGACCTGGCCGTCGGTGTCACCTCCACCGGCCTGGACCCCAACGGCCACGGGGACTACTGGCAGTCCTACGGCTTCGGCGACCTGGCCGAGAGCGCCCAGGTCCGGCGCGACGCCCTGTCCCGATTGATCGGGCGTACGACCATCGCGGACCGATGCACCATGACGGACCGCTTCCTGCTGGTTCGAGGCGATCTACGCACCTACAAGATCCATCTGGGGTCGGCGAACATCCTGATGGAACCCAACGACGCCTACCTGTGCATCGTCTCCGGACGCGACCCCCATGCCGGGCTGTTCCTTCCGTTCGAGGAGGACGGCCGGTTGGCGCTCATCCTCAGCAAGGCTTTCCTGCTGGCGAACGACACCGCCATCACCGACCCCTCCATCACCCGTCAGATCCGGGCTTGACGCACGCGGGAAGGGAACCTCCGCAATCGCGTGCGATTTATCCCGAGGTCGCCGGGCGGACCACGTCATGGTCCTTCCAATACCGGTTCGGTCCGGGAGCCGGCCTCCCAGTACCTTCAGCTCTCGATGCCTGACACCCTCCGGCAGACACGACGGTGGATCACACGGATCCACCGTGTGTCCAGCCGCGTAGCCACTTCATGCCCGGCCCCGGGCGTCGCGTCAAGCGACGGTGACCGATGACGTGCCGCTCGACCTGCCGGGCAACGCTGGTTTCGGTAGTTCAGAGAAGGTCGCGTAGGTGACGGTGCTGCCGTCGAGCTCGACCGGCTCCAGGACGGCGCGCGGGGCGATGATGCCGGTGCGGCCCGTGTTCCACTCGACACGGAGCAGTTTGGTGATCTTCTCGGTGGCCGGCAGCTTGTAGGCGATCGCCCAGCGCGGCGCGGGCGGCGGCGATCTGCTCGACGCGCTCCTGGACCTGCTCGATCGTCTCGGCCACGATCCCGGCGACGGGCGTGGCCGCCGTGGTCTGCACGCCCTGCGTGGCCACCCACTCCATGATCTCGCCGTGCGGCAGCTCGCGCAGGCGGGTCGCCAGCGCGGAGTCGTCGTCGGGCGGCAGGGGGAGCGCGCCGTACCCGAAGAACGTCAGCTCGCAGAAGTAGGGCCGGTCCTGGGCGCGTAGCGTGCCTGCGGCCGCGCTGCGCGGATTGGCGAAGGTGGTGCCGTCGTGGGTATGGCGCTTGGCGCAGGCGGCCTCGAACGGGCGACGGAGGGTTGCCGGAACGGGCAGGTGGAAGGGGATCGCCGGAGGTCAGAGCACGGCGTCGAGCAGGAGCGCGCCCGCCCCCAGTAGGGCCGCGTCCTTGCCCGCCCGCGCGGGAGCGATCTCCAGGTCGCGCGTGGCCAGCGGCAGGCAGCGTTCGTACACCGCCGCCCTGATCGCCGCGATCAGCGGCTCGGCCGCCGACAGGCTGCCGCCGACGGCGATCACGTCCGGGTTGAAGAAGTTCACGAGCACCGTGAGGACCTCGCCGATCAGCCGTCCCGCGCTTCGCGTCAGGCTGGTCGCCTCCGGCACCGCGTCACTCACCAGGCCGACGATGTCGGCCGGCCGGTCCACCGCGATCCCCGCCTCGGCCAGCGCCGACATGAGCGCCGCGCCGCTGGCGTACGCCTCCAGGCAGTCGGGGTGGCCGCACGAGCACATGACGGAGGAGTCGGTGCGCACCCTGACGTGGCTGATGTCGCCCGCCGCACCCCTGCCCCTGTGCAGGTGTCCGTTGACGATCACACCGCAGCCGATGCCGGTGCCGGTCTTGAGCACCATGAGGTTGTCGGCGCCGGGCCACGAGCGGGCCTCGCCGACGGCCAGGAGGTTCGCGTCGTTCTCCACGAGCACGGGCAGGTCGTAGCGGGCGCCCAGGTGGTCGGCGACGGGAAAGTTGTTCCATCCCGGCATGCGGGATGGGCCGACCACGCGCCCCGACGCCGGGTCCACAGGACCGGGGATGCCGGTGCCGACGCCGCGCAGCGGCATGCCCGGCGGGGCGTGCGTGCGCAGCAGGTCGTCGAAGGCGTCGGCCATCCAGTCGAGCACCGCTTCGGGCCCGGCCCCGATGTCACAGGCCCTTTCCTGTACGGCGAGCGGCGCCCCGCTCAGGTCGAGCAGGCCGAGCCGTACGTGATGGGAGCCGAGGTCGGCGACCGCCAGTAGGCCCGCGCTGGGCGCCAGCCGCAGCCTGCGCGGCCTGCGCCCGCCACGCGAGGTGCCCGAGCCCTCCTCGACCAGCAGGCGGGCCTCGAGCAGCTCCTCCACCCGCAGTGACACGCTGGAGGCGGCCAGGCCGGAAAGCCGCGCCAGATCGGCGCGTGACTCGGCCTGGCCGGTGGCGACGAGCCGCAGCAGTCCCCCCTGCGCCCCCGTCACGGGCAGCCGCTCTTTGCCAGACATGAGCAGATGAATACCACGCTTTACCTTCGTACGACAATGTGTTGACTTATCGCGAAATCATCCATTACGTTCCGCCTTGTCTTCGATATCGAAGGAAGTGTCATGGCATCCCTGCCAAAGCGATGCCGTGACCGTGGGAGGGCTGGATGATCCGGGTACGAGGGCTGAACAAGTGGTTCGGCCGCCACCATGCGCTGCGCGACATCGATCTCGACGTCGCGCGCGGCGAGGTCGTCGTGGTGATCGGCCCGTCGGGGTCGGGCAAGTCCACGCTGTGCCGCTGCCTCAACCGGCTGGAGACAGCCCAGCAGGGCGAGATCGTCATCGACGGGGTGCCCGCCCCGCTGGAGGGCCGCGAGCTGGCCAGGCTGCGCGCCGACGTCGGCATGGTCTTCCAGTCCTTCAACCTGTTCCAGCACAAGACCGTGCTGGAGAACATCACGCTCGCCCCGATGAAGGTGCGCGGCGCCGGCCGTGCCGACGCCGAGAAGAGCGCCCGCGAGCTGCTCGACAGGGTCGGCATCGGCGAGCAGGCGGGCAAGCTGCCCGGACAGCTGTCCGGCGGCCAGCAGCAGCGCGCGGCCATCGCCCGTGCACTGGCCATGCGGCCCAAGGTGATGCTGTTCGACGAGCCGACCTCCGCCCTCGACCCCGAGATGGTGGGCGAGGTGCTGGACGTCATGACCGGCCTCGCCCGCGATGGCATGACCATGGTCGTCGTCACCCACGAGATGGGCTTCGCGCGCAGGGCCGCCGACCGCGTGGTGTTCATGGCCGATGGCCAGATCGTCGAGCAGGGCGCCCCCGCGACCTTCTTCGACGACCCGCAGACGGACCGGGCCAGGGACTTCCTGGCCAAGGTACTCACTCACTAAGAACGCAAGGGATGGTGCCCATGAAGAAGATGGTCGCTGTCGTCGCCGTGTCGCTGCTCGGCCTCGCCGCCTGTTCCAGCTCGGAGTCCGCAGGCAGCCCCGCCGTACCAGGAGAGGCCAAGCCCGCCGCGAACGAGCTGCTGGCCAAGGCCCCCGTCGCAGACGCGGCCGCGATCCTGCCCGGCTCGACGATGGAGAAGATCAAGAAGCGCGGCGAGCTCATCGTCGGCGGCTCGCTCGACGCCCCGCTGCTGTCGCAGCAGAACCCGGTCAGCGGCGAGGTCGAGGGCTTCGACGCCGACATGGGCAAGGCGCTGGCCAAGTACATCATCGGCGAGCCGAAGGTGAAGATCGTCAACTCGGCGTCGGAGACGCGCGAGGCACTGCTGGCCAACGGGACCGTCGACGTCGTCTTCCAGACGTACACGATCACGCCGGAGCGGGCCGAGCAGGTCGCCTTCGCCGGGCCGTACTACACCTCGGGCCTCACGATCGCCGTCAAGAAGGGCACCACGGGCATCGCCAAGCCCGAGGACCTCAACGGCAAGAAGGTCATCGCGGGCGCCAACACCCCGGCCATCCCCGCGATCAAGAAGCTGGCCCCGCAGGCCGAGATCGTCACCTTCGGCAGCGATCCCGAATGCATGCAGGCGCTCAAGCAGGACCGCGGCGTCGCCTACGTCCAGGACGAGACGCTGCTGATCGCCAACGCCCAGAAGGACCCGTCCATCCAGGTGATCGGCAACCCCTTCACCCAGGACCCCTACGGCATCGGCCTCAAGCACGGCGACGACCAGTTCAAGACGTTCGTCAACGACTGGCTGAAGAAGACGCAGAGCACCGGCGTCTGGCAACAGGCGTGGAAGAACTCCATCGGCACGGTCGTCAAGGGCGAGGCGCCCGCCCCGCCGCAGATCGGCTCGGTGCCGGGCTCCTGATGTCCGTCCTGCTGGACCACCTGCCCGAGCTCTGGCAGGGACTGGTCGTGACGCTCCAGCTCGCCGTCGCGTCGTTCGCCGGCGCGGCGGTGCTCGGGGTGCTGATCACCGCCATGCGGGTCAGCCCGGTGGGCGTGCTGCGCGCCATGGGCACCGCCTACGTGGAGGCGTTCCAGAACCTTCCCCTGCTGGTCCTGCTCACCCTGGCCTACTTCGGCCTGCCCGAGATCGGGATCAAGGGGAGCGAGCTGGTGACCGCGATGGTGGTGATCTCGCTCTACACCGCGGCCTACATCGCCGAGGCGCTGCGCTCGGGCGTCAACGCGGTCGGCAAGGGCCAGGGCGAGGCGGCCAGGGCGCTCGGGCTGACGTTCCGGCAGTCGCTGTGGCACGTCATCCTCCCCCAGGCGTTGCGCACGGTCGTGCAGCCGCTCGGCAACATCACCATCGCGCTCCTCATGAACACCACGCTGGCGGGCGCGATCAGCGTGGTCGACCTGACGGAGGAGGCCAAGCGGGTGAACCTCGTGGAGGCCCAGCCCATCCCGATCTTCGTGGGCGTGGGCCTGGTGTACGCGCTCATCGCCGCCGGTGTCGGCTTCGTGACGGGACGGCTCGAGCGACGGCTGGTGATGGTCCGATGAGCGTGCTGTTCGACGAGCCAGGCCCGCGCGCCAGGCGCAGGATCCGCATCGCCACCGTCCTGGGCGTCCTGGCCGCCGTCGCGCTCGTCGCGCTGGCCGTCCGCCAGTTCGCCGCCAACGGGCAGCTCGACTACGCGCGCTGGCAGCCGTACGCCACCTGGCCCATGTGGCGCTACCTGCTCGGCGGGCTGGGCTCGACCGCGCTTGCCGCCGTCGTGTCGGCGGCGCTGGCCATGGCCCTCGGGCTGCTGCTGGCCCTCGGCCGGCTGTCCGAGCGGCGCTGGGTGCGGGTCCCCTCCGCCGCCTACATCGAGGTGGTGCGGGTCATCCCGGCGCTGCTGCTGGTGTACGTGGTGCTGTTCGCGCTGCCCAGGTACGGTCTCGACCTGCCGCTGTTCTGGAAGCTCGCGGCGCCGCTGACCGTGTCGAACTCGGCCGCCTTCGCCGAGATCTTCCGCGCGGGCATCCTGTCGGTCGAACGCGGGCAGAGCGAGGCGGGCCTGGCCGTCGGCCTCACCCGCCTGCAGACCATGCGGATGATCGTGCTGCCGCAGGCCGCGCGCCGGGTGCTGCCCTCGATCGTCAGCCAGTCCGTCGGCCTGCTCAAGGACACCTCGCTCGGCTTCATCGTCAGCTACGGCGAGCTGCTGTTCTCCAGCAAGGTCCTGACCGCCTACAACGGCCTGGTCATCCAGTCCTATCTGGTCGCGGCGCTCATCTACCTGGTGGTCAACGCCTCCCTGTCCAAGCTCGCCAGGGTGCTGGAGCAAAGGAGTAAGGCCCGTGCCTGAGTTCGCCACGCTCGCGAAGGTCGTCCGCTCGGGCTTCGTGGAGAGCGTCCACTACGGCAGCGCGGTCGGCCTGGCCCCCGACGGCCGCGCCGAGGTGGCGCTCGGCCCCGTGGAAGCCCCCGTCCTGCCCCGCTCGTCGGCCAAGCCGTTCCAGGCGCTGGCCTGCCTGGCCGCGGGCGCGGCCCTGAGCGGCCCGCGCCTGGCCATCGCCGCGGGCAGCCACACGGGCGAGGACTTCCACGTACGGCTGGTCGCCGACCTCCTCGGCGAGTACGGCCTCGGCCCCGGCCACCTCCGATGCCCCCAGGACTGGCCGGAGGACGAGAGCACCCGCCACCGGCTCATCCGCGAAGGGCACGGCAGATCGCCCGAGCGGATGAACTGCTCGGGCAAGCACGCCGCGATGCTCGCCGCCGCCGTCGCGGGCGGCTGGGACACCGCCTCCTACCTCGACCCGGACCACCCGCTCCAGCTCCAGGTGAGGGCATGGGTGGAGGAGCTGTCGAAGGAACGGGCCGCCGCCGTGGCCGTCGACGGGTGCGGCGCGCCGCTGTTCGGGCTGTCGCTGACGGGGCTGGCCAGGGCCGTACAGGCGCTCGTGCTGGCCGCGCCGGGCAGCGCCCCGCGGCGGGTCGCAGACGCGATGCGCGAGCACCCCGAGTACGTCGGTGGCACCGGGCACCAGAACACCGAGCTGATGCGTGCGATCCCGGGAGCGGTCGTGAAGGGCGGCGCCGAGGGCGTGCTCGTCGCGGCCACGGAGTCAGGTCACACGGCGGCGGTCAAGGTCATCGACGGCAGTCCCAGGGCGACGACGGCGATCGCGCTGTCGGTGCTGGGCCGGATGGGCTGCGACGTCTCGGGGGCCGACGCCTTCGCCAGGATCCCGGTCGTGGGCGGCGGAGTGCCCGTCGGCGAGATCCACGCGGTGTAGATCCCCCGGGTCAGGAGGCGACTATGCGGCGGCCGGTGATCTGGGTGGGCACGATCCGCACATAGAGCGTCCGGTCGCCGCCCGCCCATGGTCGCACGTCGGGCCCCGTGACGTCGTGGTGGGCGGGGCCCTGCACGAGCACGCTCCAGCCCTCCCGCATCGCGTCGTCGATCCGGTCCACCTCGAAGCCGACCTTCCGTTCGACGCCCTCGAGACCGGTCCGCAGGTCCTCGTCCATCGGCCCGCCGTACGCGGTGCGGAAGACGATCGCCCCCTCGTCCAGCCGGTAGGTGACGGGCAGCACCGTCGGCCCGCGCAGGCCGTCGAAGGCCACCCGGCCCACCCCGCCGGGCGCGATCAGCCTGAGGCACTCCTCGCGCGACAGCTCCTCCAGTCGCGGGGCGGCCGCCGCGGGAGCGCGGCCCTGCGGCCGGTCGACGTCGTCGCCGAGCAGGTCCCTGGCCGTGGTGTCGAGGACATCGGCCAGCCGCAGTAGCGTCTCCATGCCGGGCGTGGCCACCCTCTCCTCCAGCAGCCGCAGGTAGCCGGGGGCGAGCTTGGCCCGCTCGGCGACCTCGTCGGTGGTCAGGCCGAGACGTTCGCGGTGGTGACGGATCCTGCGTCCGAGGTCGCTGGTCATCGGGGCTCCTCCTCCTCGTCGTCGTACGTCTCGACGCTATGAACCCCTCGCGCGGGCCCGCCATGGCCGTCGGACCTCCGTCGCCGGGACCTCCGTACGCCGCGGATGAGGACCAAAGTCCCACGCACAGGGGCCGCACGGCACTGCCGCCGGCGCCGGGGATGCGGTGTCCTGGACGGGTGGTTACCCAGAGCATCGCCCTCAGCTCCAGACTCCTCGACTACGTGTGGGCGCTGGCCCGCATCGGCATCGGCTCGCTGTTGCTGTGGGTCTATGTCGACCGGGGCTTCGGCATGGGCCTCGGCACGCCCGCCGACCAGGTGTGGATCTACGGCGGCAGCCCGACCGGCGCCTTCCTCGAGAACGGCGACCTCGCGCTCCAGTCAGGACAGCCGTGGGTGGACGGCCTGTTCATGCTGGCACTTCTCGGCTTCGGCCTCGGGCTCGTGCTCGGCGTCGCCACCAGGGCGGCGGCCGTGGGGGCGTGGATCACGCTCGCGCTGGTGTGCGCGGCCAAGCTGCCCCAGGTCGGCCATCCGCTGGTGGTCGGGTGCCTCGCCGGCGCGATCGCGCTGCTCGTCCTCGCCCTGGCCCACGCGGGCGACACCCTCGGCCTCGGCAAGCTGGTCCGCAGTCCGTACCTGAAATAGACCAAGAAACGGCCACCCGCCAGTGGTGGGCGTTTTGCCGTACCAGTGGAACACTTCCAGATGTGTCCAATCCGCTGATGCCGAACATGCGGCTCGACGAACTGCTGGCGGAGCTCCAGGTACGGCTGAACGCCGTGCTGGCCACCCGTGACAGGGTGCACGCGTTGCTGGACGCGGTGGTGGCGGTGGGCAGCGACCTGGACCTGGAGACCATGCTGCGCCGGATCGTGGAGACGGCCACCGATCTCGTGGATGCCAGCTACGGGGCGATGGGCGTGGTGGGGGAGGAGCGCACGCTCCTGCAGTTCATCCCCGTGGGGCTGAGCGAGGAGGAGATCGCCAGGATCGAGCACTGGCCGCACGGTCTGGGCCTGCTCGGGCTGCTGATCAAGGACGCGCGGCCGCTGCGGATGGGCCGGATCTCCGACCACCCAGAGTCGTACGGTTTCCCGCCCGGTCACCCGCCGATGGGCACCTTCCTCGGCGTTCCGATCAGGGTCCGTGACGAGGTGTTCGGCAACCTGTATCTGACCGAGAAGCGGGGCGGCGGCGAGTTCGACGAGGAGGACGAGGCGATCGTCATCGCGCTGGCCACGGCGGCGGGCGTCGCGGTGGAGAACGCCAGGCTGTACGAGGAGACGCGGCGCAGGGAGACGCGGCTGCGGGCCTCCACGGAGATCACGACCAGTCTCCTGTCCGGGGCCGAGCCGCACGAGGTGCTGCGCATGCTGGCCACCAGCGCCCGCAGGATGACCGGCGCCGACGTGGCCACCGTCCTGCTGCCGGACGCCTCGGGCGCGGCGCTGCGGGTGGCGGTCGCCGAGGGCGAGGACGGCGACGACCTGCGCGGCATTCCCTTCCCGCTGGGGGACAGCGCCGTCGGCGATGTCTTCACCCGCGGCGAGTCACGGGTGGAGACGGGCGTGCCGGACGCCGGCCGTCCCGACGAGCCGGCACTGCTGGTGCCGCTGGGCGCCGCGCCCTCGGTGCGCGGTGTGCTGGCGCTGTTCAAGCGCCCGGGCAGGCTGCCGTTCACCGGCGCGGATGTGGAGATGCTCGAGGACTTCTCCGGGCATGCCGCGGTCGCGCTCGAACTGGCCGAGGCGCGCAGGGACGCCGAGCGGCTCGGCCTGCTGGAGGACCGCGACCGCATCGCCAAGGACCTGCACGACGTGGTCATCCAGCGGCTCTTCGCCGTCGCCATGACGCTGATGGGCGCGGTACGGCTGATCCAGCGCCCGGAGGCGGCCGGGCGCGTCCAGCACGCCATCGACGAGCTGGACGAGACGATCAGGCAGATCCGCTCCACCATCTTCGCCCTCCAGGTGCCGCACGAGCCCGACTCGCCGAGCCTGCGGGCCCGCGTCGTCGACCTCGTCGAGAACGCCAGGGGCCATCTCGGGTTCATGCCGGGCCTGCGCATGGAGGGCAGGCTCGACCACGAGGTGCCGGACGCGGTCGCCGACCACCTGCTGGCGGTGCTGCGCGAGGCGATGTCGAACGTGGTCCGCCACGCCAAGGCGTCGAGAGCGGAGGTGTCCGTGGAGGTCGCCGACGGCGCGCTCACGCTCGTGGTGGAGGACGACGGCGTCGGCGTGGGCGCCGGCGGACGCCGCAGCGGCCTGCGTAACCTGGAGGACCGCGCCGCTCAGCTCGACGGCACGCTGGAGGTCGAGACGCCCGTCACGGGCGGGACCCGGCTGCGGTGGCGGGTGCCGGTGTGATCCTGCCGGCGGGCGGGGGAGCCGTCATCGCCCGCGGTCGGCCTTCATCCTGGCGGCCATGGCCGCGACCTGGGTGCGGCGCTGCATGTTGAGCTTGCTCAGCAGGTTGGAGACGTAGTTCTTGACGGTCTTCTCCGCCAGGTGGAGCCGCTCGCCGATCTGGCGGTTGGTCAGCCCCTCGCCGATCAGCTCCAGGATGTGGCGTTCCTGCTCCGACAGCGCCCGCAGCGGGTCCTTCCTGTCGACCTGCTCGCGCAGCCGCTGCAGCATCGCCGCCGTCGTCTGCGGGTCGAGCAGCGACTGCCCGCCGGCGACCGTGCGCACCGCGCCGACCAGGTCGGAGCCGTGGATCTGCTTGAGCACGTAACCGGCCGCGCCCGCCATGACCGCCTGGAACAGCGCGTCGTCGTCGGCGTAGGAGGTCAGCATCAGGCACTGCAGCTCGGGCAGCGCGGAACGGACCTCGCGGCAGACGTCGACGCCGTTGCCGTCGGGCAGCCGCACGTCCAGCACCGCCACGTCGGGCCGCAGCGCGGGGATGCGGGCGATGGCCGAGGCCGCGGTGCCCGCCTCGCCGATCACCTCGATGTCGTCCTCCGACTCCAGCAGGGCGGCGACGCCCCGCCGCACGACTTCGTGATCATCGAGGAGGAACACGCGAATCATGCTCCGACGCTAACGCTCCTTCGTCCGCGCTGGTAGGGACCAAAGTCCCGCGCTGGGTGACAGCACGCACTTGCGATGATGCCATTATGGCGTCATAGTGATGCACGCAGGCACCGCGACATATCTCGAATGCTGTCTCCCTCTGACGACAAGGAACCCGAACGTGTCAGCACACGCCGGACGAGACCCCCGCCGCTGGTGGGTGCTCGTCGTCCTCTGCCTGAGCCTGATGGTGCTGGTCATCGACACCACCGTGCTCAACGTCGCCATCCCCGCCCTGATGACGGACCTCGGCGCCACCCCGTCCGACATCCAGTGGATCATCAACGCCTACGTGCTCGTCTACGCCGGCCTGCTGCTCACCACCGGCAACCTGTCCGACCGGTACGGCAGGCGCCGCTTCCTCGTGATCGGCCTCGCGCTGTTCGGCGGCGCGTCGCTGCTGGCCACGATGGCGTCCGAACCATGGCAGCTGATCGCCGCCCGCGCCTTCATGGGCGTCGGTGGTGCCATGTTGATGCCATCGACGCTGTCCATCCTGATCACGACGTTCGACGAAGACGAACGGCGCAAGGCCATGGCCGCCTGGAGCGTCGTGGCGACGGTCGGCGTGATCGGCGGGCCGACGCTGGGCGGCTTCCTGATCGAGCGCTTCTCGTGGGCGTCGGTGTTCCTGCTCAACGTCCCCGTCGCGGTGATCGCGATCGTGGCCGCCTACGTGCTCATGCCCGAGCGGCGCGGCCCCGAGCGCAGGCTCGACCCGCTCGGCGTGCTGCTGTCGACCGTCGGGCTGACCGCGCTCGTCTACGTCGTGATCGAGGCGCCCCACCAGGGCGTGAACGTGCCCGTGGCGGTGCTCGCCGCCGTCACGCTCGCGGTCTTCGTGCTCTGGGAGCGCAGGACCCCGCACCCGATGCTGCCGCTGGAGCTGTTCAGGAGCCGCGACTTCACCGGTGCGTCGTTCTCGATCCTGCTGATGTCGTTCGGCATCGGCGCGGTCATGCTCATGCTCACCCAGTACCTGCAGTTCGTCCTCGGGCTCGGCCCCACCGAGGCGGGTCTGGGGCTGCTGCCGTACGCGATCGCGGCCACGGTCTTCAACTACGTCGGCGTGGTGCTGGGCCAGAAGGTCAGCAACAGGACGCTGATCGTGGCCGGCATGGTCGTGATGGCAGGATCCTTCGTGCTGCTGGCCACGACCGGCGGCTACTGGGGGATGTTCGCCTCCATGCTGGTCATGGGGATCGGCGGCGGCCTGGCGGGGCCCGCGGCCTACACGACGCTGATGGGCGCGGTGCCCGTCGAGCGGGCCGGAGCGGGCTCGGCCCTGAACGACACCGTCCAGCAGGTCGGGATGGCGCTCAGCATCGCGGTCCTCGGCAGCGTGCTCGCGGCGGTCTACACCTCGCGGATGCCGGGCTCGGCGCCCGCCGCCGCGCGCGAGTCGATCGGGCAGGCGGTGGTGGCGGGCGACCCCGGCATCGTCGCGGCCGCCCGCGACGCGTTCAGCTCCGCGATGTCGCTCGGCGCGTGGGTCGGCACGGTCTGCTGCCTGCTGGCGGGCGTCACCGCGATGGCGATGCTGCGCCGTACGGCTCCCGCGGCCGTCTCTCCCACGCCCGCCGAGGACGAGAGCACGATCTCCGCCTGATCACAGACAGGCTCCGGTACGGCTCCCGCGGGCCGTACCGGAGCCTTCCGCTGTCCGCGGCAGGTGGGCGGAAGGAGCCGCTTTGGGGCGCGGCGGGGCATCGTGCGATGATGGCGGCGCCATGTCAGCCACGATGCCGCTACGAGCGCTGCGAGCCGCCGCCTTCGCCGCGGTCTCCGTCCTGCTCGGCATCGCCGCCCACACCTTCGCCGGCGGGTCGGTTTCGACGCCGTCCGCGCTGCTCGCGCTGCTGCTGGCGTTCCTGCCCGCGCACGCGCTGGCCGGGCGGGAGCGCTCGCTCGGCGTGATCCTCGCGACGCTCGCCGCCTCGCAGGCGGTGCTGCACGTGCTGTTCTCCACCGCCCACGCGGTGGAGCCGGTGGCCGTCGCCCACGGGCACGGCCAGTCGGGGCTGGTGCCGGGGCTCGGCATGCTGGTCATGCACGGGTGGGCGGTCGGGCTGACGGCGTTGTGGCTGTCCCACGGGGAGCGGGCCATCTGGGCCCTGCTCAGGCGGCTGGCCGTGCGCCTGCTCTTCACGCTCCTGGCGTTCGTCGACCCGGCGGGCCGTACGGTCCTCGCCGCGCCGGCCGCGACGCCGGTCATCCCGCGCTGGATCCTGCTCGGCCACGACCTCGACAGGCGCGGCCCTCCTGGCGTCACCCGCACCGTTACCGCCTGACCTCACCCACGAGCGTCAGCGTTACTCGGCGTTCCCCTGTGCTGTGTTCCCCCGTGATGGGCAGCGCCGAGCTCACAACAGTGCCGTGGCACCAGTAACCGGCTCAGCCGGAAGAAGGGCTTTCCCATGTTCTCGCGCGTCATCCTCGCCGCCATCAGTGTGGCCGCCTTGGCAGGCGTGACCGCCTGCGGTTCCCAGGAGGCGGCCAACCCCGCCCCCAGCCTGGCGGTGGCGACCTCCCCGGCCGACCCGTCGGCCGATCCCGCGGCCGATCCCTCGGCCGCGCCATCAGCCAACGGGGCCCCGCTCACGATCACCGACCCGTGGATCAAGACCACCAAGAAGGGGATGACGGCCGCCTTCGGCACCCTGGTCAACACCTCGGGCAAGCCCGTCACCGTCGTCGCGGGCAGCAGCCCGCTGTCGCCCAAGGTCGAGCTGCACGAGGTCGTCGAGTCCAAGGGAAAGATGGTGATGCAGCCGAAGAAGGGCGGGTTCGTGATCCCCGCCAACGGCTCCCATGAGCTGAAGCCCGGTGGCGACCACATCATGCTCATGGGCGTCACCGAGGAGGTGAAGCCGGGCGCGGAGGTGTCGTTCACGCTGGACCTGGAGGGCGGCGGCACGTTCGTCTTCACCGCGATGGGCAAGGACTTCGCCGGGGCCAAGGAGGACTACCAGCCGGGCATGGACATGGGCGGCAGCCATGGCTGAGCCGACGCTGCCGGTGCACCGCCGCCGGCTGTTCGCGGGCGGCGCCGCGGCGGCCGTGACCGCCGTCGTCGGGCCCGCCGGTGCTGTCGTCGGGACCGCCGGTGCCGCCGCCGCGACTGCGGGCACGGCGCTCGCCGACGCTCGTGCGGTCGAGCCGTTCCACGGCCCGCACCAGGCGGGCGTGGCGACCGCGCCGCAGGCGCACGCCGTGTTCGTCGGCCTCGACCTGCGCGAGGGTGTCGGCCGCGACGAGGTGTCCAGGATGATGCGGCTGCTGACCGACGACGCCCGGAGGTTGACCCAGGGGCGGCCCGCGCTGGCCGACACCGAGCCGGAACTGGCGTCGCTGCCGGCGCGGCTGACCGTGACGTTCGGGTTCGGGCCTGGCCTGTTCGCGGCGGTCGGGCGCGAGAAGCGGCGTCCCGCGCCGGTGGCCGCGCTGCCCGCCTTCACGATCGACAAGTTGGACAAACGATGGAGCGGTGGCGACCTGCTCGTCCAGGTCTGCGCCGACGACCCGCTCACCGTCGCCCACGCGGTGCGGATGGTCGTCAAGGACGCCAGGTCGTTCGCCCGCGTCCGCTGGACACAGCGCGGGTTCCGGCGGGCCGCGCACGCCCAGCGCAGCGGCACCACCCAACGCAACGTCATGGGACAACTCGACGGAACCGTCAACCCGGTGCCCGGGACGCCCGAGTTCGAGCGGGCGGTCTGGGTTCCGGAGCAGGGCGGCTGGCTGAGCGGCGGCACGACCCTGGTGCTGCGGCGGATCAGGGCCGAGATGGAGACCTGGGACGCCGCCGACGTCGTGGCCAAGGAGTTCACGGTGGGCCGCCGCCTGGCCGACGGCGCGCCGCTGACCGGCGGGACCGAGCACGACGAGCCCGACTTCGCCAAGCTCACGGCCACCGGGTTTCCCGTCATCTCCGAGTACGCCCACATCCGCAGGGCCCGCGTCGCCGATCCGAACCTGCGGATCATGCGCAGGGTCTACAACTACGACGAGGGCGTGGCCGCCGACGGCAGGGCGGACACCGGGCTGCTGTTCGCCTCCTACCAGGCCGACATCGCCCGCCAGTTCGTGCCCGTCCAGGAACGGCTGGCCGAGGTGGACCTGCTGAACGAATGGACGACGCCGATCGGTTCGGCGGTCTTCGCCGTACCGCCGGGCTGCGGGCCCGACGGCTGGATTGGGGAGAGCCTGCTGTCATGATCAACACATTGGTCCGCAGGAGCCTGCTGGTGCTGGCCGCCTGCTGGTTGTTCGTCGGGTACGGCGCGCCGCAGGCGCTGGCCCACGACCGGCTCAAGAGCAGTTCGCCGGCCAGGAACGCCGCGGTGGCGGCGGTGGAGGAGATCGAGCTGGAGTTCACCTCGCGGGTACGGCTGCCCGCCGTCGTGCTGCACGACGAGGGCGGCACGGCCGTATCCGTGGAAAAGCCCGAGGTGGACGGCGCGGTCGTCACGGTGCGGGTGCCGCAGCCGCCCGCGCCGGGCCGCTACGTCATCGGGTGGCGCGTGGTCTCCTCCGACGGGCACCCGATCGAGGGGGAGATCCCGTTCACGGTGAAGGGGGCCGCCTCCACCACCCCCACCCCCTCTGTCTCTGAGTCCGCCACGGTGGCCTCGGCGGCGCCCGAGCCCTCCGCCGCGCCTGCGACTGCCGCCGGGGCGGACAAGCCGGCCGAGCAGGGTGTGCCAGTGTGGCTGTGGGCGACCGGCGCCGTCGTGGCGCTGGCGGGCGCGGCTCTGCTGCTGGTCAGGCGGGGCAGGAAGGAGCCCGGCGAGGACGAGGTGATGCGGGAGCCCCCGAAGCCCTAATGATGACGGGCCCCTCCCTCGCGCGAGAAGCGGGGAGGGGCATCCCTCAGGCAGGGTTGTGCTTGGAGTAGTCGCCGAACTCCCAGCGCAGCGGCGAGGCCCCGGTGATCTCCACCACGCCGTCCACCTCGAAGCCGACGCTCCGCTCCGAACCCCATTTCACCCGGGCCCGGCCCGTCAGGTGCAGCGCGTCGCCGCTGTTGTAGTCGAGGAACAGCAGCCCGCATGCCGGGTCGAGCTCCAGGTTGCCCAGCGTCATGAACATCATGTTGCCCACGTAGTCGGGCCAGGCCAGGTGCCTTTCGCCGGACACGGTGACGAAGCCTGGATTGCCGCCCCGATGCGAGACGTCGGCCCCGAGCCCCTCGGCGTGGGTGGCCACGAAGAAGGTGTCCGCGCGGGAGATCCATTCTCGCTGCCGCGCGTCGAGCACGTCTGTCGAGCGCGCCACGGGTGAGACGTGGCCGGGCCCAGGGACGATCGTTCTGGCCTGGATGTACTTGGGACAGTTGGAGTACACCTGGTCGGTGTGCACCAGCAGGCCCGCGCCCGCGGCGTGGGCGGTGCCGTTGACGCGCATCCGGCGCCTGGTGGCGGGCTCGATCGCGATCACGCCGAGCTCGCGCTCGCTCTCGAACGCGCCCTCCAGCGGGTCTCCGGGCCCCGGCAACGCGCCGATCATCACGCGCCGCTCGTCCAGCGATTGGGCGAATCCCTCAGGGCCGGTCAGCGCGCCCGCCCACATCCGGCCGCGGGTGTCGGTCGCGCCGATGACCAGCATGCGCTGGTGGCGCAGGAAGTCGGCGGCCGCGTCGGGGATCTCGGGCCTGACCCTGGCCGACCCCCACGCTCCCGCCCGCGGCACGCCGGCCATGCGCTGGACGGCGGTTTCTCCCCGGTGCTCCATGGCCTAGAAGAATCCGCAGGTCGGGGCCGAGCCGCTGGGGGCGGGACGGTCGCCGGCGCCGTCGGGGGCGAAGATCTCCAGGCGGATGCCGTCGGGGTCCTCGAAGAACACGCCGCCCGAGGAGGCGCCCTCGCCGTGGGGGACGATGCCGCCGTGGTGGATGGTCGCGCCGATCTCGCGCAGTGC
This sequence comes from Nonomuraea sp. NPDC059194, assembly GCF_042754765.1. NCBI lineage: Bacteria > Bacillati > Actinomycetota > Actinomycetes > Streptosporangiales > Streptosporangiaceae > Nonomuraea > Nonomuraea sp. NPDC059194. The sequence goes on along the minus strand of NZ_JBHZBH010000018.1, from coordinate 58,770 downwards.
CGCCTCGGCCTGCTGTACCTCATGGAGGCCCTCGACCCGGAACGACAGGTGGTGCAGGCCAGGGGTGGCGGTGGGGAAGCGGCCTTCGCTCTGGCGCCACAGGGTCAGCACGAGCGTGCCGTCCTGGGACAGGAAGGCGTACTCCTTGCCTTCCTGCTGGGATCTGCCGCTGATCTCGAAGCCGAACACGCTCTGGTAGAAGGCGGCCGACCGGTCGAGGTCGGTGACGTTGAGGCCGATGTGGCCGGTCTGGAATGCGGACATGCTCACTCCTCCGTGTGATCCGATATGACGAATATAACGGAGTTTTGAGCACTGTTCCGTTAGAAAATAGTGACGTGCGTCACTCGCCCTTGTGTGCGCGGTAGTGGCGGGCGGCCCTGGCCCTGTTGCCGCAGGCGGTCGAGCACCACTCCTGACGCGGGTGCTCCTTGACGAAATACAGCACGCACCGGGGGGCGGGGCAGGCGCGAAGCTCGGCGGCCTGGGGTCCGGCCAGGAACTCCATGGCCGCCTGTGCCAGCCGCGCGGGCAGCGCCTGCTCGGCAGGTCCCACGGGAACGTGGGTGAGCGTGGGCGCGGCCTCGTCCCAGGCCAGCCGAGGAGCGGTGGGTACGGCGAGCGCCGCCGCGTTCACCCTGGCCAGCGCCTGGTCGAACGGGGGCAGCCGGGCCGCGTCGGCCGCGCTGGGCGGGCCTGGCGCGACGGCCCTGGCGAACAGCGCCCTGACGGCCTGCCGCAGCTCCACGACCTGGCTCCACTGTTCGGGTGTGGCGGCGAAGCCGGGGTCCAGGCCGAGGTCGTCGGCGTGCGAGCGGGCCCACGCGGTGAGCGCGCCGGGGTCGGCGAGGTTGTCGGTGAGGCCCGAGCGCCCGGCGCGGAGCGTGCTGACGAAGTCGAGGGCGAGCATCCCACCAGGCTAATGGGCTTGGCGCACCGTTGCCATGAGAAGCCGCCGGCCGGCGTCAGCGCCGGGAGAACAGCCAGGGGTCGCGCAGGTCGTGGAAGACCAGGTCGCCCTCGTAGAGCGCCATCTCCTCGTCGAACAGCTCCTTCAGCTCGGCGGGCGGCTGCTTGAGCTCGCCCTCGCGCGCCGCCGCCTCGGAGGTGAAGTAGATCGCCTGCGTGAACGCGCCCTCGCCGTACAGTGCTGCCACACCGCCGATGACGTCGGTGCGGAAGTCCTGGAAACGCGCCTCGTAGAGGTCGTTGAGCTCGCGCATCCGCTGCACGTCGCGCGTCCTGCCCTCGATGATCTGGACGAACCCCGCCTCGTCCGAGCCGCCGCCCAGGAACGAGACGACCTCGCGGCAGTCGCGGAAGACGACGTCGCCGCTGAGCAGCTTCGAGGTCTCCGTCCACCACTGGTGCTGCTCGGGCCTGCCGCTGTTGGCGCGGGCCGCCTCCTCCGACTCGAACCTGGCCAGGTTGACGAAGGTGCCGTCGTCGGTGACGCCCGCGGTCGTGCCGAGCCAGCCCGGCGTGCCGGGCGACAGCTCCTCCACCCAGCGGTCGAGCGCGGCGCGCAGCTGTGCGGGATCGGCGGTGCGGCCCTTGATGACCTGGATGAACATGATGCCTCCTTAGGCGCCCCTCCCGATCTCCGAGGCTACGGCGGCCGCACCACCCGGTCGAGCCGCGCAGATGCAGGGTTGGCACAAGCAACGGCACGGAAAGCCCCAACCAGGGCGCGCGGCCGCTAGCCCTGCGGCTTGGCGTATTCGGCGGCGCCGCCGGAGAAGTCGTAGACCACGCACCGCTCGCCGCCGACCACCCAGGCGTCGTGGCCAGGCTGGCAGACGAAGACGTCGCCCGGCCCGAGCTCGGCCTCGGCGCCGTCGTTCATCCGGATGCGGAGCCTGCCGGAGACGACGAACCCGTTGTGGTAGACCTCGCACGAGTCGGTGCCCGCGATGGGTTTGACCGACTCCGACCAGCGCCATCCGGGCTCGAACGTGGCCACGCCGAAGGTCAGGCCGCTGAGGTTGCACACCTCCAGGCGGCCGTTCGGGAAGTCGCGATGTTCGTCCGGCTTGTCGATGTTCTTGACCTCGATCATGACGTCCCCTCCCGTCGGCTTCAGTCTCGCACCGGAGTTTCACCCCCTACAAGGCCCGCCACCTGGGCCGACGCGACCCCGGACGGCCGAGAGGGGAGGGCGGCGATCACGGCCACCAGCAGCACGGCCACGGGGACGCCCCACACGAGCACCTCGGGGATGGCCGCCGCCGTGGCCGCCGCGCTCGGGGTCCGGCCGTCCGTCTGCCTGGCGAGCAGGGTACCGAAGACCGCGACCCCGAGCGACATGCCGAGCCCGCGCACCGACACCGCCATGGAGGTGACGGCCGCGAGGTCGGCGGGGACGGCGGCGTTCTGCGCGACGACGACCAGGTTCTGCATCAGCAGCCCGAATCCGGCGCCGAGCACAGCCAGGTGCACGGCCAGCAGCGCGTACGGCGTGCCCGCGTCGAGCCCGCTCAGCAGCGCGAACCCCGCCACCACGATCACCGACCCGGCCAGCAGAACGGGCTTGACCCGGCCGGAGAGCCGGGCCCCCGCCAGAAAGGAGACCGCCATGAACGTGATGACGTACGGGTTGAGCGCGAGACCCGCCTGCGTGGCGGTCATGCCGTACGCCGACTGCAGGTAGGTCGGCAGGTACACGATCGAGCCGCCGAGCAACGCCCCGAGCAGCGCCGTGGCCGGCAGCACGAGACGCAGCGCGGGGACGGCGAACAGCCGCGGCGGCAGCAGCGGGTCAGCCGCCCGCCGTTCCCACCACACGAGCAGCGCCAGCAGGACGGCGAAGGCCACGGCCAGCGCGGTGATCACGCCGGAGGTCCACGCGTGGACGCGGCCACCCCATTCGGCCACCAGCAGGAGGCTCACCATCGCGCCTGCCAGCAGCGCGGAGCCGGGCACGTCGACCCTGCCGTCCCCGCCCGCCCTGGGCAGGCGCAGGGCGAACGCCACGAGCGCGATGCCGAGCAGGCCGAGCGGCAGGTTGACGTAGAAGATCCAGCGCCAGCCCGCGGCGTCGGTGATCGCGCCTCCCACCAGCGGGCCGCCCACGCTGGCCAGCGCGAAGACGCCGCCGGTCAGGCCTTGGACCCGGCCGCGCAGCCGCTGCGGGTACAACTCGGACAGCGCGATCGTCGGCAGCACGAACAGCGCGCCCGCCCCGATGCCCTGCACGGTCCTGGCGGCCACGAGCTGGGACATCGTCTGGGCCACACCGCACAGCATCGAACCGGCCACGAACACGGCGACCGCGGTCACGAAGACCGCGCGGCGGCCGAACCTGTCGCTGAGGCGACCGTAGAGAGCGCCGGTCGTGGTCGAGGCGAGCACATAAGAGGTGACGACCCAGCCGATCGCGTCCATGCCGCCGAGGTCGGCGGCGATGTCGGGCAGCGCGATGGCCACCACCGTCTGGTCCAGGACGGACAGCAGCATGCCGAGGAGTAGTCCGGCGGTGGCCAGCGGCACCCGCGAGGGGGCGCCGCGCGCGAGGTCGGCGGTCACGGCGCTCAGCCCTCCGCTCGCGCGAACGGGCGCGGCAGATCGAAGTCCTCGCCGAGCAGGTCCTGGTCGATGACCGCCGCGGCGACCGTGCCGCTGGCGGCGGCGGCGATGACGGCGGCCAGCGGCACGGGTACGGTGGCCCGGCGCGCCATGTCGCCCGCCGCGTACACCCCGGGCACGCTGGTCTGTCCGAACTCGTTCACCTCGACGCACCCGTCGGAGAAGATCGCGCAGCCGAGCCGGGCGGCCAGGTCGGAGCGCTGGCGCGGCACATTGGCGACGAACACCGCCTGGCGCGCGAGCGGCGGCCCGCTCTCGAACACGATCTGGTCGAGCCGGTCGCCCGTCGCCTCCAGCCTGGCGACGGCCTCGCACCGCACGATGACGCCGTTTGCCTGAAGCCGGTCACGCAGCGCGGTGTCGAGCGGGCTGCCGTCGGTGCAGAGCGCGACGTCGGCGGCGAAGCGGCTCAGCTGCAGCGCCAGCCGTACCCGGGGAAGGCCGGTGCCGAGCACGGCGACCTGCTTGCCGGTGCACTCGTAGCCGTGGCAGTAGGGACAGTGGAAGGCGGAGCGGCCCCAGAGCGCCTCGACGCCGCGGGGGCCCGGCAGGTCGTCGGCCAGCCCGGTGGCCAGCAGCAGCCGCCGTGCCCGCGCCGTACCGCCGCCCGACAGCCGGAGCTCGAATCCCGCCCGCACGTCGACGACGCTCTCCTGCCGCACCTGGATGGTGTCGTAGGCAGCCAGTTCCCGGCGGCCCAGCTCGCGGAGGAGCGAGGGGGGAGTGCCGTCCCTGGTCAGGAAGTTGTGGACGTTCTCGGCGGGGGCGTTGCGGCCCTGGCCGGCGTCGAGGAGCAGCACCGAGCGGTGGGTACGGCCCAGCGTCAGCGCCGCGGCCATGCCGGCCGGCCCGCCGCCGATGACGGCGACATCGAAGGTGTTTGACATGCGCCAAAGTCTGCAAGTTAATGTCAACATGAAGTCAAGCGGTTCGATGCGCATCGGCGAGCTGGCCGAGCGGTTCGATCTGGCGCCGCACGTGCTGCGCCACTGGGAGGCCATGGGCCTGCTGACCCCCGCGACCAGGGTGAACGGCAGGCGCGTCTACACCCGCGACCACATCGTCAGGGTGCTGACGATCATCCGCGCCAAGGCGGCGGGAATGAGCCTGGAGCAGGTGGGGGAGATCCTCAACGTCACCGGCGGCGCCGAGCGCCGGGCCGTCCTCGAACGGCACCACGCCGAGCTGGAGCGGAGGCTGCGCGAGCTCGCCGCCTCCAAAGCGCTGGTCGAGCACATCATGGAGTGCACGGCCGATGACTTCACCCGCTGCCCCGGCTACCTGCACGTCGTCGAGAGCACAACGGGCCTGACGGGACCGGAGAAGGATCCGGCGTAAGACGCTCACACGGGTCACTGCCCGTCGAGATACTTCCTCAGCCCGGCGGCCAGCGAGGCGGCGATGCGCTGGCGGAAGGCCGGATCCGACATCTTGGCGGCGTCGCCGCGGTTGCCCATGTTGCCGCACTCGACGAACACCGCGGGACGGGTCGACAGGTTGAGCCCACCCAGGTCGGTGCGGGTGCTGAGGGCCTGCTTGCCGACATAGGTGGAGAACGGCATGCCGGTGCCCCGCGTGTAGGCGTCGCGGACGGCGAGCCCCAGCCGCTTGGACGGCTCGATGATCGCGTCGTTGTGTCCGGGCACCAGGCCCGGCATGATCACGTGGAAGCCGTGCCCGCTCGCGGCGGCGCCGTCGGCGTGGATCGACACCACCGCGTCGGCCTCGGCCTTGTTGCCGATGGCCGCCCGCTTGGTGATGCATGGCCCGACGCCGGTGTCGTTCGGCCTGGTCAGCACGACCTCGACGCCCATCTTCCGCAGGATCGGGGCGAGCCTGCGCGCCACGTCCCAGGTGAAGGCGTGTTCGGTGTATCCGGCGGCGGTCTCGGTCCCGGTCGTGTTGCACGGCTTGCGCCCGGTGATGATATCGACCGGCCGGTTGATCACCTCGGGATGGTCGGCGTTGCCTCCGTTGTGTCCCGGGTCGATGGCCACCACCTTGCCCGCCAGCATCGGCCGGGGCGAGGGCGACAGCGGCGTCGTCGCGGGCGGCTGCTGCTGTTGCGCGGCCGAGGTCGCGCCGCCGCACGCGGTGGCCAGCACCACCAGCGCGGCGAGCGTCGGCATGGCCGCTCTCCGGGCACGCATGGTTCGTACCGTACCGGCTTGACCTGCGCGTTCAGGTCTGACCTGGCCCCCGATTGCGTAGATCCCGGATCGTCACCCCGGCATCGGCTGGGCCGATCGGGGCCAGGATCTCGCCGCTGTAGTAGGACGAGAGCCGCCCGGCGGCGAAGAACACGTACGACGGCGCGATCTCGTCCGGGTCGGCCGCCCGCTTCATCGGCGCCTGCTTGCCGAACTCGTCCACCCGCCCCTCCGGCATCGTCGCCGGGATCAGCGGCGTCCAGACCGGTCCCGGCGCGACCGCGTTGACCCTGATGCCCCGCTCGAGGAGGTTCTGCGCCATCGACTGGGTGAAGGCGTTGATCGCGCCCTTGGTGGCGGCGTAGTCGATGAGCGACTTGTTGCCGCGCAGGCCGTTGACGGAGGAGGTGTTGACGATCGCGCCACCCTCGCGCAGGTGCGGCAGTGCCGCCTTGGTGACGCGGAAGTAGCTGTGGATGTTGACGGCGAACGTGTGCTCCCACTGCTCGTCGGTCAGCTCCTCCAGCGACTTGACCGGCGCCTGGTAGGCCACGTTGTTCACCACGACGTCCAGCCCGCCGAGCTCGGCCACGGCCTGCTCGACCACGGACAGGCAGTGGTCGGCGTCGCCGAGGTCGCCGGGCAGCAGCACGCACCTGCGGCCGGCGGCCTCCACCAGCTTCCTGGTGTGGTTGGCGTCCTCGTGCTCGCTGAGGTAGGCGATCGCGACGTCGGCGCCCTCCTTGGCGAAGGCGACGGCGACGGCCCGCCCGATCCCCGAGTCTCCTCCGGTGATCAGCGTGCGCTTGTCGCGCAGCAGGCCGCGGCCCTCGTAGTCGCGCATCTCGTCGCGCGGCTGCGGCGACATCCGATCGCTGCGTCCCGGGTACGGCTGGCTCTGCGCGGGCGGTGTGGCGTTGGGTTCTTCTGGCATGACCTGCGCTTGCCCAGCTCGGGCCCGCTCTAACGGTTCCGGTCCCGATCGCTCACGCGGGCGGGACCAGGGTGAAACAGCGGTCGAGGACCTCGCGGCTTCAGGCGTCGCGCAGGTGGGAGCGGTACTGGCGAGGGGAGAGCCCGTACTCCTTGCGGAAGGTTCTGCTGAAGTGGAACGGGCTGGCGAAGCCCGAGGCCGTGGCGACCTGCCCGACGTCCATGTCGGTCACCTCCAGCAGCCGGGCGGCGTGCCGTACCCGCGCCTGCCTGACGGCTCGCATGGGCGCGCTGCCGGTCTGCGCCGTGAACAGGTGGGCGAACCGCGACGGCGACATCGACACGGACGCGGCCAGCGACGCGACCGTGTGCGGGGCGTCGGGCTCGGCCGCGATGAGCGCCTCGACCTGCCGGATGCGCGGATCACGCCCCTCGCCGAGGCCCGTGGTCGCCGGTTGCGCCTCGCCGACGCGCGCGGCGGTCGCCAGCAGCAGCGCCTCCTCGACGGCGTTGAGCACCAGCTCACGCGCCTGCGGCAGGGCCGCCACGGCGGGCCGGAGCGGGCGGGCGAGCGCGTGCGACGTGCCGTGCCCTGGCCGGCGGGCGTCGGCGCTCGCCCTGCGGAAGGTGTGGTCGAGGCGCTCGTGCACCGCCTCGGGGACCGCGCGGACCAGGTGGCAGCGCGAGCCCTTGGCGTACGGGCCCAGCCAGCTCAGCCAGGACGGACGCGGCTGGAAGTGCACCCACCAGAACGCCCAGTGGCTCGCCCCGGTCCCGACCCGGTAGTGATGGCCGGTCATGGAGCCCAGCACGATCAGATCTCCCGGGCCGACCGTGAAGGCCGCCCCGCCCTGCTCGACGTGCCCCGCCCCCTCCTGGGTCCACATGAGCAGCCAGCTCGGCGCGCCCGTACGGCGGCGCACGGCGTAGCCGGGCGGCTGGTCGAAGTGCCCGACGATCACCAGGTCGGCAGCAGGAACGGACAGGTCTTCAGCCGTCGCAGGCATACCGTCCACCTGATCGGCCTCCTAGCGTGGGAAACAGCCGGACGAGGGAGAACCTATCGTGATGAATTTTGCGGAGCCGCAGGTCAAGGCCTTCCACGACGAGGGCTTCGCCGTCCTGCGCGGGCTGCTCACCGCCGACGAGGCCGCCGAGCTGCGGCAGGAGTTCATGGCCCTGCACGCGGCGGGGCCGATCCCCGGCCACTTCACCCCCGGGCCGCAGGATCCGGGCGCCCCTTACGACATCCTGCGCGACTACCCCCGGGTCATGCACCCCCACCAGGTCAACGCGCTGGCCCTGCGCTACCTGCTCGACCCCAGGATCGCCGCCGTCGTCGGCCGGATCCTCGGCGAGGAGCCGGTAGCAGCCCAGAGCATGTTCTACTTCAAGCCGCCCGGCGCGCGCGGGCAGGCGCTGCACCAGGACAACTTCTACCTGAGGGTCGAGCCGGGCACGTGCGTGGCCGCGTGGATCGCCCTCGACACCATCGACAGGGCCAACGGCGGCCTGGAGGTGGTGCCCGGCACCCACCTCATGGACCTGTTCTGCCCCGAGGAGGCCGACCCGGGGCTCTCCTTCACCAGGGAGTACGTGCCGCCGCCTCCGGGGCTGGCCCGGGTGCCGGTCGACATGGAGCCGGGCGACGTCCTGTTCTTCAACGGCAACCTCGTGCACGGCTCCGGGCCCAACACGACCGCCGACCGCTTCCGCCGTAGCTTCATCTGCCACTACGTCGGCGCCTCCACCGAGCGGATCGCCTCCTACTACCCGACGCTCACCCTCGGGGGAGAGCGGGTCTTCTTCGCGGAGGCGGCAGGCGGCGGGCCGTGCGGCACGGAGCCCGCCGGCCCGCACTGATCACATGATCGCCAGCTGGCCGCCGTCGATGACCAGCTCGGTGCCGTGGATGAAGGCCGCGTCGTCGGAGGCCAGGAAGGCGTACGCCGCCGCGACCTCCTCCGCCAGCCCCGCGCGGCCGAGGGGGATGTGGTCGCGCTCGTAGGCCGAGACGAAGCCGTCGGCGAGCCCGGCGGAGATGGCCGAGTTGAGCGGTGTTCTGATGTAGCCGGGGCACAGCGCGTTCACCCTGATGCCGTGCCTGCCGAGCTCGACGGCCATCGTCCTGGTCAGTAGCAGCACCCCGCCCTTGGAGGCGTTGTAGTGCGCGTAGTCCGCCTCGCCGCCGAGCCCGTTGGTGGAGGACATGTTGAGGATGACGCCGCCCTCGCCGCGCTCCACCAGGTGGCGGGCCACGGCCTGGGCGACGAGGAACATGCCGCGCAGGTTCACCGCCATGATCGTGTCCCAGTGGCCGGGGGTGATCTCCAGGAACGGCTCGCGCCATGCCGTACCGGCGTTGTTGACCAGGACGTCGATGCCGCCCATCGCCGCGATCGCGCCCTCCACCAGCCGGGCGACGTCGGCCTCCGAGCGGACGTCGCCCGCCAGCCCGCCCACCTCGCCCAGCGCCGACAGCTCGGCCACGGTCGCCTCGACCTCGGCGGCGTCGAGGCCGCCGAGCACGACGCGGGCGCCTTCCTCCAGGAACCGGCGGGTCGTGGCGGCGCCGATGCCGCTGCTGCCGCCGCTGATCAGCACTCGCTTGCCGGCGAGTCCGCGCATGGTGTGCCTGCTTTCAACGCACCGCGCCGCGGGCCGCGACGCGTAGTTCGGTGATGACCTGTCCATCTTCGACGCCGTAGGCGTGGTCGAAGAGGTTGACGACGGAGCAGGCGTGGCTCGGGATGAGCGACGCCCGCGTGCCCACGGGCAGCTCGCCGTGGCGGCCTGGCTCCAGGCGGGCGACCGCGTGCTCCTCGTTGAGGAAGTCCATGTGCGCGTACGGCGCGCCCACGACCCTGATCCAGTCGGGCGAGCCGCTGCCGTCGGAGGTCAGGCACTTGGTGCCCGCGTCGAACACCACCCGCTCGGGCGTGGGCCGGGCGATGACGGTGGACAGCACGCGGGCGGCGGTGCTCGTCTCGGTGGCCACGCCCAGGCGCATCATCGAGGCGTCGTTGAAGATGTAGGTGCCCGGCCTGATCTCGGTCACGCCCGCCACCCCCGCCACGTGCCTGGCGGTGGGGGTGGAGCCGACGCTGATCTCGCGCAGCTCGATGCCGTCGCGGGCGCACAGCTCGGCGGTGGCCACCAGGTCGGCGCCCTCGCGGCGGGAGGTCTCGGCCAGCTCCTCGGGGGTGCGGCAGTGGTAGGCGTGGCCGGCCAGCGTGAGCAGCCCCACGACCTCGACGCCGGGGACGGCGGCGATCTCGGCGACCAGGTCGGCGGTGGGCCGGCCGGGCGGGCGGCCCAGGCGGTGCTGGCCGGTGTCGACCTCCACCAGCACCTCGACGGGCGCTCCGCCCAGCCGGCCGAGCCCGGCGGCGACCTCGGGGGAGTCGAGGCTGACCCGCACCCTGGCCCGCTCGCGCAGCGCGGCCAGGCGGCGCAGCTTGGCCTCGCCCCAGATCGGGAAGGCCAGCAGGATGTCGTCGATCCCGGCGTCCGCCATGATCTCCGCCTCGCCCAGCTTCGCGCAGGTGATGCCGGTCGCGCCCGCCGCGAGCTGCATCCTGGCCAGCTCGGGCATCTTGTGCGTCTTGATGTGCGGCCGCAGCCTGACGCCGTTGCGCGCCGCGACCTTGGCCATCTCCGTCACGTTGGCGCTGACCACGTCGAGGTCGAGGACGAGCGCGGGAGTGTCGATCTCGGGGTACATGAGTGGACCGCCCCTCTCGAAGGTGCCCCGAAAGTAGCATCAATTCCGCATAGCGTACCAGCATTCCGTCATTCGGAATCTAGTCATGGCTGTGGATGCCTCTTGACAGGCGCTCCACATGCTGGTGTTCTTGCGCTGATTCGGAATAGCATTCTGTATAGCGGAATCAGGAGTGATGTCGTGAGACTTGGCACCGTGCGGGTCGGCGAGGCCCGCTTCGCCGCGACGGAGCGGGAGGGGCTGTGGTACGCGCTGGACGTGCCCCCTGGCTTCCCGCTGCGAGCGGTCCTGGCCGAAGGGCCCGAGGAGGTCAGGCGGCTGGCGGTCTCGGCGGCCAGGCCCCTGGCGGGAGCGACACCCGTGGCGCCGCTGAGACCCGGAAAGATCGTGGCGATCGGGCTCAACTACCTCGACCACATCCGTGAGGCCGGGATGGACCGGCCCGAGCGGCCGCTGATGTTCGCCAAGTTCCCCTCCAGCGTGATCGGCCCCGATGAGCCCATCGTCATCGACGACGGCCTCACCGAGCGGGTGGACTGGGAGGTGGAGCTGGCGGCGGTCATCGGGACGCCACTGCGCCACGCCGGCCCCTCGCAGGCGCTGGCCGGGGTGGCCGGCTACACCGTGGCCAACGACGTCTCGGCCCGCGACCTGCAGTTCGCCGACGGCCAGTGGACGCGCGGCAAGAGCCTGGACACCTTCTGCCCCCTCGGCCCCGCCATCGTGACCCCCGACGAGCTGGGCGACCCCCAGGCGCTGCGGCTGTGGACGACGGTCAACGGCCAGAGCGTGCAGGACTCCAGCACGGCCGAGATGCTCTTCGGCGTCGCCGAGCTCCTCGCCTTCTGCTCGCGCGCCTTCACCCTCGAACCCGGCGACGTCGTGCTGACCGGCACGCCGTGGGGCTGCGGCGAGTTCATGGACCCGCGCCGCTCCCTGCGGCCGGGCGACACCGTCGAGGTGGGCGTCGAAGGCATCGGCGTGGTACGCAACCCCGTGACAGGAGTCAGGCGATGAAGGCACTGGTGTTCACCGGCCCCGGCGTGGTCGAGCTGCGCGAGGTGGCCGAACCGGAGGTCGGCGAGGGCGAGATCCTGGTCCACGTGGTCACCTCGGGCATCTGCGGCAGCGAGCTGCACGGGGTCAGGACCCCCGGTTTCAGAGTGCCGCCGCTGGTGATGGGGCACGAGTTCGCCGGCCGTACGGACGACGGCAGGCAGGTGATCGTCAACCCGATCCTGTCGTGCGGCGCGTGCGACGTGTGCGCCATGGGTCTGCGCAACGTGTGCAGGAATCGGCGGATCGTCGGCGTGCACCGGCCGGGCGGCTTCGCCGAGCGCGTGGCCGTGCCCGCCGCGGCCGTCATCACGCCGCCGCGGGAGCTGGACTGGACGGCGGCGGGCATCGTGGAACCGGCGGCCAACGCCGTGCACGCGTGGGCGCTGGCCGGGACTCCCGCCGGAGCCAGGGTCGGCGTCATCGGCGCGGGCGCGATCGGTCTGGCGTGCCTGCAGGTCGCCCTGTCGGGCAAGGCCGCGAGTGTCGAGGTGGCCGACCACGCCGAAAGCCGCCGGGCGATCGCCGCCCGCCTCGGCGCGGCCGCGGCCGTGGCCGAGCCGACCGGCGAGTACGACGTGATCTTCGACGCGGTGGGCGCCGCCGTCACCCACGAACGGTCGCTCGCGCTGCTGCGTCCCGGCGGGGTCGCGGTGTGGCTGGGCCTGGCCGACACCGTCGCGGGCTTCGACGCCGCGGGGCTCGTGCGCGGCGAGAAGCGGGTGCTCGGCTCGTTCGCCTACACCGACGCCGACTTCGCCGCCGCCGCCGACCTGGTCGGCGGCTGGGACCTCAGCTGGGTCGACACCTTCCCGCTCGACGAGGGGGCGGGGATCTTCACCACGCTGATGAACGGCCACACCGTTCCCGTCAAGGCCCTGCTCACCCCCTGAACCCCCTTAAGCCGAGGCAGCCGTGGACATCCCGCTCTCCCAGTACCGCCCGATCTCCCAGCTCACCGTGCCCGTCACCACCGTCGAGCGGGCCCGCGCGCCGGCAAGGCTGGCGTGAGCGGGCTCGCGCGGCCCCTTGTACGGCTCTCTGTACGGCGGGGCCGCGGCCCGCGCTCACTTACACGGCTTGTACGGCTTGTCGTACAGCGAGTAGTCGCTCGCCTTCTTGACGGAGTTGAACTTCAGCTGCCGCGCCTTGGCGCAGAAGCTGCCCGGCGAGGTCTTGTACTCCACCTGGAAGACCGGCTTGCCCGCCCTGACGAAGGCCGACAGCTCGCCGCACTCCTTGTACTGGAAGCACTCCTCGTTGACCGCGTAGTCGAAGACCGACACCAGGTCCTCGATCTGGCTGAGGTCGTTCTTCAGCGCGACGGACAGGCCCTTGCGGTGGGCCAGCGCGGCCAGGGCCTTGTTGTAGACCAGCTGGGTCTGCGGGCTGATGTCCCAGCCGGTGACCTCCTCGCCCTCCTCGTGGGCGTGCACGACGTCGAACTCGACCCCGTCGAAGCCAGCCTGGACGCACTTGTCCACGCGCGGCTCCATCATCTTCAGGAGGAAGTCACGCTGACCCTTGTCGTTGTTGATGTTGGCCCAGCGCTCGTTCGGGAACTCCTCGCTGAACGGCTTGCCGAGCAGGGAGTTGCCGTGGCTCTTGTGCCAGTCGACGAACCGCTGGTAGTCGGGCCTGAACTCCTCGATCGACCCGGCGTCGATGTAGCAGATCGCCTTGGCGCCCCTGGCGTGGATGGCGTTGACCGCCGCCGTGTTGATGGTGGTGTTGTTGCCCGCGATCTCGGCGTCGACGTAGAGGTCGATGTCGAAGACGGTCGGCCGCACGCAGGCGCCGCCGGTCTGCGGGACCTCGCAGATGTCGACGTTGATGCCGCCGGTCGCGGCGAAGGCCTTGTTGCCCTGGAGCTGGTACTGCCAGCGGCTCTGCACCGGCGGGCGCCAGATCGCCGCGCTCGCCGACGCCTCGGAGCCCGACCTGGTGCCCGACGTGATGCTCGGGGCGGCTGTCGTGGTGGCCTCGGCGGACGCCGTGAGGCCGAGTGCGGCGACCGGCAGTAAGGCCGTGACCGTGGCCAACCGGGTGTAGATCGATCGGAGAAGAACCAACGCGCTCACCTTCTATTCCACATAGCGGAATGATATTCCGCCACCAAGGAAATCGGGCAAGATCGGAGGTTGTCAAGCTTCCTGTTGATGTCAAGAGTTCCGCAAATCGGATGAATGCCGCGGCTATCCGATCTTTCCGTATAGCGGAACCCTAGTCTGTATCGCGGATGGCTGGCTATACTCACCGCACGCAGTGGGCCCTCTCGCCCGCCGTGCTCTGTGGAGGGAACCCCATGGCACGCATCGTCTTCATCGGCGCCGGCAGCGTCGAGTTCACCAAGAACGTCCTCTCCGACATCCTGACATTTCCGGAGCTCGGGGAATCCACCCTGGTCCTACACGATATCGACCCCGAGCGGTTGGCCACTGCCGAGGCCATGGCCAACTGGATGGTCACCGAGCTCGGCCTGGGCGCCAAGGTGGAGGCGCACCTCGACCGCCGGGCCGCCGTGGACGGCGCCGACTACGTGATCAACGAGATCGCCGTCGGCGGACACGCCGCCACCCGCGTCGACTTCGAGATCCCCCGCCGCTACGGCCTGCGCCAGACGATCGCCGACACCCTCGGCATCGGCGGCATCTTCCGGGCGCTGCGCACGATTCCGGTGATGGTGGGCCTGGGCAACGACCTGGCCGAGCTGGCGCCGGACGCGCTGCTGCTCAACTACACCAACCCGATGGCGATGATCCCCTGCGCCGTCTACCAGGGGACCCCGTTCAAGAACGTCGTCGGCCTGTGCCACTCCGTGCGCGACACCCAGGCCAGGCTGGCCTCGCTGGTGGGCATGCCGGAGGAGGAGGTCTCCTTCGTCACGGCGGGCGCCAACCACCAGGCGTTCGTGCTGAAGTTCGAGCGCAACGGCCAGAACCTGTACCCGGCGCTCGACGAGGTCATCGCCAGCGACCCCGAGCTGCGCAGGACCGTCCGCGTGGAGATGTACCGCCGCTTCGGCTACTTCCCCACCGAGTCCAGCGAGCATGGCTCGGAGTACCTGCCCTGGTTCCTGCACCACGACGACCAGGTCGAGCACTTCCGCATCCCGGTCGAGATCTACCTGCGCTGGTCGGAGGAGAACCTCGACACCTACGAGGAGACCAGGCGCAGGCTGGCCGCAGGTGAGGGCGTCGAGATCGAGCCCGCCATGGAGCTGGCCTCCGAGGTGATCCACTCCATCGAGACCGGCACCCCGAGGGTCGTCCACGGCAACGTGCGCAACGACGGCCTGATCGCCAACCTGCCCGGCGACGCGTGCGTCGAGGTGCCGTGCCTGGTCGACCGGTCCGGCATGCGCCCGACCAGGATCGGCGAGCTGCCGCCCCAGCTGGCCGCGCTGAACAGGACGTTCCTGAACGTGGGCGAGCTGACCGTGAGGGCGGCCCTCGAAGGCCGCCGCGACCACGTCTACCATGCCGCCATGCTCGATCCCAACGCGTCGGCGACGCTCACGCTCCAGCAGATCCACGATCTCGTCGACGAGATGATCGCGGCCCACGGCGACCTGCTGCCCGAGGGTGTCCGATGAGGCGCGCGCTGGCCGCCGCCGCGGTCGTCACCCTGGTCGTCGGCGGGGCCGCCGCCGGCTGCGGCGGTGGCGGGGGCACGCAGGGCGAGCAGGCGAGCGGGCCCGTCGAGATCACCATCTGGCACGGCCAGGAGGACGCCTCCGCCAAGTCGATCGAGAAGCTGGTCGACCAGTTCAACCGGAGCCACCCCGATATCAGGGTCAACACCGAGTCCGGCGGGGCGACGGCGGACGGCATGCTGCCCAAGATCACCGCGGCGCTCACCTCCGACGCCTACCCCGACATCGCCTACCTCTACGGCTCCTGGGCGCCCAACATCGCCAGGAACCCCAAGACGGCCGACCTCACCGCGTTCGTCAAGGACCCGGCCGTCGGCTGGAACGACTTCTGGGCCAGCGAGCGCCAGGCCGTCACCATCGGCGGCAACGTGATCGGCTTCCCCGCCGTGGTCGACAACATGGTCGTCCTCTACAACAAGAAGGTGCTCGCCAAGGCCGGCCTCCAGCCGCCCAAGGCGGGCTGGACCTGGGACGACTTCAGGGCCATGGCCAAGCAGGCCACCAGCGCCAAGGACGGCGTCTTCGGCACCACCTGGCCGATCAGCGGCGGCGAGGAGGCGGTCTGGGGCCTGTGGCCGATGGTCTGGCAGGCCGGTGGCGACATCCTGTCGGCCGACCACAAGAAGGCGGCCTTCAACTCCGCGGCGGGACAGCAGGCGCTCGGCAGGCTGCGCGCCATGGCGGTCGACGACAAGTCCGTCTACCTCGACTCCAGCCCCGCGGAGAAGGGGCAGAAGCTGTTCGAGTCCGGCAGGCTCGGGCTGTTCCTGTCGGGGCCGTGGGTGCTGCCCGACCTGCAGGCGGCGAAGGTCGACTACGGCGTCTCGCCGCTGCCCGGCACCAACGGCAACCACGAGACGATCTCGGGGCCCGACAACTGGGTGGTCTTCGAGCACGACGAGCGCAGGGTCAAGGCGGCCGCCACGTTCCTGGCCTGGCTGACGGCCGCCCAGCAGCAGCTGGTGTGGATGAGTGACACGGGCTCGCTGCCGATCAGGGAGTCGATCACCAAGCTGCCCGGCTACCAGGACTACCTCCGCAAGTACCCGGGCATCGACGTGATCTCGGCCAACCTGGCCAACGCCAAGCGGGTCAGACCGGCGACCACCCGGTACCCGAGGGTGTCCGCCTTCGTGGCCGAGGCCATCGCCCAGGCCCTCCTGGGCAAGAGCGACGCGAAGAGCGCCCTCGATCAGGCGGCCGCCAAGTCCGACGCGGCGCTGGCCGTACCAGGATCATGAGCAGCACCGTGATCGAGGCCTCCGCCGCCGCGCGCAGGCGCCCGAAGGACCGCAGGAGGCTCGGTGACAACCTCGCCGGCTGGTCCTTCGCCGGGCCCGCGACGCTGGTCATCCTGGGGTTCTCGCTGGTGCCCATGGCGTGGGCGCTGCTGCTGTCGTTCACCGACTCCGACCTGATGACGCCGGGACGCAACGTCGGGCTCGACAACTACCGGGCGCTGCTGGAGGACCCGGTCTTCTTCCAGGCGTTGCGCAACACCGGGCTGCTGCTGGTGCTCTACATCCCCGCCTCGCTGGTGGCCGGACTGCTGGTCGCGGTGCTGCTGAACAGGAAGGTGCGCGGAATCGGGTTCTACCGGACCTGCTTCCTGGTGCCCTACATCGTCTCGGCCACCGCGACGGGCCTGCTCATGGGCTTCATCTTCGACCGCGACTTCGGCCTGGCCAACGGGCTGCTCGCCAAGCTGGGGCTGCCCATCCAGGGGCTGCTCAGCAGCCCCTCGCAGGCGATGTTCGTCCTCACGCTGATCTTCTTCTGGACGCGCTTCGGCTTCTCGGTGGTGATCTACCTGGCCGCCATCCAGGAGATCAGCAAGGAGGTGATGGAGGCCGCCGCGATCGACGGCGCGGGACGGTGGACCACGTTCAGGCGCATCATCGTGCCGTCGGTACGGCCGATGACGATCTTCCTGGCGGTGTGGGGCGTGATCGACGCGCTGCAGTTCTTCGACCTGGTCATGACCACCACGAAGGGCGGCCCCGCCAACGCGACCGTGACCATCGTCTACTACGTCTGGCAGCTGGCCTTCACCTACTCCACCGCCGGGTACGGCGCGGCCGTGGCGTACGTGCTGTTCGCCGGGACCCTGCTGCTGATCGTCGCGGGCCTGCTGGTCGCGCGGCGGAGGGGAGCCACGGCATGAGAGGGCTGCGCCTGCCCAGCAAGTGGCATCTGGTGCTGGTGCCGATGTCGGCCGTGGTCATGCTGCCGTTCGTCTGGCTGGTGCTGAGCTCGGTGATGACCCAGGCCGAGCTCAACAGGTTCCCGCCGGCCATCTGGCCCGAGGGCATCGACCTGGGCGGCTACCGCACGGTCGTCGAGCGCTCGAACTTCCTGCGTTGGTTCCTCAACAGCGTCATCGTGTCGGGGGCGATCGTGCTGGCCCAGGTCGTGCTGTGCAGCATGGCGGGCTACGCCTTCGCCAGGATCAGGTTCGTCGGCTCCAAGCTGGTGCTGGTCCTGGTCATCGCCACGGCGCTGATCCCGTTCCAGCTGACGGTCATCCCCACCTTCCTGATCTTCAACAAGGTCGGGCTCACCGACACGCTCGGCGCGCTGATCGTGCCGCAGCTCAGCTCGGCGGTGGGCATCTACCTGATGACCTCCTTCTTCCAGTCCTTCCCCAAGGAGCTGGAGGAGGCCGCGCGCATCGACGGCTGCTCGCGCGTGGCGGTGTTCTACCGGGTGGTGCTGCCGGTGGCCAGGCCCGCGCTGGCGGCGCTGGCCGTCATCACCTTCATCACCGCGTGGAACGATCTGTTCTGGCCGCTGGTGGCGATCAACTCGGAGGACAACTACACGGTCCAGGTGGGGCTGACGACCTTCCAGGGCCAGCACCGCGCCGACTGGCCGGCGATCATGGCGGGCACGGTGCTGACCACGCTGCCGGTGCTGGCGGTGTTCCTGTTCGGCCAGCGCCGCTTCGTCCAGGCGCTGACCGGCGCGGTCAAGGGCTGACTCCGATCGTCCGGTGGGGCTCCCACCGGACGGTCAGATCGTCTCGGCCACCGCCCGCTTCAGGACGTTGCCCACCTCTTCCAGCCTGGCGGTCGACATCCGGTCCTTGATCGCGGTCACGCTCACCGCGGCGACGGGCGCGGTCCTGCCCATGAAGACGGGGGCGGCCACGCACCGTACGCCCGGCTCGTTCTCCTCCAGGTCGAGCGCGTAGCCGCGCTGGCGCACCTGGTCGAGGTGGGTGGCCAGCTTCGCGGGGTTCGTGATCGTGTTGCGGGTCCTGGCCGACAGCGGGCCGTACCTGTCGGCCCACGCCCTGATCGCCTCGTCGGTCGGATACGTCCAGGCCAGCAGCGCCTTGCCGACGCCCGTGCAGTGGGCGGCGTTGCGGCCGCCCACGACCGAGGTCATCGTGATCGACCGCACCGCCTCGACCTTGTCGAGGTAGACGACCTCGCTCCCATCGAGCATGGCCATGTGCACGGTCTCGGTGAACTCCTCGCTCAGCCGCAGCAGCAGCGGCCGCACGAGCGTGCGCAGGTCCATGGTCTCGTAGAACCGGAAAGCGGTCGCCAGCAACTCGGTGCCGAGGAAGTAGGGGCCGCCGGGCTCGGGCTGCGCGGCGAACCCGCGGTGCCGCAGCGCTCCGAGCAGTCGGTGCAGCGAACTCTTGGGCAGGCCGAGCCGGGTGGCGAGCTCGTCGAGCGTAACGCCCCTGCTGTGTTTTCCGATCTCCTGCAGGATGAGCAGGGCGCGATCGACGCTGCCGACGGGGGACTGGGCCTCAGCCACGACACTCTCCTCCAAGTTCCGCTTTGTGGAATGCTAGCGCGTCATGCGGAACTTGGCGCATTCACGTCACCCGAACGATCCGGGCCTCCGTGAGCACACCCCGCTCAATCGTCAACATCCCGATCGTGCCGTACGGCTGGCGGCGCCGGTCGGTGGGTGAGCCCGGGTTGAAGATGCGCAGGCCCTCGCCCGACTCGTCCAGCGGGATGTGCGAGTGCCCGAACACGACGAGCCCGGCGTCGGGGAACAACCGGCGCATCCGCCCGAGCCTGCCCTGGGCCGGGCCGCTGTCGTGGATCATGCCCACCCTGAGCCCGTCGAGAGTCACCTCCAGCGTCTCGGGCGCCACCACGTCAGGGCCGTCGTTGTTGCCCTTGACGACGTGCACCGGTGCGAAGACGGCCAGCTCCTCCAGCACCGACGGCACGCACACGTCGCCCGCGTGCAGGATCGCGTCCGCGCCGCGCAGCCGGTCGGCCACCAGCGGCGGGCACGACTTCCAGCGGCGCGGCGCGTGCGTGTCCGACAGCACCACGACGTTCACGGGCTGCCCCTACCCGTCAGCCGCCGAAGTACGTGACCGCGTTCTTGGTGGCCACCGACGTCCACGGCACGATGAGGACGGCGCCGCCCCGCTCGAACACCCTGGCGTTGTCGCCCTCGGTGCCGAACTCCTGCGGCAGCGTCGCCACCGGCGTCGCCTTGCCCGTGGCCGCGTCGAGCCGTACCAGGCGGGGAGGCAGGTCCCGCCGGTCGCCCACCTCCAGCGCCAGCAGCCCCTTGTCGTCGGCGCGGACGTAGGTGAGCTTGGTGGCGTTGGTGCCCGACGACTCCCACAGCCGCCTGCCCGTCTTCAGGTCGAAGGCCAACGCCGTGTTACGGGAGCGCAGCGCGTCCGGCACGTTCTCAGGGAACGACGCCAGATACAGCCGGTCCTTGTGTACGGCGTAGCGGCGCTCCTCGGCCATGCCATCGAAGAAGGCGACCTTGTTCATGGCCAGCAGGTCCACATGGCCCGCCTTGACCTCGACCGTGCCGCCCTTGTCGTCGAACGCGATGAACGTGTCGTCGCCCCCGCGCTCCACCTGGACGATGACGGGGTCGGCCGACAGGACCGACGGGCCGAGGCCGAGCTCGCCGATCGGATAGCGCTTGACCGGCTTGCCGCTGCGCGGGTCCAGCACCTCGACCCGGTTCGTGGCGCCCTCGCCGAACCCGCAGTCGTAGAGCGTGACCACGCGCGCCGCGACCGCACGGACGTCCTCGAGATGGCAGCCCTCGGGCGGCGCGACGGTCCACCGCTTGGCGCCGTCGGACAGGCGGTGGCCGTAGACCGTCTCCTGAACCGACAGCACCACCATGTCGCCGGCGCTCAACACCTGAGGTGCGGTGATCATGTTGGCCAACCTGGACTTCTCCGCAGGAATCTTGATCTTCCAGGTGAGCTTGCCCTTGGCCGCGTCCACGCCCGCCAGGTGGTCGCACATGCTGGCGTCGCCGTACGCGACGGCGCCCTTGCCCGACACCAGTTCCCCGGTGGCCCCGCAGAGCTGCTCGCCGGGGGAGGGCACGCCCCACGCGCGCTTGCCGTTCTTGAGGTCGTAGGCGAGCAGGCCGTCCTTCTGCGCGCGGATGATCGTGGTGTCGGTCAGCCAGGCGGCGAAGGCCAGGCCCGTGGTGAAGTCGGAGCTGCCGGCGTTCGTCAGCGGCACCGCCCACTGGCCGAGCGCGTCGCCGCCCTGCGCGTCGCCCTGGGCCGTGGCCTGCCGGGAGCCTGACCCTCCGCCGGCGACGAACCACGCGGTGCCCGCGCCCACGGCCAGCAGCACCACGAGGCCGAGCGCGACGAACAGCGCGGTGCGGCCCTTCTGGCGCGGCCGGCCGGGCTGCTGCTGCTGGGGGTACGGCTGGCCGGTCGGGTACGGCGGCTGCTGGTTCCACTGCCCGGGCTGAGGAGCAGGGGGCGGCCCATAGGAAGGCCCGGTCGCCGGACCGTAGCCGGATTGCGCCTGCTCAGGCGCTTGGTAGCCGGTTTGCGCCTGGCTGTGCCCGTAGGCGGGCTGTCCCTGGTGCGGTGGCCCGTAGCCCGGTTGCCCCTGGTTGGGCGGTCCGTAGCCGGGCTGCGGCTGCTGGCCGGGCTGGGTCGGATGGGGTGGTCCGTAGCCGGGTTGCGGCTGGTAGCCAGGCTGTGCCTGGTTGGGTGGCGGTCCGTATCCGGGTTGCGGCTGGTGGCCGGGTTGTGCCTGGTTCGGTGGGCCGTAGGCGGGGTGGCCCTGGTTCGGGGGGCCGTAGGCGGGTTGCCCGCCGTTCGGGGGCGGTCCGTATCCGGGCTGCCCGCCGTACTGGTGGTCGTTGTGCTGGTCGCTCATCCGCGTTCCCCCTACGCCAGGTGGCGGCGGACGTAGGCCGCCCACTGCCGCTCGAACTCCGCCTTGCTCACGCCCAGCACCTCGAACAGCGCCTCCTCGCTCTGGTCGCCCTTCGCCTTGTACGCCGCGGCCACCCCCTCGGCCACCTTGCGCTCGCCGTACTTCTCGGCGATGTGGCGCATGGCGAGGTTGCCCATGAAGTAGTGGGCGCTGACGAGGTCCTTGTACTCCCAGAACACGTTGTCGGGCAGCCTGCCGTCGAACGGCCTGGCCAGGCGTCCGGCCAGGTAGGCCCGGCCGTTCTGGTAACGGCGGATCTGGTCGACGCGCAGGTGCCGCGTGGCGACGTAGTCGGCGAAGCCCTCGACGATCCAGTTGGCCTTGCCGAACAGGGAGAACTCGGCACGGTCGAGGGTCGCGACCAGCGAGTGGGCGATCTCGTGCTGGCTGATCTCCTTGATTCCCGCCGTGTCATCGAAGAAGCCCGAGGTGGTGTCGAGCACGATGCGGCTGCCGCCGATCTTGATCTCGCTACCGGCGCCGCCCCAGCTCGGCATCGGGATCGACACGCCCGCCTCGTGCGCCTTCGCCTTGCGGAACAGGTTGCCCAGCTGCGTCTGGCCCTTGGCCAGCGCGACCACGAACCCGACCGGCACCGCGGCGTCCGGCGGCCCGTTGCGCCGCCAGTAGTCCAGGTCGGTGGCGGTGGCCTGGGCGACGGTCGGCGCGATGCGCCTGGCCAGCGCGGCGTCCTCCGGCCTGGCCAGCACGATGCTGCGGCCCGCCTTCACCACGGCGACGTCGGGCCAGATGTCCCACGGGCCGGGGTAGTAGACGGACTTGGAGCCCTCACCGCTCGTGATCGGCGGCGGGGCGCCGCCCACCTTGGTGACGACCAGGGGAGCGTCGGCGGACGCCTTCTTGATCGTCCAGCGGTACCACTCCGACACCGGCTTCAGGTCGATGCCGGTGAACCGGTGCACGAACGCGATGTCCTGGGTGAAGGTCACGCCGCGCCCGAAGTTGTCCTCGGCCCGGCCGGTACGCCTCAGCGTCTGATAGGAGATCTCGCTCAGCGGCATCTTGCGCAGGTTGGCGAAGACCCTGGCCTGGCCGCGGACCAGGGCACCGTTCTTCTGGTCGAAGATCGAGGTGAACGCCTTGGCGTCGCCGGAGGTCAGCGCCTCACCGTGCGACTTGAGCAGCGCCGCGATCTCCTCGTCGGTGACCACGACCGTGTTGGGGTCCCCCTGGCCGCTGGCCTCCGCGCTGGCCTGCCCGTTGCCGGGGGCCCTGGTCGGGGCCGTCTCGAGCGCGGTCGTGGAGTCCCCTCGGTCCTTCAGGACCAGCCCGACTCCCGCGCCCGCGGCGATCACCAGAACCAGGGACAGGACGCCGAGCGTCACCCACAGCCCGGTCCTGCGCCTGGGCGGCGGCGGGGGAGGAGGGGGAGACTGCTGCCACTGCCCCTGCTGTCCCTGTTGCCACTGCGTCTGGTACTGCTGCTGCCCCTGGTACTGCTGCCCCTGTTGTCCTTGCTGCCACGGTGGTGGCGGCGTCGGATACTGCTGCTGAAAACCGGGCCCCGTCGTCACATTCGCCCCGTTAGCACTGGTAGGTCACGAAAAGGCGAAAATCGTATCAGCGGCCGCGAATTCGGGACGTGCACGGGTGAGCGGATCAGTCCAGCGCCATGCGGTGCCCCGCGTGGAAGCGGCGATAGCCGGAAGGCGCGCGGGGGTGGACCCGCCCGCCGGCCGCGCCAGATCGACGGGGCGCAGTGCCGCCCTCTCCCGATCCATACTGCCTGCCTCTGCCCCCCGGGTTACACATGCCGTTGAAGGTTCGCGGCCCCGCTGCCCACGTCGGCCTGCGGAGCGCGCGCGAAAGTTTGTACGGATACGTCAATGAGAAACTTGAAGGCATGATGCCGGCGACCGCGGGCGCGCTCGTCGTGCCGCCCCGGCCGGATGAACTGTCCCCCCAGCATGGAAAGGTCTCCGTGGTTTCCAGCCAGCAGGCAAGCGACATCCCCCACTACGACCTCCGCGGATCCGATCACACCACCGCGGACGGCCACGACCTCATCCAGGTCCGTGGCGCCAGGGAGAACAACCTGACGGGCGTCTCCCTCGACCTCCCCAAAAGGCGGCTCAGCGTCTTCACCGGCGTGTCGGGCTCCGGCAAGTCGTCACTCGTCTTCGACACGATCGCCGCCGAGTCGCGGCGGCTGATCAACGAGACCTACACCGCGTTCGTCCAGAACTTCATGCCGAACCTCAACCGGCCCGACGTCGACGCGCTGCACAACCTCAGCGCGGCGATCATCGTCGACCAGGAGCGGATGGGCGCCAACGCGCGCTCGACCGTGGGCACCGCCACCGACGCCCACACGATGCTGCGGATCATGTTCAGCCGGATCGGCGTCCCCCACGCCGGCCCGCCCTTCGCCTTCAGCTTCAACAGGGCCGAGGGCATGTGCCCCGAGTGCGAGGGGCTCGGCAAGGTCTCCGACATCGACGTCGACGAACTGGTCGACAGGGAGCGGTCGCTGAACGACGGGGCGATCAAGGTCCCCGGCTTCGCGGTCGACACCTGGTACTGGCAGCTGGTGGCCCACTCCGGCTTCTTCGACCCCGACCTCAAGCTCCAGGACTACACCCCCGAGCAGTGGGCGGACCTCCTCCACAAGCCCGCCACGAAGGTCAAGATCGGCACCACCAACCTCACCTACGAGGGGCTGGTCACCAAGGTCAGACGGCTCTACCTGACCAAGGACCGCGACTCGATGCAGGCGCAGGCGCGGGCGTTCGCCGATCGGGCGGTCACGCTCACCAGCTGCCCCGCCTGCGGCGGCACCCGGCTGAACGAGGCCGCCAGATCGGCGTTGATCAACGGCCACAGCATCACGCAGTGCTCGGCCATGCAGATCAACGACCTGGCCGCGTTCGTCCGCGGCATCGACAACCCCGCGGTCGGGCCGCTGCTCACCACCCTCCTCGAAACGCTCGACTCCCTGGTCGAGATCGGCCTCGGCTACCTCAGCCTCGACCGCGAGTCCGGCACGCTGTCCGGCGGCGAGGCGCAGCGGGTGCGGATGGTCCGCCACCTCACCTCCAGCCTGAGCGACGTCACCTACGTCTTCGACGAGCCCACCGCGGGGCTGCACCCGCACGACATCCAGCGCATGAACGGCCTGCTGCTCAGGCTGCGCGACAAGGGCAACACCGTCCTGGTCGTCGAGCACAAGCCGGAGACGATCGCCATCGCCGACCACGTGGTCGACCTCGGCCCCGGCGCCGGCGCCGCGGGCGGCCGCATCTGCTACGCCGGTGATCTGGACGGCCTGCGCGCGTCGGACACCCTGACCGGCCGCTACCTCGACCACCGGGTCGGCCTGCGCGAGAAGGTGCGCGAGCCGGACGGATGGCTGCCGATCAAGGGCGCCACGCGGCACAACCTCCGCGACGTCAGCATCGACATCCCGCTCGGCGTGCTCACCGTCGTCACCGGCGTCGCGGGGTCGGGCAAGAGCTCCCTCATCCACGGCTACGTCGCCGGGCGCGACGGCGTGATCGTCGCCGACCAGTCGGCCATCCGCGGGTCCCGCCGCAGCAACCCGGCCACCTACACGGGCGTGCTCGACCCGATCAGGGCCGCCTTCGCCAAGGCCAACGGCGTCAAGCCCGGCCTGTTCAGCGCCAACTCCGAGGGGGCGTGCCCGGCCTGCAAGGGCATCGGCCTGATCTACACCGACCTGGGGATGATGGCCGAGGTGGCGTCGGTGTGCGAGGAGTGCGAGGGCAGGCGGTTCACGCCCGAGGTGCTCACCTACCGGCTGCGCGGCAAGAACATCAGCGAGGTCCTCGGCATGTCGGTGGCCGAGGCAGGCGAGTACTTCACCACCGGCCAGGCCAGGACCATCCTCGACCGCCTTTCGGCGGTCGGTCTCGGCTACCTCGGCCTCGGGCAGCCGCTCACCACGCTGTCCGGCGGTGAACGGCAGCGGCTCAAGCTCGCCATCCACATGGCGAAGAACGGCACGACGTACGTGCTGGACGAGCCGACGACCGGGCTGCACCTGGCCGACGTCGACCAGCTGCTGGAGCTGCTCGACCGGCTCGTGGACGACGGCAACACGGTCATCGTCATCGAGCACCACCAGGCGGTGATGGCCCACGCCGACTGGATCATCGACCTGGGTCCTGGCGCCGGGCACGACGGCGGCCAGGTCGTCTTCTCCGGCCCGCCCACCGACCTGGTGGAGACGGGCACCTCGTTGACGGCCGAACACCTGCGCCGCTACATCGGCTGACGGGGGCGGGGTCGCTCCCGGACGTCCCGGAGCGACCGCCGCCGACCGGCCATGTCGTGGTCTTCAGGTCAGCGGATAGATGCGCAGGAAGTCGACCTCCATCCACGCGTCGCCCGCGCTGCCCTCGCCGGGGAACCAGTCGAGCTGCAGGCACGGCGACATCGGCCTGGTGACCGCGATCGACGACCTGAACCACTCCTGGCCGTCGATGTAGCCGACCACGCCCTCGGGGGAGCTCTCGACCGCGTAGGTGTGCCAGGTGGTCATGTCGAGGTTCGCGTGCGCCTCCTCGCGACCCGAGGGCGTGTGCATGAAGAAGTTCGGGCGCTGGCGCTCCGGGTCGTCGATGACCTCCAGGAAGTCGATCTCCTCGCCGCCGTTGGGCGCCACGCCGCCGCCTCCGCCCGCCGGCCACAGCAGCGCGACAGGATGGTAGGACCCGGCGCCCGGATACAGGCGGATGCGCGCCTCCCAGCGGCCGTACTGCTGGGTGTACCTGGCCGCGAGCCCCGCGGTGGTGCCGTCGGGCGCGCCGTACAGGAAGAGTGAGCCGTCGCCGAGGAACAGCTGGGCGGGCGAGCGGCGGCCGTTGCCCGCGTGACCCGGCGAGTCGTAGACCGCCCACTCGTTCGGGTCGAGGTAGTCGTCGAACTCGGCGCACCACACGGGCTGCCCCCACCCGCGCTGGTCGGCGAGCTGCGCGCACGGGGCGGCCGTGGCGACGCCGACGAACCCGGACGTGCTCCAGCACAGCACGGTCACCAGCCCGACGACGGTGAGGCGAGAACGCATCCCGGAGATCACGGGGCACTCCCTTCTGCCCTGGCGCACCCGGCCGCGGGCCCGAACACCCAGCACATCGTAGGACCGGCGACCGCCTGCGGGACGGTCGTTCCGGCAGACTCGCCGGTGCCGGGCTGCGGCTGGGCCGCGGGTACGCCTGCCGGGTACGGCTGCGCAGCGGGCACGTTTCCCTGGTACGGCTGCGCGGGCGCGCTTCCCTGGTACGGCTGGGCGGCGGGCGGGACGAAGGCCCACTCGGGTGTCAGCGGCCGAGCCGCCCCGATGCCCGTGGTGTTGCTGAACCACGGTGACAGGCTCCAGCACGCGGCGCTGTCCATGGTCTGGCAGCTCTGCCCGGTGGAGGCGGCGAGCGGCGGCGCCAGCGCGGGCAGCGGGAGGACGGTCCGGGTGGTGAGGGCGTTGAGCGGGTTGAGCGCCAGCGCGCGCGGCCCGACGCCGCTGTCCCGGGGCCGCACATAGGCAGTGGAGGGAAGGGGGTTCGCATCTACGGTCGGCTGGGGCGTCTGCCGCTGCGCGGGGGACGACGCCGTGTCGGGCTCCTGCTTGACCGACGGCGGTTTGGCGGGGGTGCTGTCACGGACACCGGGCTCGGCGGAGGTCCTGGGAAGCGCGGGACTGTTCGGCGTGCTCCTGGGCGCGGCGTCGCTCGACGTCGAAGGCCTGGGTACGGCACTGCTGGACGTGGAGGGTTGGGGTACGGCGGCGCTCGATGTCGAGGGTTTGGGTACAGCGGTGCTGGACGTCGAGGGTTTGGGCGCGGCACTGCTGGACGCGGAGGGTTTGGGTACGGCGCTGCTCGATGCCGAGGGCTTGGGCGCGGCGGTGGCCTTGGGTGCTGTGCTGGTTCGCGGCTTCAACACGGGGATCTTGAGCGGAACCGGGAGGGGGAGCTCCAGTTTCGCGGCATCGGAGTCGGCCGGTTTCTCGGCAGGCTTGTCCGCAGGCTTGTCGGTCGGCTTCTCGCTCGGCGCCGGCGGTTCCGCAGGCACCCGTTTCGGCGCGGGCTTGGCGGTGGCAGGTGGCTTCTTGGGGCTCTTGGACGTCGCGGGCGGCTGTGACGGGGTCGCGGTCTTCGTCGGCGCGGGTTCGGTGGGCGCCGGATCCTCATCCGTCGGAGCCGCCGTGGGCTCGTCCGTCGGCTCGGCAGTCGGCTCTGTGGTGGGTTCGGTGGTGGGTTCCCCCGTCGGCTCCGCGGTGGGTTCGGTGGTCGGCTCCCGCGTCGGCTCGGGAAGGGGCTCAGGCGCGGGCTCCGAGCTCGGCGCGAACGTCGAAACGGGACCACCGTCGGGAGCGGAGGGCTCGATGTCGGCGTGCGAGGCCCACGGCTGGGCGAGCGCTCCGCCACCCACCAGGGACACGCAGGCCAGCAGCAGGCCGGAGGCGAAGGAAAGGCGCCGGGAGGGGCGGCTTGGGGTCATGAGCGGCTTTCTCCTGGACTCACTGGGCTGGACTCACTGCGCTGGACTCACTGGGCGGGGTCGGTGCGGGTGATGGGCCGCCAGCCCGCCGCGGTGAACTGGGGGGTGCCCGGCGCGGCCGCGGGCGGCGCGGCGACGGGCCGGGCGTCGGGGGTGTTGACCCAGTCCCCGCCACGCAGCGTGGGATGCCAGGTCATGAGCAGGTTCATGGCGTACGGGCTGGAGTACAGCGGGCCTTGGTCGCCCTTGGTCGCCGTCACCTGGACCAGGACCGAGACGAGGATCTGATCCTGCGCGCGTTCCTGCCAGCGGACGCCGATCGTGCTCGACCGCATGGCCGCGCCTGCGGGCAGCGAGCCCTCCTCGGGCAGGCCGAGCGTGCGCCGCCAGCCCTTGGTTGCGTTCACCGCGCCCGCACGTGCCGCCTCCTGCTGCTCGGGCGCCGCGTACAGCTGCGCCGCCGCCGTCGCCTGGACCTCGTCGAGCGTCCAGGCGGCCTCCAGGGTCGCGGCGGCGGCCGAGGCGGCGCCCAGCTCGGTGCGCGGGAAGCCGATGGGGAAACCCGCCGCGCCGTGGTACCCGGCGGGTTCGGCGAGAGTGACAGGCTCGGCGTCCGAACCGGGACGCAGCATCCAGGCGGCGACGGCCACCGCGAGCACCGCCGCCACCGCGATCGCCACCCGGCGGACCCGGTGGCGGCGCCGTACCGGACCCAGATCCCACCGCAGGGCCGGGTCCTCCATCACGGGCGGCACTAGTGACCCCGATCAGGGCGCAGGCTGAAAGCCTGCCCCGCCGCCGCGGCCAGGCGCAGGTAGGCGCCGGCGGTGGTGGGCCGCAGCCGCAGCAGGTCGACCTCCGCGCCCTCCTTCAGGTGCGGGTCGTACGGCACGCGGATCACGGTCTTGCACCGGGCGCTGAAGTGCTGCTCCAGCAGGTCCACATCGACGTCGCAGCGCTCCTCGACGGCGTTCAGCACCACGATGGCGTTCTTCACCAGGTCGGCGTGCCCGTGGGCGGTGAGCCAGTCGAGCGTGGCCGCCGCCGAGTTCGCGCCGTCCACCGCGACCAGACTGACCAGCACGATCTGGTCGGCCAGGTCAAGCGTCGCGCCCATCGCGCCGTGCAGCAGCCCGGTGCCGCAGTCGGTGATGCAGATGGAGTAGTAGCGCTCGATCAGCCCGGCGACCGTACGGTAGTCGTCGGCGTCGAACGCCTCGCTCACGGCCGGATCGGTGTCGGAGGCGAGCACCTCCAGCCGGGCCGGTGACTGCGAGGTGAAGGCCCGCGCGTCGGCGTACCTGACGATGTGCTCGGCCTCGGCCAGCAGCGTGCGGATGGTCGCGGCGGTCTCCGACTTGACTTTCAGCCCCAGCGTCCCCCTGTCGGGGTTGGCGTCGATGGCGATGACCCTGTCACCCCTCAGCGAGGCCAGCGTGTTGCCCAGCGCGGCCGTGGTCGTGGTCTTGCCCACGCCGCCCTTCAGGCTCATGACCGCGATCCGGTGATGCCCGCTGGCCACCGGGGTCTGCGCCTGCGCGATCAGTTTGCGCCGCTCGATCTCGGCCGAAGACTCGGCGGGTATGTACCTGCGCCCCGACAGCAGCCAGACCAGCCGCCGCCAGCCGGAGGACGGCTCGGGCCGCCGGTTGGTCAGCAGGCGTTCGGCGGTCAGCGGGATGGACTGGTCGAACTGTTCCGGCTGCGACGCCGGCTTCTGCAGCCTCGAAGGGGTCTCCGTCATGGCACGTCCTTTCGCAAGGGGTCAGCAGGTGTTCCAGCGAACGCGGGTGGTGAGCGAGTCGGCGGGTCCGTGAACGGTCAGGACCGCCTCCACCGGGGACGGGTCACCGCACCAGTGGCGAAAGCGCAGCGCCCGCACCTGGACCACGGCCGGGTCGCCGTCGCCCGACGTGCCGGTCGACGGCGTGACGGCCAGGCCCGGCGCGCTGATCCGCCAGCTCACCGGCTCGCCGGGAACGTTCAGCGTGATCGTGCCCCTGCCGAACTCGTCCAGCGACACCGACGGGGGCAGCGTCAGCCGCCCCATCAGGACGTCGCGGCCGGACGAGGGAGTGAACGTCGTCTCGGGCGGCGGGCTCTGCGGCGGGCCGAGGACCTGCAAGCCGGTGATCATGCCTGCCGTACCGGCGGCGAGCATGATGGCGACCTTGACCGCGGTGCCGCGGGTGCGCGCCCCCGCGGCGGCCAGCGCCTCGGGCAGGCGGGAACGGGGCCTGGCGGGCGGCGGGCCGTCCTCCACCGCCTCGCCCTGGATCACCTGCGCCGCCGGGCCGTTCACCTGGTCGGTGGGGGACAGGACCTCACGGGCCCACACCACGGACGCCAGCGCGTTGAACAGCGGCGTGTCCTTGCCGGGCGTCGGAATGGCGGGCGGCCGTACGTCGAGGTCCGCGCCCTGCCCGGCCGGTGCGGAAGCCTGGCGCGGGACGGCGGGAGGAGCAGGATCGGGTACGGCCGGCAGCAGCGCCAGCAACTCCTCCCGCCGCGCCGCCCCGAGCGGGACCACCGGCACCTGATCGATCATCTGCGGCACGGTGTAATGGATGTTGAACGGCCGATTGCACGTCGAGCACTCGATCATGTGATGCAGCAGCTCGGCGCGCGCCGCGTCCGACCCGGCGGGGAAAGCCGCCGCCACCAGCGGGACCAGCCTCTCGCAGGTCGCCCGGCCGCGAGAGAGCGCGTCCAGCCCGCTCACCAGCGTCTCGATGAGATCCTGCGTCCTGGTCACCAGCCGGTGCGCCTCCGCCTCGGGCAGGCCGAGGACGTGGGCCAGGTCGGCCAGCGTCAGCTCGTGCCGGAACATCAGCAGCAGCGCTTCCACTCCCAGCGGGTCGACCAGCGCCCACGCCCGGTCCATCAGCTCCGCGTCCGGCAGGCCGGGGCCCGTGCCCGGGTGGTAGCCGTCCCGGTGGCCGGGGTCGGCCAGGTAGACGCCGCGCAGCGCCGCGAACAGCAGGCCGCGCTCGGAGACGCCTCCCTGGACGGCCCGCTCGGGTGCGGTGCGTTGCGGTGCGGCGCTTTTTGGCAGGGCGCTCAGCGGTACGGCCTGCTCGGGTATGCCGCTTTTCGGCACGGCGTGCTCGGGTAGGGCGCGCTCCGGGATGGCGCTCTTCGGCACGGTTCGCCAGTGCGCCGAGCCCAGCGCCGCGGCGACGGCGGCGGGCGCGGCGGCCTCGCCCAGCCGGTGGACGGCGTAGTCCATGAGGTGGTCGCCGTGCTCGCGCATCCACGCGGCGGCCATGTCAGGTCCGAGGATGGCGCGCTCCGTGTCGTGAAGAGAACTCATGGCCCCGGATCCGGGTCGACCGCGCCGGGCGCCGCGTCCCTCGGCGGGGTGCCGCCGCTGTTCGGATCGACCGCGCCGGGCGCGGCTTCGGTCGCCGGGACGCCGCCCCTGTTCGGGTCGACCGCACCGGGTGCCGGGGCGCTCCCTCGGTTCGGGTCCACCGCGCCGGATGTGGGGACGCTGCCCGTGTTCGGGTCCACCGCGCCGGATGTGGGGGCGCTGCCGCCGTTCGGGTCGACCGCGCCGGGATGCGCCTCCGGTGTGAGACCGCCGCTGTTCGGGTCGACGACGACGAGTCGCAGGTTCCGGTCCGGCAGGCCGGTGAACGTGGTCCAGTTGCTCACCTCGCCAGGAGCGGGCTCGGCGTACAGCCAGCGGATGAAGGCCGGCCACAGACACGAGTCACGCGGCAGGTTGGCGGGCGAGGCCGCGGAGACGCCCATCGCCTTGAGTTGCTGCTTGCTGTAGTCGCGGCATTCGGGGGTGCCGGGCGGAGCGATCGTGAGGTCCCACTCGCCGTTGGCGTCGGTGTAGGTCCTGCTGCCGTCGAGGCCGAGGGCCTTCTCGGCGCGGCGCATGAGCTCGGGGTCCTGGAAGATCGGCAGGCTGGCGCCCTCGGGGGTGGCGGGACGCAACGTGGTGGCGTCGGAGCCGCGCGGGCCGCTCGTGCCGGTGGCCTGCCGGTTCGGGGTGACGGCGGGCCGCAGCGAGGTGGGCATCGACGGCTGCGACGGCTTGGACGTGGCCTTCGCCGTGGACCGCGGGGTGGACCTCGGGGTCGCGGGGGCCTTGACGGTAGGTGGCGCTGATCTGCCCGTCGGCAACGCGGTCTGCGCGGGGTCCTCGCAGCCGGGGGCGATCCCGGCCGGTACGGCCGGTCGCAGCGTGGTTCCGCCGGGACCGGTCACCAGGCACTGCCGGTCGTCGGCGGGGGCCCTGCCGGGAGGCTGGACCGTGGGATGGTTCGGCGAGGTCCGGGGCACGGGCTGACCAACCGTGGGGCCGGTGGTGGGGACCCGTGGCACCGGCTGGCCGGTCGTGGGGCCGGTGGTCGGGACCCGCGGCACGGGCTGGCGGGCTGTGGGAGTGGTGCTGGGGACCCTGGGCACGGGTTGGCGGGCCGTGGGGGCCTGGTCCGGTGGCTTGGCCGTCGGGTTCTGGCGTGGCTGGCCCGACCGGTTCGGGCTCGGCGAGGTACGGCCGCGCGGATCCTGCCCCGGCGGGTTCTGACCACGCGGATTCTGGCCGGGCGGGTTCTGATCGGGCGGGGTCTGACCCTGAGGGTTCCGGCCGGGCGGGTTCTGGTCGGGTCGGTTCTGGTCGGCGGGGCGGGGGCGGACCGGCTGGAGCGGCGGGCCGCTGGGCAGCGGCTGCGCGTTCGGCTCGATGGCCCGCAGCGTGGCCCTGGGCAGGGCGGTAGCCGGAGTGTCGGCCTTCCTCTTGCCGTCCTCGGCCTTCGTGTCGTTCTCGGACTTCCTGTCGCCCTCGGGTTCGCTCTTCTTCGTCGAAGGAGGGTCGCTTCTCCTGGGCGCGGGAGAGTCGTCCCGGTCCCGCGCCGGAGGCCGTGGCGCGGGCTGGTCAGCCGTCGGCCGCGGCTCGTTCATCCGCGTGGGCGCCGGCGGATCGCTCCTCCCGGGAGCCGGATCCGGCCGGTCCGACTTCCTGGGCTCCGGCGCCTTCTCCGACGGGGTGGACCGCTCCGCCGGATTGCCGGGACGGAGCAGCGGAGGCGCGGTCGTCGCCTTGCCCAGCAGCGGGATCGACGCGCACATCTCGCCGCCTCCCGAGACCGCCATCCAGTCGACGGTCGCCGCCAGGCACAGCGGCGGGCCCCCTGAGCCGCCAGACAGCGTGCTGCCCTCGTCCGCGCCGGTCAGCGAACGGGCGGTGAGCGCGGCCGAGGAGGAGGAGGAGGAGGAGGAGGAGGAGGAGGAGGAGGAGGAGGAGGAGGAGGCCGACGACGCGGCGACCTGCTCGTCCAACTGGTAGGTCCCGGCGGCCAGGCGGAGGATCTCGGCCTGCGGCTGGGCGTTGCGATGATGAAGGAAGGTGCCGAGTCCCGCCCCGGCGCCGAACACGCCGATCGTGAGTGCTGTCGTGACGACCGTTGACCTGGAAGGTCTGCGTGGGGATGTCGCCATGGTGCTCCTCTTATCCGGTGGGTCGTCAGGTGCCGTGGCTCTCCAGTACGTCTGTCCAGTCGCCCATGACCCTGATGGGTTCGGTGGAGCCGATCGGCGGGACGTGCGCCACGTACATGCGCCCGTAGGTCGCGCTCGCCTTCTGGGCGAACGGGCGGTTGGCGGTGCGGACGGCGGCCGAGCCCTTGAGCGTCACCGTGGTGCCGGGCCGCTTGGCCGTACGGACCTCGGTGGAGCGGGCGGAGTACCAGACCAGCGCGCCGCCGTCGGCGGTCCTGAGCGCGCGCACCTTTCCGGTCAGGCGGTACGACAGGTCCAGGTCCCAGCCGGCCTTGCGGAGCTGGGCGCGTTCGCGCTGCCACCGCCGTACCGCGGTCGAGGTCCACGGGCCTTCGGCGAACCGCTCGTCCTTGGTGGCGCGCTCCAGGCTCCGCAGGTGCGCGAGCGCGACCTGTTTCGGCGTGCCACGCAGGCCGGAGGCGAACTCGTCCAGGCTCATGGCGTACCCGTCGGCGTCGACGGCGATGGCCGGCAGTTCGGGCACGGGGTTTCGGGTGTCGGCGGTCGAGGCCGCGAGCCGCCACCCCTTGCCGGTCCTGACCAGCACGTCGGTCACGCGGGCCACGCCCGGCTGGTGCATGGCGGCCACGAACCAGTCGCCCGTGTCAGCCGTACGGCGTGGCACCCACACCTTCGTGCCCGGCCAGATCCCCGCCGCCACCTCGGAGTCCCGCATCCTGGCGGTCTCGAAACCCGCCAGGGTCATCTCCAGCGCGAGCCCCTGTTCGAGCTTGCCGACGGCCTTGTCGTCCAGATCGAGCTGGGCCGCCGACAGTTCGCGCTGGAAGCGGTCGTGCACCCGCTTGGCCTCCGCGGCGGTGACCGCCGGCTTCGCCCCGTCCCCTCGCGACGGAGCGGCGGACACCGTTGGGGTTGAAGGGACGGCCGCCTGTGGCGACTGCGGCGGCGCCGACGCGGTGTCCGCGGATGGCGTGGGCGCCCACGACGATCGAATCGCGCCGAGCCCGATCCCCACCGCGGCCAGCACGACGAACACGGTCCCCGCACGAATGATCAACCGCCATGGACCGGCGGACAGCCGTTCGGGCTCCCAGTCCTCCGGCGGCCGAGGCTGCGACCTGTGCCTGGCCCGCGGG
Source organism: Nonomuraea sp. NPDC059194 (assembly GCF_042754765.1). Classification (NCBI taxonomy): domain Bacteria; kingdom Bacillati; phylum Actinomycetota; class Actinomycetes; order Streptosporangiales; family Streptosporangiaceae; genus Nonomuraea; species Nonomuraea sp. NPDC059194. Next base: position 24,379 of record NZ_JBHZBH010000018.1, on the reverse strand, counting down.
GGGATGGGAGCGGTCATGGCTGTGTCATCGGAGTGGCCGGGTGGCCAGACCTGCTTATCGGGTAAGTCCGATGGATCATGGGACACAAACCCCGATATTAGACTTACAGCTCATCCTTTCAAGGGTGATAAATGAAGTAATCGAACTTTCCACATGACATTAGAACGACATTTCGCGATATCTCTATAGAAGTGCCGAAAAAGTATAATTCCGGGCCTTGACTGAACTCTGACATGGGGCTATGGACCCGCGCGCGCGTGCAGTCCGCACAGGTGAGATCAGCTGGTAATAAGGACCTGACCAAAAACCCTGACAGCCAGGCTCTGCCTCATCGCGATCGTCGCGAAGATCGCGACGAGGCGAACGTGCAGGACGGAGAGGGGCGCCAGGTCCGAGGTGGGCGGCGTGCCGAGCCCTTCGGTGGTCCTGTCAAAAGGCGGCCCAGTGCGGCCAGTGCGCACAGCCCGGAGACCGCCATCCTGGCGATCAGATCCGTGACCGTGCTGAGCGGCGGGAACGGTCGCGGAAGTGGGGCCGGTAGTTCTTGGGCGTCGGCCACCGTCGCCTCCTGGTGTCTGGAAACCGGATCCGGTTATGCGGAGGTTTCTAGACGAATCTGGTTGCAGATCCCTTTTGTCTGACTTGCGGGCGCTAGCCGAAGATCTTGTCGCGGGCCGTGTCGAGGGCCGTCAGCACGGCTCCCTGCAGGATCGCGTTGCCCGCCACCGTGCTGCCCAGCACCCTGGTCGGCGCCGGTGACAGCTCGCGCAGCCGTTCGGCCACCAGTCCGGCCAGCTTGTCGCCACCGGCCCGCCCCGTCTTGCCGCCGAGGACGACCAGCCCCGGGTCGAGCACCGTGACCAGCGCGAACGCGCCGACCGCGATCCGCCTCGCCAGTTCGCCCACGTCGAGCCCCCGTGCCACCTGCGCGTCCACGACGTGGCAGAGCGTCGCCCCGTTCACGTCGAGCAGCCCGATCTCGCCCGCGCCGCCGGACATCCCGCGCCGCAGGCGGCCGTCGAGCACGACCGCCGCCCCGACGCCGTCGTCGAGCCACATCAGCACGAAGTCGTCGCTGCCCGCCGCCGCCCCCGAGCGGTGCTCGGCGACGGCGGCCAGGTTCACCTCGTTCTCGAGGACCACCGGAACACCCAGGCGGCGCCGTACCGACTCCAGGAAGCCCCGCCCCCAGCCGGGCACGTCGTTGCCGGATACCAGGTCTCCGGTCCGCGGATCGACCAGACCCGGCGCGCCGATCACCACCGTGTCGAGCGCGCGGCCGCCGGCGGCCGCGGCGACCGCGCTCTCCACGAGCGCGACCAGATCGGGCTCCCCTGAGACGTCGCGGTCGGCCAGGCCGCCAGGGGCGTCGGGGTGAACGTGGCCGCCCGTCCCGCCAGGGAGGTCGCGTACGGCGGTGCCGACCGTCGCGCCCGTGATGTCGGCGACGGTCACGTTGACCGCCACCCGGCGCACGTCCACACCCGCCACGTGGGCGCGGCCCGCCACGATCCCGTACAGCCTCGCCTTCGGCCCGCGCCGGTCCTCGCCGCACTCGCCGGTCACCTCGATCAGCCCGCCGTCCACGAGCCGCTCGATCAGGTCGGAGACGGTGGGCCTGGACAGGCCGGTCAGCGTGCGCAGTTGAGGGGCGGTCAGCGGGCCGCGTTCCAAGAGCAGGTCGAGGGCGAGGCGGTCGTTGATCGCGCGGGCCATGGCCGGGGTCGCAGTCTTCACCCTCCCAATAATAATCAGGGAGCCTGCCTATTACCTCTTTTCATCAGGAAGGCTTCCTGATAATTTCTCCGGCATGACCCCACATCGCGCCATCGGCGCCGCGTTCGCCATCCACGGCGCCGTCGCCGGCAGCCTGGCCACCCGCCTCCCCTGGATCCAGGACCACCTCGGCCTCGGCGCCACCACCCTCGGCCTGATCCTGCTCTGCCCGTCGATCGGCGCGTTCGTCGCCATGCCCATGGCCAGCCGCCTGAGCTACCGGCTCGGCAGCGCCACCGCGACCAGGATCCTGCTCGCGCTGTGGTGTCTCGTGCTCGCGCTGCCCGCGCTCGCCCCCGTCCCCGCGGCGCTGGTCGCCGTCTTCCTCCTGTACGGCGCGGCCGCCGGCATGTGCGACGTGGTCATGAACGCCCACGGCGTCGTCCTGGAACGCCACCTGCGCCGCCCGATCATCTCGGGGCTGCACGGCAGGTGGTGCCTGGGCAGCCTGGCCGGCGGCGGCCTCGGCATCCTGGCCGCCCACACCGGGACGGACGCCAGGGCGCACCTCGGCGCGATGGCGCTGCTGCTGCTCGTCATGGGCGTCGTCGCAGGGCGCGGGCTGCTCCACGACGACATGACCGCCAACGGCTCGAGCGCCGAAGCGCCCGCGCCACGCCGCTTCGCCCTCCCGCCGAGGGCGGTCCTGGCCATCGGCGTGGTCGGCTTCTGCGGCACCTTCGTCGAGGGCGCCAGCTCCAACTGGGCGGCCGTCTACCTGACCGAGGTCGCCGCCGCCGGCCCCGGCATGGCCGCCGCCGGTTACACGGTCTTCATGCTGTGCATGGCGGGCGCGCGGCTGGCCGGTGACCGCCTGGTCCACCGGTTCGGGCCGGTGACGGTCGTCAGGGCGGGCGGGGCGCTGGCGGTCGTGGGTGGGATCATCGTGGTCGCCGCCCGCACGCCGCTGCTGTGCGTCGCCGGTTTCGCGCTGATCGGGCTGGGCGTGGCGACCATCGTGCCGCTGGTGTTCGCCCAGGCGGGTCACGTGGGGCCGACACCCGGCGAGGGCGTGGCGGGAGTCGCGACCATCACCTACCTGTCCGGCCTGACGGCTCCCGCGGTCACCGGCTGGGTCGCGGGCGGCATCTCCTACCCCGCCGCCTTCGGGATGATCACCGGCGTGGCCGTCCTGATGGTGCTGCTGGCGACGGCCATGCGCCCGCGCGTACGCCAGGCCCCGGCCGTCGAGCTCACCCCGGCCGGAGTATGAGCGCCGCCCGGAGTGTGAGCGCCGCCCGCTGTGTGAGCGCCGCCCGCTGTGTGAGCGCCGCCCGCGCGGGGGTCAGTCCGGTGGTGCCGCCGCGGGGAACCGTTCCCACACGCGGTGCCGTCCGAGCAACTCGACGATCCCGCCCAGCACCTCGTCGCCACGATCACCCAGCAGAACGCCGGGAGCCCCCGCGGGGGTGGCCGCCAGAGCGAGCGCCTCCATGGCGCCGTCCCAGCCGCCGATCGGCTTGCCGTGCCGGTAGACCTCGGCCAGGACGTTCCCTCTGGTCACGGGCGTCGTGGCGGTGCCCCTACCCGGGAGACTCCACATCAAAGCGGTTGCTTATTGACAGATGATAAGCATATATAGACGATATGCCTATGCTTACCAATATGGGCGACGTTAGGGAGCTGGACCGGCGTGCCGTACTTGCCGGCGTCGAGGTGGTGGCCAGGGCGACGAGCGAGGACCTCGGGCGGCCGACCCCGTGCGCCGGCTGGACGCTGGCCGACCTGCTGGCCCACATGACCGCCCAGCACCGCGGGTTCGCCGCGGCGGCCAGGGGAGAGGGGGCCGACCTCGCGGCCTGGCGCCTCCCTCCGGCGGACGACGACCTCCTGATGTCGTACGGGCAGGCCGCGCGGCACGTGATCGACGCCTTCGCCCAGGACGGCGTGCTCGAACGCGGGTTCACCCTCCCCGAGTTCGGCCCGGGGACGGTCTTTCCGGGGGCGCGGGCGATCGGCTTCCACTTCATCGACTACGTGGTGCACGGATGGGACGTCGCCACCGCCCTGGGGATCGGCTACGCGGTGGAGGACGACCTGGTCGAGGCCGCCTGGCCGATCGCCCAAGCGGTCCCCGACGACGAACGCCGGCTGACGCCGGGATCGGCGTTCCGGCCCGGACTGGCCGTGCCGCAGGACGCCACCCGCTTCGACCGGATCCTCGCCATGCTCGGCCGTTCACCCGCGCAGGGCACGGTCAACGCCCACTAGAGAGGCGACCGCTCGTCTCCGCAAGCCGTATCAACTACTCTTGATCACCCTCAGTCAAGATATTCAGGAGGAATCCCCCCATGGGCGTTATCAGGCGAAGTGCGACCCTCGCGCTCGGCACGGCGGCCGCGCTGGCGGCCTCGGTCGTGCTGAGTAGTCCGGCCATGGCGGCGTCGTCGCCGATCGAGGCCTGTGGCGGCGGGAGCTACCACGTCATCGACACCAAGGCGCTGGGCTCGTCCGCCACCATTTATCTGCTCTACAACGGGTCGACCAACTGCGTGGTCACCTGGAAGAAGGGCTCCGCCGTGGGCAACAGCGTCTGGGTGCGCGCGGTGGTGCAGGCGTACGGCTCGCCGGGCGTGGTGGACGCGGACTACTTCCGCTACTACGCCGGCCCGGTCAAGGTCAAGGCGCCGGGCAAGTGCATCATGTGGGGCGGCTCCTACGGCAGTCAGTGGTACGAGAGCCCCTTCGAGCACTGCGGCTGATCCTCCGAGGAAGCATCTGAAGGGGCGTCCCGTGACCGCGGGGTGCCCCTTGCGGCGCGTATCCCGGTGACGGGCCGATCCGTCGAAGCAGGGACCCGGCTAGCCAGGACCGTCCGCCCGCCGGGAGCGTGGTATTCCCGCGTGGGACCGTTCGCCCGCGGTGAGTCGCCAACTCCCGCTGTTCCCCTGTGGGGGGTGTGGTTGGGCCCGCTACGGACGGGCCTCCAGGAGGCGGACTGTCTCGGTGTGGCCGGTGCCGAGAAACGACTCCGAACGCAGTTGGCCCGTGGCCTCGCGCACCTCGGCCACGACGCGTTCGCCGCCGCCTCCGGACTCCTCGCGGCGCACGGTGATCCGCGCTTCGTCCGGGGCGTACTCCCTGGCCATGTCGAGCACGACCGCCTCGATGTCCCGGCCGGCGTACTCGCGGGCGAACTCGACCGGGAGCCGTCCCTGGTCGTCGGCGATCGTGGGATCGGCTCCGTGGTCGAGCAGCGCCCTGACCACGGCCGCCGTGCCGTACCTGGCGGCGTGCGCGAGGGCGGTGCCGCCGACGCTGTCGCGGATGTCGGGGTCGGCGCCCCGGTCGAGCAACGCCGACACGACGGCCAGATGGTCATGCGCGGCGGCCCAGTGCAGCGCCGCCATCGCGTGCCTGTCGGGGTCCTCCAGCCGATCGGGATCGGCGCCGCCGTCGAGCAGCGCGACCACGGCGTCGAGGTGCCCCCAGCACGCGGCGCCGCACAGCGGCAGCCCGTCGCTGTCGTCCCCGCTCTCCCGATCGGGGTCGGCCCCCGCCACCAGCAACATCCGCACAATGGCGGCGTTCCCCTGCACGGCCGCGCGGTAGAGGGCGGTGCCGCCGTCCTCGTCGGGAACGTCGGGAGAAGCGCCGCCGTCCAGCAGCCGCCTGACCTCGTCCGCGGCTCCGGTCGCCGCTGCCGTCACCAGTTCGCTTTCCGCCACCTGACCCAGTGTGGACGGCGCCGCCCCCGGCCTCCACCGGTTTTCGCCGCCCGCTGTCCCTTCGTGGGCGGTCTGGTCCGCGAAAGGGAAGATGGGCCGATGAGGCTGTTCGCGGCGCTTCGCGGGCCGTCCGCTCTGCAAAGCGCAGATGTGCCGGTCAGGCTGCTCGCGGGCCGTCGGTACGGCGGCCCGCGAGATCGTTCCGCTCGTGGCGCGACGGGGGAAGACTGAGAGGCGGGAGGGGCGGTCAACTGAAGGAGTGGGCATCCATGTCGTTCACCGAGGAAGAGCTCGCCTACCTGCGTTCGCAGCCGCTCGCGCGCCTCGCGACCGTCTCCGCCGACGGGCAGCCTGACGTGGTTCCCGTCGCGTTCGAGTTCGACGGAACCCACTTCTGGATCGGCGGCTCCGGCGAGACCGTCACCGGGACCCGTAAGTTCCGCAATGTCGGCGCGGGCGCACACCGGGTCGCGCTGGTGGTCGACGACCTGGTCTCCGTCGAGCCGTTCATCGCGCGCGGCATCCGGATCTACGGCCGCGCCGAAGGGCCGGTCGAGCGGGTCGGCATGATCGGCCCCGGCATCTTCCTGCGCGTCACCCCGACGCTCTCCTGGAGCTGGAACATGGCCGGTGAGCCCATCGGCGCCGCCTGGTACCCGTCGCGGCGCACCATCCACCGTGGTTGACGCCCGAAAGCCCATGCGGATGGACTTCGGCCTGGGAGCGACGTCGCCTGAGGCCCCCCGGCGGGGGCGTCCAGGCGTGCCCGCGCCTCAGCAGTGTTTGCTCAGCGACATGCCCTTGATGAGGTTGAACCAGCCAGAGTTGAACTTGCCCTCGGCGAACCACCGGTAGCGCTTCGTCCGGTCGGGCAGGTTCTTGACGAACTTGGTCCGGTCGCTCGGCAGAAAGTGCTTGTTGGTCAGCGAGGTGAGAACGGCGCCGTTGGCGTCCTTGAGGTGCGCCCACATCAGCCAGGCGTCGTTGTTGTCGCCGCTGGTGACCGTGCCGTCGAATTCCGCCGTGCCGTCGGGATACAGCGTCCATTTCGCGCCGGGGAACATCGTGCAGTCACCTGCCCGCATCGTGTAGTTCCAGGTGAAGACCTTGGGCGCTTGTGCCTGGGCGGTGCCGATGGTGGCGAACGACACCCCCATGATCACAGCTGCCGTAGTGGCGGTCGCCCTCGTCACCTTGCGGATTCCGCGCATGAGCTTCCTTTCGGGAGAATTGCGGTCGAGACCGTTGTGACTAGCTCTGAGGATCCGCCCGAATCGGAACGGGGCGCATGAGTAACCCCCTACTCATGAGCCGGTCGGCCGCCGCATAGGCACGAATGGCGACGGCCCCGCCCGACCTGCCGTCGTGGCGCGGCGTGATCGAGACGGGGCCGTGTGCGCGAGCTCGGCCGATGTCGAAGGTGGCGCGGGCGGCGGCAGCCCTCGGGCCGCAGGGTGACGCCGGCGACCGAACGCGCGTCGTGCCGGGCCGTACCGACCGGACAGCGGTGACCTCCGGAACAAGCGGCGAGATCAACCGGATGCGGTCACACGCTCCAGGACTCATGGACGGCGGTGACGGCCGACGAGACCGGACGGCCGCCTGTCCAGGTGACCTCAGGCGCCCCAGGCACACGATGCCCGCCGATCGTGATCGAGGCCTTGGCACATGGGATGACCTGCATGGACAGGCCGTGGCTGACTCCTCTGATCGAGAAGTCGGCAGTGGCGAACGGTCTGGCGTCGAGCGGCTCGCCGATCGTGACCGCCAGTTCGCCCGCCGTGGCGACAGCGCCGTCGGCCGGGTGGACACGCACCTCGACGGGGGCTCGCTCAACGGTGGCGGCGGGCCAGGACGGCAGCGCCCTCACCTCGTCGAACTCGCGGACGAAGTACTCCTCGATCCAGGTCGCCAGACCGGGATCGTCACCCACGACCCGCAGGACGCCGGGTACCCACACCACAAGCGCGGTGCCGGTGCCACGTGTCGACCAGTCGACCCGCCACACCGATGCGTAGCCAGAGGGCCGGCCATCTTCGTACAGGGTGACGAACGGATTGGCCCCGGACAGGAGCGGCCTCCGGGTCGTGTACTCGTCGGCTGACTTCACCCCTGGCTCCTTTCTCCACTGTGGTCGTTCACGGTAGTCCGGGACAAAGACTGGTGGTACGCGTGCTCCACCCCTTCGGGGAGACGGCCCCGCTCACCGACGGCATAGCCGTTGTCCCGGGCCCAGGCCCGAATCAGCGCCGTGGTCGCACCGCTGTCGAAGGGGATGACGACGGTTTCAGAGTCGTCGTCGAGCCCGTCCCAGCCCTCGTCGTCGGACAGCACTGTCGCGTTCCACGAGGAGGCCACGCTGGTTTCTGCGCTGGCGTCCGTCTCGCCAGGCTGGATTCCCCGGCTGTCGAGCTCGGCCCACAACGATTCCAGCGCGGCCGAGGAGTCGAAGAAGAACTCACTCTCTCTGACACGCCAGAACCGCCACCCTGCCCGCTTGAGCTCGCGCTCCCGATCCAAGTCCGCCTCTCGCTGCTCGGGGGTGCCGTGCCAGAAGTCGCCGTCGCACTCCACGGCGAGCCGCCCCTTGGCGCCGCTGACGACGAGGTCGATGCGGCGGCCGTTGACCTCCACCTGCGGGACCACGTGATAGCCGCGCTCACGGATCTTGAGAAAGACCCGCTGCTCGAAGAGCGAGTCGAACTCCGGGTGCGGGTGGTCGGCGGTCACGTCACTCAGCGGGCCGGAGAGCAGGGGAGCCGGCGGGTTGAGCAGGTAGGTGAGCAGCGACCGGCGCAAGCACACCGGGGAGAGCAGGTCGGGGCTGACCGAGTGGAACAGCCACATCTGGTCCTTGGCTCTGGAGGCGGCCACATTGAACCGGCGCTGCCACTCGGTGCTGGTCACCGCCGAGCGCCTCTCGGCGACCACCATGGACAGGAACACCACGTCGCGCTCGTCGCCCTGGAAGTCCGGCGGCGTGCCGACGCGCAGTTGCCGCTTCTCCCAGTCCTTGGGGTCCAGGCGGTCGAGCAGCAGGCTGTGGATGAGCTGCACCTGGCCGTTGCCCTGCAGCACCACCACGCCGAAGGTCCTGTCGTCGTAAGCAGGGTCGCCCGCGCAGGTGAGTATCTGCTCGACGATCGCCTCGGCCTCCTCCATGTTGCGCAGCCGCGTCGCCGAGCCCTCGCTCCGCGCACCGGTCATCCGGGTGACGCGCAGCGGCGGCAACCGCTCGGCGCCGAACTGCCGCAGCGGTATCAGCGGTTCGTCGGCGTAGAACTGCCGTGACGAGAAATCGATGATCTCCGGCATGCACCTGAAGTGCTCCTTGAGCCGGAGGACGGAGCCGAACCTCGTCGCCAGCAGGTCGAACAGGCTGGATTTGGGGGTGAACGCGTCGCGGAGATAGGCGGGCATGTCCGGCAGGTAGGTCGACAGCTTGTCGAAGATGGGCTGCAACTCGCCGTGGCTGACCGTGGACGGGGCACACTGCTTGTCGTCCCCGACCACGATGACCCTGGGGGCGAGCCAGAGCAGGAAGAGCGCCTCGATGCCGGCCTGGCTCGCCTCGTCGACGATGACCACGTCGAAGGAGTCGCGGCTCGGCGGGATCGTCTCCAGCACCTGCTGGAGCGGCATGATCCAGGCGGGGACGGCGTCGCGGGCGTGTGTCATCGCCTCGCGGGCCAGCGACTGGTACTTGGCGGCGTAGCGCCCCTGACCCTTGCCGAGCTTGCCGATGTGATCCTGGTAGGCCCGCAACGCCGTGGTCTGCTGAGTGGTCATCCGGCTCAGCGCGGCCTCCCAGGCCTGCTCGGCGGCGAGCTCGGCGGTCAGCCGCGCCTCCCGCGCTGTCGCGGCTTCCAGCTCGCCCTCCAGCTTCTGCTCCAGACCCGGCCGGCGCTGCTCGAGAAAGAAGGTCCGGGCCTTGGCCCACGCCCAAGCCCGGTCCCAGGTGGCGAAGTGGGGCGACCACGATCCGGCCTCGGCCAGCAGGTCGAGCAGCGCGGGGTGGGCCGTGCGGACCATCTCCGCGAGTTCGTCGCAGCGACGCTGCTGCTCCTGCTCCCGTTGCGCGGTGACCAGCGCGGTGAGGCACAGCTGGTAGGTGACGCCGTCCCGAACGGCCACGGCCTGGGCCGCCTCGAGCAGTTCCGGCGCCGGAGTGCCGCGCCGCGCCTCGTGCTGGAGGGCTGTGTGGAGTTCGTTGAGCTGCGCGGCGGCCTGCTCGGCCTCGAACTGGAGCCGTACGGCACGCAGTGCCGTCACGTAGGCCGACCACTCGACGGGTGTGCGCAACCCGACGTGTACGCCCACCCCGGTGAGCGACCGGGCCGTCTCGGCGACGGAGCGCAGGATCTGCCGCACCTGGTCGAGCCGACCGAAGGCGTCGTCCAGCTTGGCCACCGTGAGCTGGAGCGAAAGGTCTCGTGGGAACCGCACGCCGACCTGCTCCCACCCGCGCAGCAGCTGCTCGGCCGCGACGCGCCCTTCGAGCTCGGCCACGACCAGGGAAACGAGCTCGGCGCTGGTGGGCGTGATCCCGTCCACCAGGGTGTCGTCGAGCCATGATTGGGCCTGCTTCTGCACCGCGGAACGAAACAGCCCCCGCTTGAGCTGGTTTCCGGCGAGCAGATGGTCACGCAGCGCGCGCATGGCGTGGAGATAGGTGCCGAGCGCTCCCGGCGCGTCCAAGGCCGGGTGGTCGATCTTTCTGAAGCCCACGTGCCGGACCGCGTCGCGGACGGCCGTGAACTGGCCGGTCAGGGCGGCCACCTGGTCCCACAGGAAGGACTCCCGGCCGTTCAGCCCGTCGGTGAGCGCGCGGCAGGTCCAGTCGGTCGTATCCCACGCCTCGGCCTGCTCCGGCATCCCGAGTTGCTGGAGACGGAGCATCACATCGGCAGCTGTGGTCTCCAGTTGGGCGAGCAGCGGCGGCGAAAGATGCTCGAGTCGAGCGGAGACCTCCGTCTTGGCCTGCTGGGCGAGGCCCTGAGCGGCCACCTCGGCGGCGATCAACCCCTTGAGCGGCTGTGCGCCCGGTAGTGCGGACACGTCGGGGATGCGCTGGCCCGGCCTGGCCTTGCGCTGCGGCGTCTCCTGCGCGAGCAGGGTGATGAGCTCCGCGGCCTCGCCGACCGAGATGGGCGGCTCCTGGGAAGCCGAGGACGGCAGCGGCGTGGGCATCCACGAGCACTCGACGCCCTCGTGCGTCAGCCGCCGGACGATCTCCGGCAGAGTGCCCGCGTATCCGTGCGCTATCGGGGGGTGGCTGTAGGTCTCCGACTCGCGCAGCGCGCGGACGCGCTCGGTCAGCTCCGCCGTCCTACGGCGGGCCGCGTCGAGCTGGTGCCGCTTCTCGGCGATGCCCTTGGCCTGCCTGGCCGGGTCGAAGGACGAGAACCGGGTCGACAGCGCCTTCACCCCGCCCTCCAGTTCCGCGGAACCGCCCCGGCCCAGGTCGGTCATCGAGACGCACAATCCGGCGATCTCGGAGGGAAGCTTGTCCCGCAGCACCCGCAGGGCCTGCGCCTTCTGGCTGGTGACGAGCACCCGCTGGCCCTGGGCGAGCAGAGCCGACAGCAGGTTGGCGATGCTGTGCGTCTTGCCCGTCCCCGGTGGACCCTGCACGACGACGCCGTTGTCCGAACGCAGACGTGTCATGATGGTCCGCTGCTCGGGGTTGGCGGGCAACGGGAACAACGGGTCACGCCCGAGGTCGGCTCCCGATGTCACACCGCGTTCCCGCAGGAAGGCCATGCGCTCGGCCGGCTCGAGCGGAGCGACCAGCTGCGCCAGGCCGAGCGGGGTCTCGGCATCCGGGCCGGTCAGCGTGGCGATCATCCGGTCGTAGTAGGCGATCAGGGAGCCGCGGTCCCGCCTGCGCAGGACCAACGCGGGCGCCAGCCGTACCTCGGCGACCTTGGCTGGATTGTCGCCGGGGTCCCAGCTCGGTCGAAACCTGGCCTCGGGTTCCAGCCCTCGGTCGCACCACGACTCCAGCACGTCGCTCACGGAGCTCTGGAGTCCGGCGCCGTCGCCTTCCCTGACCCGCTGGCGCAGGCGGTCGGTGCGCTGCGGAGTGAAGCCGGACAGGTCGGCCAGCAGTTCGCGGTCCTCGAGCGAGGGCGCCGTCTCGCCCAGCAGGACGTCTACTCGCTCGGTGTCCTTGTCGACCTGGAGATGGAGACGGGTCGCGAGCAGATGGTTGCGCACGCGGGTGCCGTCTGGAGCGGTCCAGGAGAGCAGACCGGTCGCCAGGCAGAGCTCCCACTCGTCGTCGATCTGGCCGAGCCTGTTGGCGATCGAGTAGAGATCTCGGTGCCAGCGCTGCTGCCGTACCCGATCCCGCTCCTGGCCCGCCCAGCCCTGCCAGCGCGGCAGCCACGTGCCGTAGGCCTCGACGACGTCCGGTCGGTCGTCCTGGGTTTCGGAACGGGACGAAGGCCGGTCGTCCTGGTCGAGCTCCTCGACGATGCCAGGACCGGTCTCGGAGAGCTTCGGCGCGTCCAGTTCGGGGTCTGTCAGCTCGTGCGGCCGCAGCCAGCCGTCCAGTACGGCCGGCGGCACCGGGGGCGGCGCGCTCCGGACATGCTCCACCGACAGCAGGACCTCGCCGAGGTTCGCGCCGCGGTGCGGCTCGACCGCCTCCGGCAGGTCTGCCAACCACAGGACCTGACCATGGTTGCGCAGGTCCCGCACGGGGACGCGGCGGGCGGTGGCCAGGTCGCGAAGGAACTCCACCAGCCGGGTGGTGGAGTCGACCAGCAGGGGGTCGCGGGCTCGTGACGTTCGCGCGCTCACGTGGAGTGCTCCTTCTTGCTCGCACGGTGGGTCGGACAGGTGAGACGGGTGGCGAGCATGCCGACCTCGCTGTGCAGAGCGCGGAGCTCACCCGCGGTGGGACTGAGTTCGTAACCGTGGTAGCGGCAGGCCGCGCTGAGAGCCGACCAGGCGCGGACGGCAAGCCGTACCGTGTTCTGGTCGCGGTAGACCGTCAGGCACAACAACTGCGCGTTCATGTCGCAATCGCGTACGCCGGGCTGTGTCCGCTCCCAGAAGTCCGCCAGAGCCGCCTCCAACGCCATCCGGAGGAGGAAGGCCGTGGCCCGGGGCCACAGGCCCTGTCCCATGGTCCGCAGCAGCCGGTCGGCGTCGTCCAGGAGGCGAGTGCAGGAGCCCATGTCAGTGCACCTGCCGCAGTCGCCGGGTCAGCTTGGTGACGTACTCGATCGGGTCCTTGCCGTCGCCACGGAAGCGGACGTGGAACTGCTCGGGATCGTGGCTGCCCTTGTTGCAGGCGATGAACACGTCCCCGGCCCAGGCGCCGATGTGCTGGTTCAGCCAGCCCGTCACCTCCCGCTGGGCGGTCACGCCGAGGGCGAGCGCGGCGATCTGGCCGGTAGGGCGAGCCTCGGCGATACGCTTCTCGACCTCGTCGTGGCCGAGCCCTTCGGTCAGCAGTCGCCGCCTGGCCACCTCGGCGAACGCGGCGTCCAGCGCGATCCTGCACAGACCCGGCAGCACGGCCTGGCCCACCTCGGCGGGCAGGCGCGGGTGCGCGGCAATGGCTCGGGCGTCCTTCAGGGCGCGGTCGATCGGGTCGTCGGAGGCCACGACATCGAGCTCGGAGCGCTCCTTGCGGACGATCTCCAGGATGGTGGCAGGCAGGCGCATCCGCCGGACGGCCTCAGGGAGCCGGCTGTCGTGCGTGAACACCACCACCTGCCGGTGCTGGGCGACCACGTCCAGCAGTTCGGCCAGGCCGTCGACCTTGGCAGGGTCCATCGACTGGACCGGATCGTCGATGACCAGGAAGCGGAAGGGGCTGTCCGGCATCATCGCCCTCGGCAGGAACAGTGACAGCGCCAGCGCGTGGAGCTCGCCCTGGCTCATCACGCCCAGCGCCGCACCGGGGACGTCGTCCACGGTGACGTCCAGTTCGGCCTTGCGCGCTCCGCCTCGGCCGGTCAGCCGGATCCGGCCGAGCATGACGTTGCTCTGCTGGCGCATGATCTGCCAGTAACCCCTGGCGTCCTGCCCTTGAGCCTCCATGCGCTCGGCACGCAGGCCGTCGTGGACGGCGCGCAGCCACTCGTCGGCCTTCTTCGCCGGGACCAGCCGAGCCGTCGCCGCCATGGACTCACGGGCGTCCCTGCACCAGACGGCCACGGCGGAGACGACGTCGTACCACTGACTGTCCTGGTCGGCCAGGCGCTTGACGGCATCCTCCTTCGCCCGGCGGCAGGCTTCCGCCAGGCGAGTCGCGGACACGACGAACCGGCTCGGATCCTCCAGTGATCGGCAGGCCGCCCATGCTCGCCACACCTCGGCCAGCGGAGCGGGGACCCAGGCAGGAGGGTCGGTGACCAGCCGAGCGGCGCTCTCCGTGGCCAGGTGCAACTCCCGGCGTGCGGACTCGGCCGCCGTGGCCTCCGCGCGCAGCCGGGCGATCTCCCGCGCGGCCCGTGCCGCCCACGCGTCGTCCAGCCGCTCTGGCGCCTCGCACACGGGGCAGGCCGGATCGTCGGGATGCCGCCGGTGCTGGGCGAGCGCCAGCTCCAGCAGGTCCGCCCGGCCTCTGGCGTCCTCGGCCGCGGTCCCGGCCACCCGCTCGGCATCACCTCTCGCCGCCTGCAACCGCTCGGCTGCCTGCCGTACGGCCTCGATGTCGGGGCCCGTCAGCTCCGCGAGGCGACGCGAGGAGCGCAGCGACTCGTCCTCACCGCGCCGGTCACCCGAGACGAGTGCTTCGATGACACTCAGGTCTGGGTCGCGCTTGCCGAGTTCGTCGAGCACGGCCCTGGCCCGCGGATCGCCACTTGCCCTCACCTGGACGAGCAGCACGGGTAGCGCCTGCCTGGCGGTCTTGGCGGTCTTCTCCCAGGCCAGGACCTGTTCTCGCAGCCGCTTGCAGGCGTCTGCGAGTAGGCCGAGGCCCAGGACGGTGGAGATCTTGTCGTAGATCTCGGACGGCTTGTCCAGCGCGTCGCCCAGCTCGGCGTAGGGCAGAAAGGGGCGGTAGTCGGCTAGGGCTTGGTCGAGGCCCAACTCGGACAGCGGGGCGGGCCCATGACCGGGGCGGGTGACGGTGGCGGCGGAGTCGGTCACCTTCGGCCCCGTCCAGCAGCGGTGGACCAGGCTCGGCCCGCCGTCACCGGAGATCGCCAGCTCGACCTCGATCTCCGGTGGGGTGCCGGTGTGAAGGTTGGCGAAGCTGCTCGTCCAGATCTGGGACTTGTCCTTCCAACGGGAGTTCTCACCGGTCAGGGCCATCTCGACGGCCTCGGCGAAACTCGACTTTCCCGAGCCGTTGCGGCCGGTGACGATGGTCAGCCCGTTGGCCGGGGTGAGCGGCAGACGGGCCGAGCGGCCGATGCCACGGAACCCGCTGACACCTATCGCCCCCAGGTAGATGCCGCTCGGCGCGGATGAGAGTGGGCGGGGTGGCTCGCCGAGGGCGGCCAGGATCAGCTGTCCGGCCTCGGCGTTGAGGTCGGAGGCCGCGAGCCTGGCGCGAATCTGGTCGTGGAGCGTTGCATGCGTCGGGGAAGTGGACACAGCGGTCTCCTGATGGTGGGGGAAGTCATCGAAGCGCTTGCTCTGGGTGTGACAGTAGAGCATACGTGTATCGGATACACAAGAACACTTCCGTTTGCCGCCATATTGACCCCATTTGAGCCACTTTAGGAAGATCACCGAAGAGCTCTTCCGTAAACTCCATTCACACATATACTGTCCGTCTCTGACGTCGATCACAGGCAGGTGGCCATGGATCCGCTGGATCGCTCCGACTACGCGGCGGTCCTCGGTAACTTGGGGTACTCATGAACGACAGCGCCACCGTCGCAGCGGCCGACATCGCCCGACTCGCGGGGGTGGGGCGGGCCGCCGTCAGCAACTGGCGCCGCAGATTCGAGGACTTCCCCGCTCCCGTCGGCGGCACGTCGAGCAGTCCCCTGTTCTCGCTGGCCGAGGTGGAGGACTGGCTACGCCGTCAGGGAAAGCTGGCCGAGGTACCGCTCGACGAGCGGATCTGGCAGCAGTTGCGGGCCGGGGTGGAGGACCTCCACCTGTCGGCGGTCGTCGGACATGTGGGGGCGTTCCTGCTGCTCCTGGACAGGAATCCGGCCGCGTGGAAGAAGCTCGCCCGATCGGCGGAGGTCTCCTCCGCCGACTTCACCCCCGAGGGGATGCCCGAAGGCGAGACCATGACGTTCCCGACCACGCTGCTGGCGGGGATCGCCGAACTGGCCGCCGAACGGGGGGCCGCGGCCATCTTCGACTTCCTCTGCGACCGTTACCTCGACGCGCACACACGGCGCGTGGCCGCGATGTCCGCGGAGGCCGCAGAGCTGCTGGCCGCGCTGGCCGGCCCCGAGAGCGAGACCGTCTTCGACCCGACCTGCGGTCTCGGCGCGTTGCTGCTGGCGGCCGCCCCGGGGGCGGCCATGCTCTACGGCCAGGACCGCGACGAGAACGCGGCCAGAATCGCGGCCGCCAGGCTGCTGCTGCACGGTCACGAGGCCGTGATCAGAGTCGGCGACTCCCTGCGCGCCGACGCCTTCGGCTCCCTGCAGGCCGACGCCGTCCTGTGCAACCCGCCCTTCGGCGAGCGCTCATGGGGATACGAGGAGCTGGCCGGGGACATGCGCTGGCAGTACGGCCTGCCGCCGCGCGGCGAGCCGGAGCTGCCATGGGTACAGCATGGCCTGTTCCATCTCAAACCCGGCGGCCACATGGTCGTCCTGATGCCGTCGGCCGCGGCCGACCGCCGCTCGGGCCGCCGCATCCGTGCGCAGCTCCTGCGCACGGGCACACTGCGCGCCGTCGTGGCTCTTCCCACCGGCACCGCCCCCCAGGCGCTCGGCACACCACACCTGTGGATCCTGCGCAAGCCGATGCCCGACGACCCGATCCCCACCCACGTCCTCATGGCCGAGGCAGCGGAGCGGATCAAGGAGACCGTCCTGGCCCTGTGGCGGGGCTTCTCGCCGGAGTCAGAGGGAGCGGTCCCGCTGATCGACCTGCTGGACGAAGAGGTCGACCTCACTCCCGCTCGCCATCTCGCGAGCGGCCGCGCCGACGCCGAGGGCTTCTCCGCCGGCCTCGACGCCCTCGCGGCCGCCGTGTCCGCGGCCCGCGCGGCCCTGGAGGCGCTGCGAATCGTCGCCGCACCCACCGGCGAGCTGCCCATGGCCACGATCGCCGAGCAGATCAGGGCGGGCGCCGTCACTCTCTACCAGGCCCCCCGGCACCAGGCGGCCGAAGGCAGGCTGCCCATGCTCACCGTCGAGGACGTGCTCGCGGGCAGGGGTCCCAGCGGGCGCACGTCCATGGGCATGGAGATGGTCCTTCTCGAACCTGACGACGTGGTGGTTCCCGCCGGTGGACGTGCGTTCGTCGCCCAAGTCGTCAAGGAGGGCGGTGCCGTACTGGGCAGTGGCCTGCACGTGTTCCGCGCCGACCCTTCGCGGCTCGACCCGCGCTGCCTGGCCGGCTTCCTCAGGGTGGCCGGACTGCAGGCGGGCACGGGGACCTCGCGTTCCGACATCAGGCGGGTGGAGATCCCCAGGCTGCCCATGGCGGAGCAGCGCAGGCTGGGTGCGACGTTCCAGCAGCTCGAGGCGCTGGAGACGGCGGTCGGCCAGGTGGCCGTGCTGGGTTCGGCCCTGGTCAGGGAAGGGTTCGCCGGGATCGGCAACGGCAGCCTGACCCCCGAGGCGTGAGCGCCCCCTACGCGGGCGGCTCGGCTGTCAGGCGCAGCAGGAGCAGGGCGACGTCGTCGCTGCGGCGGTTGGCGCCCTGGGCGTTCCTGATCAGGCGTTCGGCCAGCTCGTCCAGGTGCTCGTCGGCGGCGTGCGCCAGCCTGGCGCCAAGAGCGGTCAGGCCGTCGTCGAGGTCGGTCCCCGGCACCTCGATCAGACCGTCGGTGTAGAGCGCCAGGAGGCCGCCGACCTCCAGCGGGATCTGCGTGCACGGGAAGTCCGCCTCGGGATCGATGCCCAGCAGGATCCCCCCTGGGACATGGACGATCTCGACGCGGCCGTCGGGATGCCGCAGGAGCGGCTCGGGGTGACCGGCCCTGGCAAGGCGCGCCACCCGGCGTCCGAGGTCGAGATGGACGTAGACACAGCTGGCGAACAGATCCGGATCGAGGTCGGTCAGCATCTGGTTGGTGCGCGTCAGCACCTCGCCGGGATCGGCGCCGGCCGCGGCATAGGCGCGTACGGCGGTGCGGATCTGCCCCATGAGGGCGGCGGCGGTGACATTGTGCCCTTGGACGTCGCCGATGATGGCCGCGGCGGTGTCGTCACGCAGGCGGATGAGGTCGTAGAAGTCGCCCCCGATGTCCATGCCTTCGGTGCCGGGCAGGTAGCGCGCCGCGGCGGCCAGTCCCGGCAGGCGGGGAAGAGCGTGGGGGAGCAGGCCCTGCTGCAGGCCGCGAGCGAGTTCCGCCTTGGCGTCGTACAGCCGCGCGCGTTCCATCGCCTGCGCGATCAGGCCGCCCAACGAGGTGAGGACGGCCCGCTCCTCGACGCTGAAGCGGTGGGGTTCGCAGAAGGCGAGCACGCAGGTGCCGACGGGACGGCCGGAGGCGATCAGCGGCAGCAGCGCCCAGGCGGCCATGCCGTCGTCCGGCGCGACGGCCGACGGGTAGATCTGGTACAGCTCCTCGTGCGACTCGAAGAAGTTCGGCACGCCGGTGACCATCGCGCGGATGCTCGGCGTCGGCGCGGTCAGCGACAGCTGGCCGTACTGCTCGATGATGTGGGGCGGGAAGCCCCGATGACCGGCGACGCGCAGGCGCCCCTCCTCGGCCGTCATCAGCGCCACGGCCTGGGCGCCGAACGCGGGCATGATCTGGTCGGCGACCAGATCCACCACATCCTGTACGCTGGCGGCCTGCGTCAGCGTGCTCGCCAGATGGAGGACGTGGTAGATGGCCCCCGCCCTGGTGGGCAGCGCCACGTCGATCGGCACCGTCGAGGGCGCGGCCGCCTTCGACTCCACCGGAGCGGGGCTGATGCGCACGGTGATGCCGGTGATCGAGGGATACAGGTCGAAGGCCAGCCACCGCTCCGGCGGGCACAGCGCCACGAACGAGGTCGGCTGCTGGCTGATCATCGCTCTGCGGTAGCGGTCCTCGTACAACGGGTCGTCCAGCCACGGCAACACGGTCCAGGGCTGGGCGCCGATCAGCCGCATCGGCGACTCGCCGAGCAGCGCGGCTCCCCTCGGGCTGATGTAGGTGAGGCGGCCGCGGATGTCCAGCGTGCACATCCCCTCGGGCAGGCGCGCCACCATCTCCCCGAGCACCGCCGCCGGATCGGCGCGCGGCGCCGCGGGGCGTCCGCGCCCGTCCTGCCATCCCGTGGGAGCGACCGCCTCCAGCTTGTCCGCCAGTACGGCAGCGGCCGCCACGAGGCGGTCGCGGGTCTCGACCGGAGGCGGCGGATAGGTGCCCGACCAGACGATGAACATCGCGCCGTGGTCGGACAGCGGGAGCGCGGCCAGCGAGAACTCGTACGGCAGGGCGAGGGCGATCGCCGGGTAGCGGCGCACCATGTCCTCTTCGTCGCCCACCCACACCAGCCGCCGGTCCCGCACCGCATCGGCGACCGGGACCGAGGCGGTCAGGCTCACCCGCTCCCACGGCTGGGCGAACTCTCTCGGCAGCCCCTCCATCACGACCAGTTCCAGCACCTGGCCCTCGGGGTCCAGGCGGTAGACCGCGCCGGTGTGGGCGCCGATCTCCTCCAGCAGCTCGGTCAGGCTCTTGGCCAGCGCGTCCCAGTCGTCCCTGCCGTCTCGTCCCTCGTCTGAGGCGTCGGCAGCGTCGGAGTGTGGGAACCGTCCCGCCAAAGCCACCACCTCATCTCAGGCTCCTACATATGGGACGTTACCCCGACTGACCTGGAGCTTTGGCCCCGCGTACCCGCTGCCATGAGTGTTTCTCCCCCTGCCCCACTAAGCACCATGAATTAGCCATAAAATCGGACATAAGGTATATAGGACGCCAAGCCTCCTTCCCCGGGAGGTGGTTTCATCGACCGATGTCGCGGTCGCCGTCCCACCGGAAAGACGCCCCCATGAGCCAGGACAGCAGCAGCGTTTTCGAGATCGACCTCACCCTGGATGAGACTCGCCGCCGGGCCGCGGTCATGGCGGCCCTCGGAGCGGGCTGGGATCCCCTGGAGGTGATGAGAGGGGAGCAGGAGGCCTACGACCTCCTCTACTCCGGCCTCGACGAGCGGCAGCAGGAGATCTACGACATGCTCGTGGCCGCCCAGGTCCTCCCGCGAAGGGAGTCGAGCCGTGCTGCCGATTGATCCCCACGCCGATCTGGGCCGCAGAGCCTGGGTGTCGTGCCCCGGCTGCTTCGACGACAAGGGCTGCGGAGAGTGCGGTGGCGGCCGTAACTGCGGGGCGCACTGGCGCTACCTGCTCGGCGTCTCCGGAAACCGGCTGCACCTCCAGTGTCCCGGTTGCACCCACATCTGGGATCACGCGACCCGCTTCGGCGCGGGCGGGAACGCCCCTGCCTGACCCGCGCCCGCCCGGCCGGACGCCGCGAAGCTACAGCGGCCAGGGTTCGTATCCGGGCGGCCGGTAGTCGGAGTCGACGGGCACCCGGCCGCACCAGTCGTGGACCTCGCAGATCACCATCACCGAGGCCTGGACGAGCCCCCGGGTCAGCGTCGTGGCCGCGGCGGCGGGCACGTATCGCTCCGGCTCCCACCCGGTGATGATCAGCCCGTCATAGTGGGGGACGACCTGACACATCGGTCCACGACTCATGGACATACCTGCCTCCAACCCATGCGGAACGGATCTCACCGAAGGCGGGGGTCATCTGAGTACAACACATGACGCAGCGTCACAGGGGCCTGGGGGTGCCCCGGCTCGTTCAACCTTTCCGCTGCGTGAGCCAAAGCGATTCTCGGGTGGCTGGCCGGCGCGCCGGAGGTCGACCTGGCCGAGGACCACGCGAGTGCTGCCCGAAGGATCTGGCTGTCCCTGCGCGAGTTACGCGAAGCTCGGTGCCGTCGAAACTGGTCGGCTTTACCCGCTATTACTCCGCTACGATCGCCCGGGTGTC
The DNA here is from genome assembly GCF_042754765.1 of Nonomuraea sp. NPDC059194. Taxonomy (NCBI): domain Bacteria; kingdom Bacillati; phylum Actinomycetota; class Actinomycetes; order Streptosporangiales; family Streptosporangiaceae; genus Nonomuraea; species Nonomuraea sp. NPDC059194. The sequence goes on along the minus strand of NZ_JBHZBH010000018.1, from coordinate 3,829 downwards.
GTCCTCCATCGAAGAAACAGCTCCACGCGGGCGCGCGCGGGTCTGGTTCGCCGCCATCGGGGCGGCGATCCTCCTGCCCGTGGCCATTGCCTGGCCGCTCGGCGGGCTCGAGGAATCCAGGAAGAACACGCCCCCTCAGATCGCCGTCGGCCAGAAGGTGAAGGGCAACCGCTTCCAGTTGGTCCCGCGCAAAGCCGTCTACACCACCGAGGATCCGAATCCGTCGCCCTTCGGCGCTCCCCAGAAGGGGAGATACGTGGTGCTCGATCTGGTCGTCACCAATGTCAGCGCGATGCCCGCCGATGTCACCGAACTCATGGCCAAGGATCTGCGCGTGCGGGTCGACGGCAAGGCCGTCGACATGGTGATGGATCTCAAGGAGCGGCTGATCCTCCGGGACGGCGACAACCGCGGCACCCTGCTCAATCCCGGCCTGCCGGAGAACGTGCGCTTAGCCTGGACGGTGCCGGAGGGCGCCGCGGTCCCCAAGCGGCTGACCGTCGCCATCCATGATGAGGACTACAAGCCGAGCTGGTCTCTGCTGGGCTACTACTCGGGCACCTCGCTCTGGTACACCGACGACGAGAACCCGATGGCGATCCTCGAGACCCCGCTGGAGCGAGCATGAGAAGGGCGCTCACGATCGCGGCCGCGGCCCTCCTGCTCGTCGCCATCGGCGCCGTCCAGCGGCTGCAACCGAACGGCGACCGCATGTACCGGCCCATAGCCTCCACCGGGACGGTAGGGCAGGAGGTGCGCACGCTGCCGTACTCCATCCGCGTCGACCAGGTGGACGCCGCTCGTGAGCTGCGGCTGAAGGGCTTCCTCGACATCGTCGAGCGCAAGAGCACCAAGGGCGTCTGGGTCGTGGTCGAACTGACCGCCACAGCGACGAACCAACAGGTCAGGCTCGGCGATGTCACGCTGCGTGCCGCCAATGGCAGCCTGTATGCCGCCACCGATCGTTTCCAGGGATTCGACTCGGTCAACCTGGAGGCGGGCATCCCCGCGGCCGGCTGGATCGCCTTCGAACTGCCCCCGGAAGCCGTCAAGGGCGCCGTGCTGTGGATCACCGGCGCCAGATATGCCAGTTTCCACCGGCTCAACGGCGCGCTGGGCCCGGCCGCGGAGATCGAGCTCGGGCTCACTGGAATCACCGCTCAGACGATCACGATCGCCAAGGAGGGCACGTGAGTGAGCTCGTCCAGGGACAGCATGAGACGAACGAGCCCGCCCAGCCAGATCCCGTGACCAGACCGGCGGGTGCCCGCAGGCGCGCGCGGCAGCTGTGGTACGGCCCCGCCCTCGCCGCCGCGGTGGCCGTAGTGGTGGCGATCCAGGTGCTGCCGAAGCTGGAGCAATACGCGCTGCGCGCGGGAGGTGAGCCGATTGAGGTGGCAGCCGGCGCCTCGGCCACCTTCGCGGGCTCCACCTGGCGCCTGATCAGCATGACGCCCGCCGCCGACCAGGACCTGCCGAAAGGCACCAAGGGCGTCACGGCCGTCATCGGCGTCGAACCGCCCGACGAGCAGGCCAGCAAGGCCCTGGCCAAGGGCTGCGCGGCGGCCGTGCGCGATCCGAGAGACCGGCTGTGGACCTCGAGCACCAAGGTGAAAGGCGTGAAAGGCGTCTCCACCCTCTGCACCGAGATCGACGACAAGACCTACAAGCCGATCCTGGTGCGCCCCGGCACCGAGGTGAGGTGGCAGGCCTCCTTCGCCGTTCCCGCCGACGCGCTCAGCTCGCTGCGCGTCGAAGTGCGCCTTGATCAGCGGGATGTGGACTTCCTACGGCTGACGCCCCCCGCAGCACCATCTGCAGAGCCGCCGCGAGCAGACTGATCCGCAGCACCTCGTAGACCGCGGTCACCCCGAATCTGATCGGCCCGTGCCACAACGTCCACCAGTTGCTTTCGTGTGGGCCGACCAGGTTCGTCACGCCGATGAAAGCCCAGTCTCTGCCGACGCCCAGCAGCAGGTAACACAGGCAGAAGACCAGAAAGAAGACCGGGCCGGCGCTCAGGAGCATGCGCAATCCGTTCAGCATCGGCGTGTACTTGTCCCGGACGTCGCGCGAGACGAACTCCGCCGCTCTGCGCACCGGGTCCGGCGCGGCCGCGCGGATGCGGCCCGCCCTCGCCTGCACGCGGGTGCCCTGGATGAGCGCCTCCCCCTGGCCCATGTCCCGCCCGTAGACCACGGCCGCGATCGTCACCCACACCAGCGGGAGCACCAGGGCGTCGCCTACGTCCGGCACGACCACGGCGACAGCGTCCCCGACCGGACCGAGCACCGTCCCGACCGCGTCGCTCGCGCCGGCCCAAGCGGCTCTGGAAGTCAGCCAGTCCACCCGTTCGCCGATGAAGTGCTCGATGCTGATCACCGCGAAGAACATCCACATCGACTCCATGCCAATCGCGAGCAGGCCGAGCCAAGCCTTCAGGTGCCGTTGGTATGCCTTCTCGATCACTACCCGGATCGCGAACGCGCCGGCGGCCATCAGGGAGGTCGTCAGAAGCGGATCGAAGGTCAGGTTGTCGATCTCCTGCACGCCGAACAGCTCCTGCGCCAAGATGCTGTACTGGCGGACGTCGTCGGCGAACAAGCCCCAGGCGCCGTAGAGAGCCAGGAACGGCAGCAGCGTGTGACCGATGAGGGTTGCCAGGCGGCCTGACTGCCCGTCGGGCGCGGTAGTCCGCGCAGGGGAGATCCGCAACGTGCGCAGCATCGCGACATAGGCGGCCAGCGTCGCGAGCACCGCCATGCTCATGACGGCGAAGCCCAAGAACTTGCGCGGAGCTTCCACATCGCCGACATAGACGGCGGCCACCAGGATCAGGTCGTGCGCGATCCGGCCCAGCGTGTAGAACAACGCGAGCGGGAAGAAGAAACGCGCAGCCAGGGCAAGAGCGTCCCGTGGCAGCAGGAACGGGGAGAATAACGCTTTCATCCCGACGGATCGTACCGAGGTGACGGTCGCTGTGCACGGCGGCCACGGCGCGGAGCGGCCGACACACTTTGGCCCGTCGTCGCGGTGGGCGGTGAGCAGGCCGGCGAGGTCGCCGGGGCCGTTCCGGGCCGGGCGTCCGAGGATGCGTGCCGTGAGCAGGCGCCGTCGATCGTACGTCGGGGACGTCGAGATGCGGGCACCGCCGTACCGAGGGAGTGGCCGTCGCGGGAGCGACGGGTCAGGAGCGTGTAGCCGGCCGACGCGGTGACGATGCCGACCGGCAGCGCGAGGTCCATCCCGCCGAGGGCCTGCGCGATCGGGCCCGTGTACAGCGTGTTCACGCAGAGGGCGGCCGCGGCGGTGCCCGTCGTGAGCGCCAGGGCGCCCGCCCAGTTGACGCCGCCGGTTCACCTCGCTCGGCGTGCCCGAGGCCGGGCCCGAGACGGCGAGCAGGCCGACCGGCCCCCAGAACAGGTTGCCCGCCACGATCACCGCGAGCGCCCTGCCACAGGCTCACGCCCATGAGGATCAGGGCGCGGTGACCACCAGGCTCATTGACTTCCTTAGTCATCCCTAGTGTTATGCATGTATAGTTGGTGTGTGGAGTTGCTGCGGATCTCCAAGGCCGCCAAGCGCCTGGGCATCCATCCGATGACGCTTCGCCAGTGGGCTATCGACGGCAAGATTCCGTTCTCCTGGGTCGGCCGTGAGCGCCGGTTCTCCTCAGTCGATGTGGAGAACATGAAGCGCGGCAGCGACTCGGCGACCTTCCGCCCCCGGCGGGAGGTTCTGTATGTGCGCGTCTCGGGCTCGTCCGGGCAGGAATCGTCGCTGGATGCGCAGGAGGAGGAATTGCTGGCCACGTCCACGGGCGAGGTCG
>NZ_JBHZBH010000017.1:0-169186 GCF_042754765.1 Nonomuraea sp. NPDC059194 | reverse complement strand
CCCGGTGCCTTGAGAGGGGCACGCCGGGTGCGGGAAGCGGTCCGAGGAGACGGGCCGGTCGAAAGACCGGAGCCGCGCCTCGGGCCGACTTCACCGAGGTGGACCCCTTGCCCTGCCCGCGTCTCGCCCCGCACCCGCCAGGCCGTACCGCTGCCTGCGACATCCATCTGAAGTGGGATGGGGAGGCGCCGCCGCGGATCAGGGTGGTCGAGTACACGTGTTCGTGCCGAGTGATCGTCTATGAGCTGCTGCGGTGCAGTGGGCTGTACATCATCCGCAGGACGCATCAGACGACGCCCGCCAAGGTGGCGTACGCGGGTCCGTGGCGGCACAGGGTGGCTGGCCAGATGTGGACGCTGATCCTCACCGGGGAGGCGTGCTGATGCTGTTAACTCGCGCGCTGCGCGCATTCGGGTGGAGGCGTGGTCGCTCTAGCCTTGAGTTCGATGTCGCTCGGCAAGGGAGCCCCATGACTCACGGCAAATCACAGCCCGCCTACGCCACGTTGGCGAGCGATCTCCGCCAGCGGATCGCATCCGGGGAGTATCCGCCAGGCGCGATGATCCCGTCCGAAGCGGCGCTGATGGAGGCGTACGGCGTCGCCCGCGGGACCGTACGGCAGGCCCTCGCGGAGTTGGAGAGCGAGGGCCTGGTGGTCAGCCACGCCGGACGTGGGCGCAGGGTGCAGGGCCAGCCGGCCCCTGAAGGCGTGAAGCCGACCACCCTGTACGAGGGCGTCGCCGACCAGCTCCGCGCCGCCATCGCGGGCGGCGAGTTTCCGAAGGACGCACGCCTGCCTGGGGAACCTGTCCTCGCCGAGAGGTTCGGTACGGCACGCATCACGGTACGCAAGGCCCTGGAACTGCTTCAGCAAGAGGGCCTGATCGTCGTCATCCCGAGCAAGGGCCGCTTCGTGGCCACCGGTCCACCTCCCGACACGAACAGCGAGGGCTGATTCATGACCGAGACTCACGCCGCACGGGGTTTCTCTCAGCAGGACGCCCACGAAGCGCTCATCGCGGCCTGCGAACACGCCGGGCTGGACAGCCGCGACGCCCGGCCCATGCGGCTGGGCGAGAACGCGCTGTACCGTCTCGCGTCGGCCCCGGTGGTCGTGAGGATCGCTCGAAGCGTGGATCTCCTTTCCGACGTGCGCAAGGAGATCGCGGTAGCCCGCTGGCTGGAGGCTGCCGACTTCCCGAGCGTGCGACTCCTGCCGGAATGTCCCCAAGCGATCGTCCATGAGGGACGCGTGGTGACGTTCTGGCTGCACGTGGACAGTGGCGACCCGCCGACCGGCTTCCTGGACCTGGCTGTGATGCTCAGAGAGCTGCACAGCTTGCCCAAGCCGGTGGAACTGGTCTTGCCGCTCTTCGACCCACTGGGCCGTGTCGAGAGCCGGTTGGACGGCGCGGCGAGCGTCTCGGAGAAGGATCTGGCCTTCCTTCGCCAGCGACTCAAGGACCTCTACGCGGAGTACAACGCGCTCAACTTCGCCCTGCCGCCTGGGCACATCCACGGCGACGCCCACAAGGGCAACCTCCTCCGCCGGGTGGACGGACGTGTGATCGTCCTGGACTTCGAGGTGTTCGCGTTCGGCCCCCGCGAGTGGGACCTCAGCACGGGCGTGGGGATTCCCTTCAAGGGCTTCCAATGGGTGGGAGACGACGAGTACGCCAAGGCCGTGGACGCCTACGGCTTCGACGTCACCGAATGGCCCGGCTTCCACACGCTGCGCCGTATCCGGGAAATGACCATGACCACGTGGCTCATGCAGAACGTGGACCACAGCCCGGACATCCGCGCCGAGTTCGACCGGCGCATGGCCTCACTCAGGCATGACCATCTACCGCGCGTCTGGCGAGCCTTCTGAGGGGCTACTTCGCTTCCCAGCGTGCTTGCGTGAGCCGGGTCTCGGCAAAGGTCTGGAAGTCACGGACCAGTGGATCGTTCCCGTACGGCGCGAGCTGGCTCATGAACTCGCGGACATAGCGGCGGGTGCGTGCCGAGCGCAGATCGGCCACCGTCGCCACGACCTCACGCGCGACCGCGATGCCCTGCTCAAGGTCCCCCTCCGCCACGTGACTCGTGGCAAGGATGGTGCGCACGAAGGACAGGCTGCGCACGTAAAGGCTTTCCGACAGCTCGACGCTCTCCAACACCCGCTCACGAGCCCGATGGTGGTGGCCGAGATCACGGAAGCAGTGGGCGAACTCAGCGGCCAGCTCCGCCTCGTCGAAGTACTTCAGCCAGACCGGATCGTCGGCAGGGGAGCGTCGCTCGAACCATCGCTCCGCTTCCCCGAGCGCCTGACTGCACCCCGTCTCGTCCCCTTGAGAAGCAAGCGCCCGCGCCTCCATCGCGTGGAACAACGCCCTCGCCGTGGGCGTGGTCGCACCGTCGGCGCCCATGTGCGCGGCGCGTGCGAGGTTGACGGCCGTGCCGTAGTGGCCGAGATAGTTGGCCTGATGGCTCATGCCCGCGAGGATGCGGCCCCCGAGCATCCGGTTGTCCGCCTCGCGTGCCAGCGTGAGCGCCTTGCTCATGTACCGCTGCGCCAGGCCGTGCCGTCCGGTGTCGTAGGCCATCCATGCGGCGAGCCGAAGCATGGCGGCGGTCTCGGACAGGAACTCCTTGCCGAGCGGGGTCTCCGGTGAGACCCGCTTGAGAAGCGGCTCGACCTCCATGGCGATGTACTGGACCACCGTGGAGCGGGCGTGTCCGCCGCCGAAGCGGTAGTCCAGCTTGGCGAACATCGCCGTCGTCTCCCGCACCGCCTCGACGCTGGACGCCGTGATGAGGCCGCCGTCCGCCGGTGGCCGTGGCGAAGGAACGGGATTGATCAGCCACGTGACCATGGAGTCGTTCCAGGCGTCCGAGGACACCTCGCTCTCGATCACTTGAGGATTGGCTGACAGATCGCCAGAGACCAGGACGGTCACGTCACCGGCGAGACAATCCGCCTGGGCCTGCTCCCGAGAAGATCCCGTAAGCGGTGTGGCTTCGGCGTACATCATGCCGATGTCCCGGACGCCCACTCGCTGTCCGAGCTTGCGGCTGAGGGCCTCGGCGATGAAGTGCGGGGTCACGCCGCGGGGGTGCATTCCATCCAGCCAGCGCCTCACCGACACGTGATCACAGCGAATGTCGGCCCCATACCGCGCGGCCACGTCCTGCACCCGCCGCGCGAGCCCCTTGTTGGAGATGTCGGCTCTCGACATCACCGCCGCGAGCTGGTGATTCGGCTCTCTGACCGTCATGACTCTCCCGCACGCGAGGGCCTTGCGACTCTAAGTGATCACATTGTCGCCGTCAGTGTGCACCCCCTCTGAGGCTCAGTGCACCCCCCTTTGCTGAATTGCACCGCCATTTGAACGCTGCCACACCTCCTGGCCTGCGCGGTTTTCTGGTGCCACGAACACGGCGGGCCGGAAGGAAGTCTTGACGGACCGCCAAGCCTGTTCTATACCTGTACAGGACAGGTCTTCGCGAGAGGGCCTGACAGTGGCAGGAGGACAGGCCCGACAACGACCAGAAGGGATCACCACCGATGCCTGTTCTCCGACCCCGCCGATTCCTGCCCACGGTGCTGATGATCCTCGCGGCCTTCTTCGTCATCACCCAACCGCAGAAGGCCGCCACAGCGGTCAATCACGCCGTGGAAGGCATCCAGACGATCGCTCAAGCCCTGACCACGTTCACGAACGGTCTCGGCTGAACCGCCATACAGAACAAGCCGGGGCGCGGCCATGTCGCCAAACCTGATCCGCGCCCCGGCACCCCATACGAGAGGTGTCCTCATCATGACCCACGGGTCCAAGCTGTCCAACTTCAACCAGTCCGGTCCAGGCGTCACCTGGACCTGCGTGAACCCGTTCGTGGACGTGCAGTGGGTCTGCGCCATCTGCGAAGGAATCGAGGAGTCCGCGCCGGACTGCGAGGCGCCGGTCCCGCCCATCTGCAGTTCCTGTCACCGGCTCGCTGTCGCCGAGGCTCTCGCCGCACTGGGGGTCCGGCGATGAGGAAGCTGGTTCAGGCCCTGATGGGCGACGAGGAACTGTCCGACCTCCGCGACGAGGTGATCAACGCGCACCCTGCGTGTGAGACCACCGACGCCGAACTCTTCACCGGCCCTGACCTGTTCGAGCCGGCGCCCGCGGAGGTACGGCAGGCGCGCGAGGCGCAGGCCAAGAAGGTGTGCGCGAGTTGCCCGGTCTGCGCCGCGTGCCTGGCCTACGCCCTGGCCGTCCGCCCCGACGTGGGCGTCTGGGCTGGGCTGACAACCGAGGAGATCCGCGCGCTGCAGGTGGCCGCCTGATGGCCCGATTCCAGTGCTCCGACTGCGGCAACCGGTCGCGCGACGCCTTCGGCTGTCGCTGCGGCGCGGCCCGCCAGGTCGAGATCTGCGCCTCGCACGGCACCCGCTGCCTGTCCGGATGCCGGGTCTGCCGCATCCTCGTCCGCTCGCAGTCCGGCTTCTGAAGGGAGGACCGATGAATCCCATCCCTATCGCGGTTCCCGGCGCACAGCCACCAAGCACGACGCCGGGGCCTGCGCCCCGACCTGTCAACACGTCTCAGAGGAGGAACGCGTGATCACCGCCCTGACCTACTTCTTGGCCTTCTGCGCAGGAGGCATCGCCAGCGAGCTGGTCCGCATGGCTCAGGACCGACTCAGCCTGCGCCAGGCCGTACGCCTGTTCGTCCGCGTAGGAGGATCGCCCGACCAGATGCTCCGCATCTGGTCCAACCATCCGGGCAACCGTTGCGACCGGCCCGGATGCCCGCGCTGCCGCAGGCGGTGGGGCCGATGACCGCCGAAACCTATGGCCCGCGCCCGCTGACCGAGGGCGAGCACACCGCGGTCTCGGTCACCACCGCCGCGGTGGCGGCCCTGGGCCTGCTGGGGTTCGTCATCAGCTTCGCCACCGTGGCCGAGGCTGCCGCTCCGTCCTTCGGCGCGATGGCCTGGATGGTGCCGCTCGGCGTCGACCTGGGCATCGCCGCCTTCTCTGCGCTGGACATCGTCCTGGCCAGGCTCGGCATGCGGCTGCGCCCCATCCGGTTGGTCCCGTGGTCGCTGACCGGTGCGACGGTCTACCTGAACGTGGCCAGCGAGGACACCCTGTTCGGGATGGTCGCTCACGCCACACTCCCGCTGCTGTGGGTGGTGGCCGTGGAGGTCGGTGCGTACGCGCTCCGCAAGCGCGCCGATCTGGCCAAGCCCGACCACATGGAAACCATCCGCCTGTCCCGATGGCTGCTGGCCTTCCCTTCCACCTTCTTTCTGTGGCGTCGCATGGTGCTGTGGGAGATCCGGTCCTACCCGAGTGCGCTCAGGCGCGAGCGTGACCGCATCCTGGCCCGCACCGACCTTCAGGATCGGTACGGCAGGCTGTGGCGGTTCAAGGCCACGCGCCGCGAGCGCGCCTTGTACCGGCTCGGCGAACTCGCACCCGAGGGCGCGGCGCGAGCGGTACAGATCCCGCCCACCACCAAACGGCCCGTGCTGCCGCCGGCCCCGGCGCGCACGACAAGACGGACCCGCCGTACGGTTCCCGCCGACGTGGACGATCTCATGCCGATCGGCTGGCAGATCGCCGCCGACCACGAAGCGCACGGCATCCCGCTCACCCGTGACCGGCTCCGCGACGCCGTCCGGCAGACCGGTCAGTCGATCTCCACCGACCGCGCGGGAACACTGCTGGCCCGCCTGCGGGCCGAAGCGCCGACCGCCGCAACTGAGGAGGGCGGACCGCACGGTCCGACCGCCGACCACGACCCGGACGAGACGCGGTCCGACCGCATGTCGTCCCCGACCAACACGCAGGGCGCGGCCCCCACTCCGCCAAGAACAGTGGCCGCGCCCCGCAACCCCGCGACCGTCAAGGAACACGAGGTGCACACATCATGACTCACAACCCGCACGAGCCCGACCGCCCGGTCCCCGGGCGCGAACTGAACGGCTTCACCTGGCCCGAAGCCACGGATGGCGGGGCCGAGATCCTGCCCCTCGACTCCCGCCGCCGCACCCACCAGGCCGAGGAGCCCGCGGAGGACACCGACCGCGACGAGGACGAGTTCTTCGACCGCGAGACGATCGCGGTCGAAGAAGGGACGGTCGGCGCTCCGGTGGACCCGCCGGATGAGGAGGCTGCGCCGTACGCCGCGCGGACCGCGCAGCGCCGCGCGCCGATCATCCCGGTCTGGCTGCACACCTGGCAGTCCATCAAGGCCATGCTCGTCTGGCAGGCGAAGGACGCCGGATACGTGATCGGCTACCACGCGGTGCGCTCTCCGAAATATCTGGCCAAGACGCTGTGGTACGCCCTGCCTGGCTGCTTCGCCACCATCGGCCGGACCTTGCACTGGGCGACGGCGGAGGAGGGCAACTGGGCGCTTCGCCAGTACGCCGCCGATCGCAACGACGCCGACATGTGGCTCAAGCTGGACAAGCAGCGGCAGCGCCAGTCCCGCTGGCGGTGGACGGTTCTTGCGGTCGGGAGCATCGCGGCCCTCGTCGCCCTGCTCGTCTTCCTGGTGGCCGAGGTGCCCGGCTGGGTTCGCCTCGCGGTGCTCGTGTCCGCCGTCCCGTTGCTGGCCCGCGCTGGTCGACCGGCCGACGCGCCGATCACCGACCGCGTGTCGGAGGGGCCGCGCTACCGCAAGCTCACCGCTGAGCTGGTACGGCGGGCCCTGCTGTCCTGCGGTATCGCGGGGATCAACCAGGCCGTGTCCAAGGACCAGCACGCGATCAGCTTCCCGCAGGACATCCACCGCGACGGCCCCGGCCACCTGGCCATCGTGGACCTGCCCTACGGTGTGGAGGCCGCCGACGTGGTCGCCCGCCGAGGACGCCTCGCCTCAGCCATGCGCCTGCCGCTCGATCAGGTCTGGCCCGAGCCGGGCACCGGCCACCCCGGACGCCTCGCCCTGTGGGTCGGCTATCAGCCCGCCTGCCAGATGAGCCAGCCAGCCTGGCCGCTGCTGAGGGACGGGAAGGTGGACGTGTTCAAGCCGTTCCCGTTCGCCACCACGCCCCGCATGGAGACCGTCAATGCCGACCTGATGTTCCGCAACTGGCTCGTGGGCGGACAGCCCGGCTCCGGCAAGACTTTCGCGCTCCGCCTCGCGGTCCTGGCCGCCGCGCTCGACCCACGCGCCGAACTCAGGGTCTACGAGCTCAAGGGCGTGGGCGACTTCAAGGTGCTGGAGCCGGTCTGCACCGAGTACGGCAACGGCTTCGACGACGAGACGATCGCCCGCTGCGCGGCCATGATCAAGTGGCTGTACAAGGAGTGCGAGCGCCGCTCCAAGCAGATCGACCACTACGCCGCGCTCGGCAAGGCCCCGGAGAACAAGGTCACGCCCGAACTGGCGTCACTCAAGGGATCAGGGCTGCACCCGCTGATCGTTGCCATCGACGAGATCCAAGAACTGTTCGAGCACTCCGCCTACGGCAAGGAAGCCGGGGAGATATGCGAGAAGGTCATCAAGCTGGGCCGCGCCCTGGGCGTGATTCTGCTGATCGGCACGCAGATCCCCGACAAGGACAGTCTGCCCACCGGCATCACCCGCAACGTCAACACCCGCTACTGCATGAGTGTGGCCGACCAGGTCGCCAACGACATGATCCTGGGCACCTCGATGTACAAGAACGGCTACCGCGCCACCGTGTTCGAGCCGAAGACCGGCGCCGGATGGGGCATCCTCGTCGGCATCGGCAAGCCCGCCGCCCGGCGCTCCTTCGAGGTGAACACCGACGACGCCAAGAAGGTCGTGGCCCGCGCGATGGAGCTACGCGGCCTGGCTGGCACGCTGCCCGAGGAGGGCAGCCAGACCCGCCAGGACGCGCCCATCTTCGATGTGCTGGCCGACCTGGCCGAGATCTGGCCCGCAGGGGAGAACGCCGCCTGGAACGAGGCCCTGTGCTCCCGGCTGGCCGAACTACGGCCTGACGTCTACACCGGGTGGCAGTCCGAACAGCTCACCAGCGCCCTCAAGCCGTACGGCTTGGCCGTGGGCGCCATCGGCCGCCGCATCGACGGCAAGGCCGTCACCAGGCGGGGGATTCGCCTCGACGATCTCACCGACGTCATCGCGGAACGTAACCGCCTGAGGCGCTCCGACTGAACGGCCGCGGGGCTGCTAGTGCTAGCGGCCGACCCTGCTAGCGCTAGCAGCCCCGCTAGCACCCGGAAATAGGCCCTGATCAGGGCGCTAGCGCGCTAGCGCCCTTCCTCGACCACACCCGGAAACGGCCCAGGAGGCAGTTGTGGACCCCGGCACTCTCGCTGCTAGCGCAGCGATCACCATTCTGATCGTCATCACGTTCTGTTACATGTCGGCCTGCTACGTGAGCCCGTTCGGGCGCTGCCGCAAGTGCAAGGGCAAGCGGCGCATCGCCCACCGGATCGGACGCGGCTCCCGTGACTGCCGCCGCTGCGACGGCACCGGCCTACGCCTGCGCATCGGCCGCCACCTGTTCAACCACCTCCGCCGTCTCCACCGCGACGGCACGCGCCCCAACAGCCCGTTCCACGACAAGTGATCACCTTGGAGGAACTGACCATGAGGCACGGCAGGTCGCGTGAGGACACGGAACGGCCCCGGCGCACAGCCACCAAGCACGACGCCGGGGCCTGCGCCCCAACCCATCACCACCCGTAAGGACGATGAAGGAGGCCTCTCCATCATGACACCCCGCGAAAGGCTCAGCTTCGCGCTGGCCGCCGCAGCTCGTGGCTGGCACGTCTTTCCGATCACACCAGGCGACAAGGTTCCGCTCAAAGGCTGGAAGTGGAAGGAGCACAACACCACGGACCCCGAGATCATCCACCAGCTCTGGAGCCGCGCGCCGTACAACATCGGCATCGCCACCGGTCCATCCCGCCTGGTTGTGGTCGATCTCGACACGCCCAAGAACGGCGATCAGGCCCCACCACCATGGGACCTGCCCGGGGTTCACGAGGGTGCCGATGTGCTGGCCGCTCTCTGCGAGCAATCCGGGGAAGATCTGCCCTTCGAGACGTTCCAGGTCCGCACCCGGCGCGGTGGGACGCATCTGTACTTCGCCGTGCCGGAGGGACTGACACTCGGCAACACATCAGGCGACAAGGGCAACGGTCTGGGATGGCTGATCGACACCCGTGCCTGCGGCGGGTACGTGGTCGGGCCCGGCAGCTTCGTGGACCTCCCGGACGGCACAGGCACGTACGACGTGATCCACGCACCCGACCCGGCGCCGCTCCCCAAGTGGCTGGCCGTACGGCTCGCGACACCCGTTCCGGCGAGCGCGCCGATCCGCGCGTCGGCCCACGAGGTGCTCACCTCGCTCGGAGAGCACTCGACCGGCTACGCGCTGGCCGCACTCCGCAACGAGATCCAACACGTTCTCGACGCCGCGGAAGGCACCCGCAACCACACGCTGAACGCAGCAGCGTTCGCCCTGGGGCAGCTCGTGGTGACCGGACTACTGCCGCGCGGGCTCACCGAGGACGCGCTCCACGCCGCAGCCAACGCCACCGGCCTGTCCCCCCGAGAGGCCGCCGCCACCATCCGCTCCGGGCTCAACTCCGGAGCACGTCAGCCACGCCGGGGGAGTGCATGACCAAGTCCATCGATGCCGACACCATTCTGGAGCGACTGTCCGCCGATGCCACCATTCACCGCCTGCACCGTGATCTGTCCGGAGAGCCGACCATCGGGCTGCCGGCGCCCGCACCAGCCGCCGACCCGGCCATATTCCACGGCCTGCCCGGCGAGATCGTGAAGGCCGCCGACCCGTCCACCGAGGCCGATCCCGTGGGCGTGCTGGTCTCCGCGCTGGCCGCCTGCGGGGCGGTCATCGGGTCCGGCCCGTTCGTGCAGATCGGCAACACCCGGCACCCGTTGCTGATCTGGCCGCTGCTGTTCGGTAGGACCGGCTCAGGCCGCAAGGGGCAGGCCACCGACACCGCTGAGATCTTTCTCCACAACGCCGGGATCGGATACGGCGAGATCTGCGTCACCGGCCTGTCCAGCGGCGAAGGGCTCATCGAACGCATCCGTGATCCCGACTCGCCGGAGGATGTCGGCGGGACCATGGACAAGCGGCTGTGCGTCACCGAGCCGGAGTTCTCCACCGTGATGGCACGTGCCAAGCGGGAGGGCTCCACGCTCGGCACGATTCTCCGCCAAGCATGGGATGGACGAACCCTCGCCGTGCTCACGCGTACCGCCTACCGCGCCTCACACCCGCACGTCGCGATCATCGGCCACATCACTCCCAAGGAGTTCCGGATGCGGCTCGCGGAGTCGGACATGGCCGGTGGCTCCTACAACCGCTTCCTGCCCGTCTACGTCGAACGCTCCAAGCGCCTGCCCATCCCGGAAGGCGTGGAGCCACAGGTCCTGGCCGACCTCAGCGGCAAGCTACACGACGCCGTGAAGGCCGCCCGGCAGGTCCAACGCATCACGCTCGACGACGCCGCCCGCGTCTTGTGGTCCACCGAGCTGTACGAGGAGTTCACCGCCGCCGACGACGAGGATCACGCCTGGACTGAGTTCACCCGCCGCTCCGCGCCGTACTGCCTGCGCATCGCCGCTCTGTACGCGGCCCTCGCAGGCCGACCCCTCGTCACGGCAGACCATCTGCGAGCCTCCGCCGCGCTGGTGCGCTACTCGATCGCCTCCGCCGTCTTCGTCCTCGACAAGCAGCTACGAGACCCGAAGATCGACCGCATCCGCCGTGCGCTGGACCAGGCCGCCGACGTGGGCCTTACCCGCTCGGAGATCTCGGCGCTGTTCTCCCGCAACGTGCCCAAACAGACGCTCGACGAACTGCTGGCGAGCCTCACCGCCAGCGGCCAATACGAGACGGTCACCACCCCCACCGGGGGCCGCCCATCCATCCGCTACCGCCGCACCACCTGACGAAGAAAGAAGAAAGAACCCGGCTTGTTTCTTCTTTCTTCGTCTTCCGGCCCACAGCCACCAAGCACGGGGCCGACCCAACCGATCGCCTGATCCGCAAGGAGACACCCACCCATGGCCACCGGCTCCACGCGGCGAGGAATGCTCACCCTCGCCGAACTCTGCACCGAGCTGCAGATCGCCCGCTCCACCTTCTACGACTGGCGCGCCAAGGGGCGCGCGCCGCGCTGCGTGAAGCTGCCCAACGGCGACCTCCGCATCCGCATCACCGACCTGGACCGCTGGCTCGCTGGACTGGAGGAGGCCGCCTGATGCAGGACATCACCTATGACGTGCGCGTCTACAAGACCGAGGTCTACAAGGGCCAGAAGGCCACCACCTACTACGTGCGCTGGAAGGTGGGCGGGAAGCCCCGCCGCAAGCCCTTCCGTAACGCTGCCCAGGCCGACACCTACCGAGGCGAACTCCAGTCCGCTGCCAAGAAGGGCGAGGCGTTCAGCCTCGACACGGGAGAACCCGTCTCGTGGAAGCGAACCGACCGCCCCGACCTGAGCTGGTACGACCTCGCCTGCAAGTTCGCCGACATGAAGTGGAAGGGAGCGTCGGCGAAGTACCGGCAGGACATCGCCCGCGCTCTCACCGCCGCCACGCCTGCGATGTTCGAGAGCGTGCGCGGCAAGCCCGACGATCTCGTTCTCCGTACGGCGATGCGGCGGTGGGGGTTCAACACCAAGCAGCGCGATGACGCACCCGATGAGATGGCCGACGCGCTGCGCTGGCTCGCGGCCAACACCAAGCCGGTGTCCGCTCTGGAGGATGACGCGGCGCTGGTGCGGATCTTGCTGGAGACCGCCACGTCGTTGCTGAACGGCAAGCGCGCCGCCACCAGCACCGTGCTGAGGAACAAGACGATCCTGCAGAACGCCATGGACTACGCCATCGAACTCAAGCTGGTGCCCGCCAACCCGATCAAGACGCTGAAGTGGAAGCCGCCGAAGACCACCTACGAACTCGACCGCCGAAGCGTCGTCAATCACACCCAGGCCCGCGCGCTGCTGGCCGCTGTGGCGGCGAGGAAGCCGAGCGGTCAACGTCTCGTGGCCTTCTTCGGGCTCATGTACTACGCCGCCCTGCGCCCGGAGGAAGCCGTCAACCTACGGGAGGCGGACATCATCCTGCCGCCCGAAACGGAGACAGAGGAGTGGGGGGAGTTGCACTTCGCGACCGCGGCCCCGTTCGCCGGACGCGAGTGGACCGATGACGGGACTCTCCGCGAGGAGCGTCCCCTGAAGCATCGAGCCGACGGTCACACCCGCACCGTGCCCATCCCGCCCGCCCTGGTCAGGATTCTGCGCGCTCACCTAGCCGCGCCATACGGCAAGGGCCCCGATGGACGGCTGTTCACCGGCGTCCGGGGAGGGGAACTGCCCAGCATCACCTATCGCCGGGTCTGGACGCAGGCGCGCAAGGACGCGCTGACCGAGAGTGAGGTCGCCTCGCCGCTGGCGAAGCGTGTCTATGACCTCCGCCACGCCTGCGTCTCGACCTGGCTCAACGCGGGCGTGCCCGCGACGCAGGCTGCCGAGTGGGCGGGACACAGCGTAGAGGTGCTGCTGAGGATCTACGCCAAGTGCGTCGTCGGCCAGGACGAGGCCGCCAAGCGCCGGATCGCCGAGGCGCTCAAGGAGGAATGATCATGAGGTGAGGTTGCGCACGCATTTGGCACGATCACCCGTAGCGGCCCGGCGAGAGCCGTACACCACCGGACTCTACGATCAAGCCCCTGGCTCGCGTTGACGCAGGTCAGGGGCTCTTTTTCGCTGCTGTGGAGAAGCGCGCCCTGCAGGATTCGAACCTGCGACCGTCGGATTAGAAGTCCGGTGCTCTATCCAGCTGAGCTAAGGGCGCTCCCGCATAATTGTGCATGATCCTGGGAGTGCGCACGTACTCGTTTTCCGTGTCCCGCCCCCTACAGGCAGTTCCGGTAGTCGGCCCGGCTGCTGTTGTACGAGCAGGAGTCGATCAGCCTGCCGTCCGAGTCGCGCAGGTAGGCGATGTCCTTGTCGTTGTTCCAGACGTAGGCGCGCCGTCCCCAGTATGCCGTCGACGGCGTGTCGCTGCCCTGGCCGGTGCGGAGGGTGAGCTGCTTGCCCGGGCCGAGTACGGCGTCGGGGCCGAACGTGTACGTGTAGCCGGTCATGTCCTTGATGGCCCAGTGTTCGAGGTCGATCGGCTTGCGGGTCGTGTTGCGGATCGTGACGTACTCGCCGTTCAAGGAGGTGTTGCTACGGCGGTCGACGCCGGGCGAATCGTAGTAGACCTTGGTGAGCTGCACCGGGGGCGCCGCTGACGAGGGGGCGGCGGTCAGGGCGGCGAGCAGGGTCAGGGGGAGCAGCATGGTGGCGGTGTCCTTGGGGTGGGTGGGTTTGCAGAGGTTTGACGGCCGCCGCCGTGGGAGGGTTCACCCGATGTGGTTGTTGACTCACGTTGTGAATGCTTTGTCGAGGGTTGCGACACGGTGAATGTCCGAAAACCCCAGGCGGGGGCCGTACATATAGGGCTAAGGTGTCGTGGCATGGTCGCGACGGTCCTGCACGAGATTCCGCTGCAGGGCGGGGACGTGACGGACGGAGTGGTGCGAATCGGCGACACGGTGCGCAGGCCCACCTGCCGGTCCAGCCCCGCCGTGCACGCCCTGCTCCGCCATCTGGAGGCGGTGGGCTTCGAGGGCGCGCCCCGTCTGGTGGGCGTCGACGCCGCCGGTCGCGAGATCATCACCTTCGTTCCCGGTACGGCGGGCCTGACCGTCGACAGCGTCACCGACGGGGCGCTGCGGGAGCTGGCCCGGTTGCTGCGCGGCTTCCATGACGCGACGGCGGGGTTCCCACTGGCCGGGCATCGCTGGGAGGGCGGGTCGAACGACGACGCGGTTCCCGAGGTGATCGGTCACTGCGACCTGACCCCCGACAACACGATCTTCGAGGGGCGCACGCCCGTCGCGCTCATCGACTTCGATCTCGCGCGGCCGACGACGCGGCTGTTCGACGTGGTGACGACGTTGCGGCACTGGGCCCCGATCGCCGACCCGGTCGACCGGCATCCGTTGCTGCGCCACGCGGACGTGGGCGCGCGGATGCGGCTCTTCTGCGACGCGTACGGCCTGCCGCCCCGCGAGCGCCGTCGGCTGATCCCGCTGGCGAGGCTGCGGTTCGGACGGTCGTACGAGGTGATGAGGGCACGCGCGGCCGAGGGCGGCGGCTGGGCGAAGATGTGGGAGGACGGCGCGGGCGAGCGCATCCGGCGGGCCGCGGCATGGCTCGGCACCCACGAAGATGAGGTTCATGCACATCTCGTCTAGGTCTGCGGGGATCGCGCTCGGGGTTCTCGTCGACGCCGCCGTGGGTGATCCGCGGCGTGGTCATCCAGTCGCGCTGTTCGGGCGGGCCGCCGCGGCGCTGGAGAAGCGGCTGTACGGCGATGCCAGGCCCAACGGGGTGGCGCATACCGCGATCTGCGTGGGCGCTTCCGCCGGACTCGGCCTGCTGGCCCGATGGGCGAGCGCCACGCTCGCCCAAACCGGCGTGCTCTCTCGAACAAGGGCAACCGGCGCGCTCTCCCGGAAGCGGACCAGGCTCGGGTGGGCGCTGGAGACCGGGCTGACGGCGGCGGCGACCTGGGCGGTCCTCGGCGGCACCACGCTCGCCCGCGAGGGCGCCCACATGGCCAAGGCACTGGAGGCCGACGACCTGGCCGCCGCCAGGGCGCGGCTGCCGCACCTGTGCGGCCGGGACCCCCGCGCCCTCGAAGCCCCCGATCTGGCCAGGGCCACCGTCGAGTCCCTGGCCGAGAACACCTCGGACGCCGTCGTCGCCCCTCTGTTCTGGGGCGCGGTGGCGGGCGTGCCTGGCCTGCTCGCCTACCGCGCCGTCAACACGCTGGATGCCATGGTCGGCCACCGTTCCCCGAGGTACGAGAACTTCGGCTGGGCCGCCGCCAAGCTCGACGACATGGCCAACTATGTGCCAGCCAGGATCACCGGGCTGCTTGCCGTACTCGCCGCTCCTGACCGGCGGCGCGCCCTGCGGGTGCTGAGGAGGGACGGCCACCGGCATCCCAGCCCCAACGCGGGCAGGTGCGAGGCCGCCTTCGCCGGCGCGCTGGACGTGACGCTGGGGGGCGTGAACGTGTACGGCTCGCGCGTCGAGCAGCGGCCGGAGATGGGCGACGGGCCCAACCCCGAGGTCGCCGACATCCGCCGCGCGGTGAGGCTCACCAGGACCGTGAGCCTCACCGCCGCCGCTATCGCCGTGCTTGTTCCAGCACTCTGGCCGCGTCGCGCTCGTAGTGGCCGCGCGCCAGGAGCGTGATCACACCACCGATGATCATGGGTGGGATGAGGGCGTACATGCCGGTGGTGAGCGAGCCGGCGCTGTCGGAGACGCGGCCGACGATCAGCGAGCCGAACGCGCCGCCAAAGGTCGTCGTCAACTGAAGGACGGCGAAGCCGAGCCCTCTGGCGTGGGCGCCGACGACGTCGGCCAGGGAGGCGGTCATGTTCGGGATCGCGATCGCCATGAGCGTGCTGGCCAGCAGCGTCAGCACGCTCAGCCACAGCAGGGAGTCCATGGTCAGCGCGACGGCCAGGACCACGGTGCCCGCGGTAATGCCGCCGCCGCCGGCCAGCAGGCGGCCGCCCTTCACGGTGCCGTGCCACCTGGAGCCGAGCCGCGAGCCGATCAGCGTGCCGAGCACGGGGCCCGCGATCGTGATGAGGCCGCTGACCGAGCCCGCGACGCCGGTGCCAACGCCGAAGCTGCGGACCATGAGCGACGGCATCCAGTAGAAGATGCCGGCCAGGCCGAGCGTGAGCAGGGCGAGCCCGAGGCAGACGATCACGAGGGTGGGGATGCGCAGCACCTCGACGAATCGCCCGGCCCGCTTCGAGGTGACGGCGGGAGCCTCTGCGGGGCCGCCCGCGACGACCCGGTCCAGGTGCCCGCGGGCCGGTTCGCGCAGCCGCCAGCACAGGTAGGCCGTGATCAGGCCGGGCACAACCATGACGAGGAAGGCGGTCCGCCAGCCGTACGCCTGGGCGAGCACGCCGCCGATCAGCGTGCCGGCGCCGCCGAGGTAGGTGGTGACCCTGGTCAGGCCGTACGCCTTGGCTCTGGTGACGGGCGGATAGTAGTCGGCGGTCAGGGATCCGGCCGCGGGGTTGTCGATACTCTCGGCGGCGGCCAGGAAGGCGCGCATCACGTAGAACATGGCGAAGCCGGTCGCCAGGCCCGAGCCGAGGGTGGCCACCGCCCAGAGCAGCACGACGACCGTGAGGATCTTCGTCCTGTTGACGCGGTCGGCGAGGTAGCCGGCGGGGATGGCGACGACGGCGGCGGCCAGCGCGGCGGCGGTGGGGATGGAGCCGGCCGCGGTGTCGTTGAAGCCCCATTCGGCCTGGACGAGGGGCAGGACGCCGGACAGGAGGTTGTACTCGATGCGGTCGACCAGTCCGACGACGAACAGGACGACCAGGGGGGTCCAGCCGTACGGCGCCCGGGTTTCGGCGGTGATCCCTGTGGGAGGAAGGGTGCCGACCATGCTCACGCCCTTTCCAGAATTCAATTCTAAAAGATTGTTCTACAGAGTGGCAGAAGTCACAGCGTGTGCCAAGAGCGGGGTTCGCTACGGTTGCCGGGTGAAGGGTGCGTTGCTGGTCGCGGGGACCACGTCGGATGCGGGCAAGAGCGTGGTGACGGCGGGGATCTGCCGCTGGCTGGCCAGGCAGGGGGTGCGCGTCGCGCCGTACAAGGCGCAGAACATGTCGCTCAACTCCTTCGTCACCGCCGACGGCGCGGAGATCGGCCGGGCGCAGGCCATGCAGGCGCAGGCGGCGGGCCTGGAGCCGGTCGCCGACATGAACCCGATCCTGCTGAAGCCGGGCAGCGACCGCCGCAGCCAGGTCGTGCTCATGGGCAGGCCGCTGACCGACGTCGACGCGATGGAGTACGGCGCGCTCAAGGACTTCCTGAGGGAACGCGCGCTGGAGTCGTTCGACCGGCTGCGCGAGTCCTACGACGTGGTGATCTGCGAGGGCGCGGGCAGCCCGGCCGAGATCAACCTCAGGCGCGGCGACATCGCCAACATGGGCCTGGCCAGGGCGGCGAACCTGCCCGTCGTCGTGGTGGGCGACATCGACAGGGGCGGTGTGTTCGCCGCCTTCTACGGCACGGTGGCGCTGCTGTCGTCCGAGGACCAGGCCCTCATCGCGGGGTTCGTGGTCAACAAGTTCAGGGGCGCGGTCGAGTTGCTCCAGCCGGGCCTCGACACGCTGCGCGGGCTGACCGGCCGCGGAGTGTACGGCGTGCTTCCCTGGCTCGACGGGCTGTGGCTCGACGTGGAGGACTCCCTGGCGCTCGACAGCCGTCCGACGGTCACCGGGCTGCCGCACGGCAGGCAGACGCTCCGCGTGGCCGTCGTGAAGCTGCCGCGCATCTCGAACTTCACCGACCTCGACGCGCTGGCCAGCGAGCCGGGAGTGCTGGTCAGGTTCGTCACCACGCCCGCCGAGCTCGACGACGCCGACCTGGTGGTCCTGCCCGGCTCGAAGGCGACGGTCTCAGACCTGGCCTGGCTGCGTTCGACGGGGCTGGCCGACGCGCTGACGGCCAGGCGGCTGCCGATCCTGGGCATCTGCGGCGGCTACCAGATGCTCGCCCGCGAGATCGTGGACGAGGTGGAGTCCGGGGCGGGGCGGGTGGACGGGCTCGGGCTGCTGCCGGTGCGGGTGCGCTTCGCCGAGGACAAGCGCCTGGCCAGGCCCACAGGGCAGGCGTACGGCCATGCGGTGTCGGCCTACGAGATCCACCACGGCGTCGCCACGGTCGAGGGCGGCGAGCCGTTCCTCGACGGGTGCAGGGTGGGGGCGGTGTGGGGGACGACCTGGCACGGCGCGCTGGAGAACGACGACTTCAGGCGCGCTTTCCTGGCGGAGGTGGCGGCGCGGGCGGGTCGTGACTTCGCGCCCGCGCCCGGCGTGTCGTTCGCGCGGCTGAGGGAGGAGCGGCTCGACGCCCTGGGCGACCTGGTCGAGCGGCATCTCGACACGGACGCGCTGCTGCGGCTGATCGAGAAGGGCGCGCCCTCGGTGCCGTTCCTTCCGCCCGGCGCCTGACCCTCACTTGCCGGAGATGAGGGTCTTGAGCGCGACGATGGCCAGGCCGAGCACGAGGTTGGCCAGCCCGGAGAGGAGGACCACCCCTCGGCCGGCGTGGATGCGGACGGCGGCGGCGACAGCCCAGGCGACCTGGCTCGCCACCGCGACGCCCAGCGCCGACCAGGCCGCGACGACGTCGGACATGCCCAGGGCTGAGGCGAAGGCGGCGGCGATGGCCGGAGGGAACGAGGCCTGCGCCAGCGGCCATTCCTGCCTGGCGACCGCGCGCAGGTTCGCCCACGTCAGGGGTTTGGCGGGGTAGCCGCGGCCGACGACCTGGGCGTAGACGTGGGTGATCCAGAACACCACCCCCGTGCAGACCAGCAGGACCATGAGCTCGCCCGCCGAGGGCGGCCCGCCCTCCGCGGTGGACCCGACGACCACGGAGGCCGCCAGCAGCGAGCCGTACACGGCGCCGGCCAACTCCGTGTGCTCCGGTGCCGCACTCGTAACGTGCGCGTTCATGACAGCAGTCTGCTCCACGCGCGTCCGATCACCGGGTCAGGCTTGCCGTCAACCCGGTGTCATGCGCTCTGGAGCCGGAGCGCGCCCGGTGTGTCGGTGAAGAAACGGACGCTGGTGACCGTTTCGCTGCGGCCGAGCGGGCGCGTCACCGTGATCGGCTCGGCGAGCTCGACGACGACGTTGGTCTGGGACCCCACGGCGACGCTGAGCCGCCCGTCGGCGACCCGGATCATGCCGGTCTCGTTGTAGTTGCGCGACACCCGCACCGAGGAGATCAGCTCGCGCGGGATGCGGAGGTCGAAGTAGGCGCCGAAGCGCACCCGCAGCTCGTCGTCGGTCACGACGTGCGGCCTGGTGACGCACGCCGCGGCGAAGGCGAGCGCGAACACGATGCCGTAGAGGTCGAGCAGCAGCACCGCGACGCGCACGGGGGCGGGCACGTCGACGGCGACCAGCATCAGGTCGATGCCGACCGTCTCCACGACCATCGCGAACAGCATGATCATCAGGGTCGTCGACTGCTCCTTCGAGTACGGCACGGCCGTCGCTCCTGGCGGCACGCCGTCGCGCCGCCTGGCCACCCACAGGCACAGGCTCGCCATGCCCTTCGCCTCGAACTCCAGCAGCCTGCGCACCATCATTGGCATCCCTTCACTATGACCATGAGCAACCTGAACACCTCGGCCTGCGCGGGAGCCATCTCGTCGTTCAGCGTGTCGAGCCAGGCGGTGCCCTCGGGTCCGGCGTTCTCGATCATCGGCTTGACCAGCTCGACGGGCAGGTGGGCGGCCAGGTCGTGGGCCAGATCGGCGATCCGCTCGTCGTCGAGGTCCGCCTCGGCCAGCTCGTCGAGCCGCCGGTAGAGCTCGTGCCCTTCGGCGAGTGCGGCGGGCTCGGTGAGCGGGCGGATCAGGTCGAGGACGCGCTCGCGGTCGTGGGGGTTCGCCACGTTGCTCATCAGCGTGAGCAACTCCCGGTCGAGTCTGGCGAACGTGGACCCGTCGAGGGACAGGTCGCGCAGCACCGCCGCCATGTCGGGCGCGACGACGGAGTCGGGGTGCAGGTCGGCCTCGGCGAGCAGGGCGGCCAGCGTGGCGCGCCGTACCTTGATCGCCTCCTGCTGCCTGGCGAGGTCGGCGTCCAGCTCCTGGAGCACCTCGCGCAGGTCCTTGCCCCGGTCGTCGGCGAGCACGTCGCGCAGTTCGTCCAGCGACATGCCGAGCCCGGCCAGCTGCCTGACACGGGACAGCAGGACGGCGTCTTTCAGCCGGTACTCCCGGTAGCCGTTGGCGAGCCGTCCGGGCTCGGGCAGCAGCCCGAGGTGGTGGTAGTGGCGCACGGTCCTGGTCGACACCCCGACCAGGGAGGCGAGCTCTCCGATCCGCATGCCGTCAGTACACACGTTGACGTCGCGTCATGGTCAAGTTGTCCGACGTGCGCAAGCCGTATCAGCATATGGACATGAGCATTACCGACAATTTCGGTAGGTTATGTTGGGTTTTACCCAACCCCGTATTTGAAGGGCGATCTCCCCATGGCTACACGCGTCACAGCGACAGTGCTCCTCGCCGTCACGGGCCTCCTCGCCGGCTGTGGCGCGACCACCGAGCCCACGGTGAAGGCCGCCACCTCGGGCGAGCCCGTCTTCGGCGGCACGCTGACCTACCTCGAACACCAGCCGCCGACCTGCCTCTACCTGCCCGCCGCCGGGTTCTATCCCAACGGCGGGCTGCTCAACCAGCTCACCGACAAGCTGACCTGGCAGAACCCGAAGACGCTCGAGATCGAGCCTTGGATCGCCACCAAGTGGGAGATCAACAAGGACGCCACCGAGTACACCTTCCACCTGCGTGACGGCGTGACGTTCAGCGACGGCAGCCCGCTCGACGCCGGCGCCGTGGCCGCCAACTTCGACGTGTACGGCAAGGGCAGCACCGAGCTCAAGCTGCCGCCCGCCGAGTTCGTCAACAACTACGAGCGCAGCGAGGTCGTCGACGCCAGGACGGTGAAGTTCCACTTCGACAAGCCCTCGCCCGGCTTCCTGCAGGGCACCTCGGTGATCGGCGCAGGGCTGGTGTCGAAGAAGACGATCGGCCTGCCGTACGAGCAGCAGTGCCGGTTGAAGAACGTCGTCGGCTCGGGGCCGTTCACCGTCGCCAACCAGATCGTCGACAAGCAGATCGACCTCAGTGCCCGCAAGGACTACAACTGGGCGCCTCCGTCATCCAAGCACCAGGGCCGCGCCTACCTCGACGAGATCAAGATCATCGTCACGCCCGAGGACAACGTCCGCGTGGGCGCGCTCACCAGCGGGCAGGCCGACTTCGTCCGCTACGTGCAGGCCTACGACGAGCAGACGGTCAAAGCCGCGGGCTTCACCCTCTACGCCGAGCCGACCAGGGGCGTCAACAACGGCCTCTACCTGCGGCCGGGCAACAGCATCCTGAGCGACGTCAAGGTCCGCAGGGCGTTGCAGAAGGGCACGAACGTCAAGGAGGTCGTGGACACGCTGTTCACGCCGAGCTACCCCGCGGCGACCTCGGTGCTCAGCCACCTCGCCCAGGGGTACGTCGACCTGTGGAAGGAGCTCGCCTTCGACCCCGAGGCCGCCAACGCGCTGCTCGACCAGGCCGCGTGGAAGCGCGGCGCCGACGGCGTCCGCGAGAAGGACGGCGTCAGGCTCCAGCTCGGCGTCTTCGTCTCGCTGCCGCAGCCGCTGTCGAAGCAGACGCTCGAACTCGTCGCCCAGCAGTGGGCCAAGCTCGGCGTGAAGCTGGAGGTGCGGCCCGGCGACGCGGGCACTGCCGCCGTCGACATCAAGAACGCCGAGAAGACGGCCGTCAGCCACAGCATGGTCGGCCGCGCCGACCAGGACGTCATCAAAAGCCAGTTCCACAGCGAGAACCGCGACGTCATCCTGTCGCAGGACGGCAAGCTCGACCGGCTGCTTGAGGAGGAGTCCGCGCTGGCCGTCCCGGCCGAGCGCAACGCGAAGGTCGGCGAGATCCAGCGCTACCTCGTCGAGCAGGCCTACGCGATCCCGCTGTTCGAGGAGCCCCAGGTGTACGGCGGCGCGCCCAACGTTCACGGCGTGGCGTTCGAGGCCGTCGGCAGGCCGAGCTTCTACTCGGTGTGGAAGTCGTGAGACTCGGTGCGGACGTCATGAGAAAGGCAGGGCAGGCGGTCCTCGTCCTGTGGGCCGCTTTCACCGCCTCCTACGTGCTGCTGCAGCTCCTTCCAGGCGACGCGATCCTGATCAAGTTCCAGAACCCCGAGCTGGGTCTGTCGCCCGAGCAGATCGCCGAGATCAGGGAGTACTACGGCGCCGACGGCCCCGCCGCCTACCTGCACACGCTGCTCGGCTTCCTGCGCGGCGACCTCGGCTACTCCATCGACACCGGCACGCCGGTCGTCGAGCGGCTGGCCGAGGCGCTGCCCGAGACCGCCAAGCTGGCCGGGCTCGGCTTCGCGCTCGCGATCGTGCTCGCCGTGGCGATCGCGTTCGCCTCCGACCACCGGCTGCTGGCGTGGCTGCGGGAGGTGCCCTCGCTGTTCGTCGCGGTCCCGGTGTTCTGGGTGGGCATCCTGCTGATCCAGGTGTTCTCCTTCAGGCTGAAGCTGGTGCCCGTCATCGGCGGCAGCGAGCTCCAGCAGCTCCTCCTGCCCGTGCTCACGCTGGCAGTGCCGATCGCCGCGCCGATCGCCCAGGTGCTGGCGCGCGGCATCGACCACGTCTCCACACAGCCGTTCGTCCAGGTGGTGGCGGCCAAGGGCGCCTCGCGCCGGTGGATCCTGTGGCGGCACGTGGCCCGCAACGCCATGCTGCCGACGCTGACGATGGCGGGGCTGACGTTCGGCGAGCTGATCGCGGGCTCGGTCGTCACCGAGACCGTGTTCGGCAGGAACGGCGTCGGCAGGCTCACCGAGCAGGCCGTCAGCGCCCAGGACACCCCCGTCCTGCTCGCCGTCGTCGTGCTGGCCGCCACCGTGTTCGTGCTGGTCAACCTGATCGTCGACCTGCTCTTCCCGATCCTTGACCCGAGGCTCAGATGATCAAGTGGCTGGTTGTCGCGCTCGTCCTGCTCTGGGCGGTGATGCCGGGGCTGTTCACCGGCTACGACCCGATCGCGGGCGTGCCCGCGGACAAGCTGATGGCGCCGAGCGCCGAGCACTGGTTCGGCACGGACGCCGTCGGACGTGACCTGTTCGCCCGTGTCGTCCACGGTGCGGTCCACTCGCTGTCGGGCGCGTTCGTCGCCGTCGCGGTCGGCCTCGTCCTCGGCACGCTGCTCGGCCTGCTCGCCGGGTCGGTCGGCGGCCTGGCCGACACGGTCGTCATGCGCGTGGTCGACGTGCTGCTGTCGGTGCCCGGCCTGCTGCTCGCGCTCACCGTGATCATCCTGCTCGGCCCCGGCACGGTCAACGTCGCCCTCGCCGTCGGCATCGGCTCGGTCGCGACCTTCGCCCGCCTGGCCCGCTCCGAGGTCGTCAGGACCAGGAGGGCCGACTACGTGGAGGCCGCCTTCGGCAGCGGCGGACGCTTCCTGCCGGTGCTGTGGCGGCACGTGCTGCCCAACTCGCTCGGGCCCGTCATCGCGCTGGCGGCGCTGCAGTTCGGCGTGGCCATCCTGGCCATCTCCACGCTCGGCTTCCTCGGGTACGGCGCCGCGCCGCCCACCCCCGAGTGGGGCCTGCTCATCTCCGAGGGCCGCAACTACCTGGCGACCGCCTGGTGGCTGACCACCCTGCCCGGAGCCGTCGTCGTGGCCGTGGTGCTCGCCGCGGGCCGTATCAGCAGGAGGATCGATGAGCTTGCTCGACGTGCGTGACCTGGTCGTCTCCCACGGCAGGCGCCGTACGGTCCACGGCGTGTCCTTCACCGTCGAGCCTGGCGAGGTCGTCGCGGTGGTCGGCGACTCCGGCTCGGGCAAGACGACCACGGCGCACACCATCCTGGGCCTGCACCGCGCCGACAGCGGGCAGATCCTGCTGAACGGCACCGACCTCGCCCGATGGTCGTCCAGGCGGATGGAATCGGTGCGCGGCGCCCAGATCGGCCTGGTGCCACAGGACCCCGGCAACTCGCTCAACCCGGTCAAAACAGTCGGCGCGCAGATCGGCGAGACGCTGCGCATCCACCGGCGCGGCGACCGCAGGACGATCAGGGACCGCGTCGCCGAGCTGCTGGTCAGGGTCGGCCTCACCGAGGCGCACGCCGCGCGCTACCCGCACGAGCTGTCGGGCGGCATGCGCCAGCGCGTCCTCATCGCCGCCGCGATCGCGCTGCGTCCGCAACTCGTCATCGCCGACGAGCCGACCAGCGCCCTCGACGCCACCGTGCAGCGCCGCATCCTCGACCTCATCGACGACCTGCGCGCGGAGTACGGCACGGCGGTGCTGCTCGTCACCCACGACCTCGCCGTGGCCACCGGCCGCTCCGACAAGGTCGTGGTGATGCGGGAGGGCCGCGTGGCGGAGCGGGGCCCGGCCGCGGCGCTCGCCTACACCCAGCGCGCGCTCACGGCGGCCGAGCGCCCGTTCAGGGCGGCCGATCCCGCCGCGCCCGTCGCCGTCGAGGTCACGAACCTGGTCAAGGAGTACGGCGGCTTCCGCGCGGTCGACGGCGTCAGCTTCGACGTACGGCAGGGCACCACCCACGCGCTGGTGGGGGAGTCGGGTTCCGGCAAGACCACCACCGCCCGCATGATCGCCAGATTCGTCCCGCCGACCTCGGGCTTGGCCACCGTCACAGGGGTGCCCGCCCACGGCCGCGACTTCCGCAGACACGTCCAGCTCGTCTACCAGAACCCCTACGCCTCACTCGACCCCCGCCAGAGCGTCCAGCGCATCATCGAGGAGCCGCTGCGCAACTTCGCGCTCGGCGGCTCGGCCGCCGACCTGCTGGAGCGCGTCGGCCTGCCCACCGACCTGCTCACCCGCAGGCCACGCGAGCTGTCGGGCGGCCAGCGGCAGCGGGTGGCGATCGCCAGGGCGCTGGCCGTCTCGCCCCGGCTGCTCGTGCTCGACGAGGCCGTCTCCGCGCTGGACGTGAGCGCGCGGGGCCAGATCCTCGACCTGCTGGAGAGCCTGCAGCGCGACCTGGGCATCACCTACCTGTTCATCTCCCACGACCTGCAGGTCGTGCGGCAGATCTCACACACCGTTTCCGTCATGAACAAGGGAAAGATCGTGGAAACCGGAACGACAGAGGAGGTCTTCACCAGACCTCGGCACGACTACACCCGCGAACTCCTCGCGGCGATCCCGGAGCCGGTCCGATGAGCCGCAGACGCCTGGGCTTCTTCACCCGCCTGCTCGACCAGGCCACCGCCGCCGAGCGGTACGAGCTGGCCGCCGCGCAGATCGCGCACGCGGAGGCCAACGGGTTCGACACGGCGTGGGTGGCCCAGCACCACTTCGGCGAAAGCGAGGGAGGACTGCCCGCGCCGCTGGTGTTCCTCGCCAACGTCGCAGCCAGGACCAGCCGCATCAGGCTCGCCACCGGCATCATCACGCTGCCGCTCGAACACCCGGTGCGGGTCGCCGAGGACACCGCCGTCCTCGACCTGCTGTCCGGCGGCCGGCTGGAGGTCGGCGTCGGCAGCGGGGGCACTGCCTCGTCCTTCGCCGCCTTCGGTCACGACAGCGCCGCCCGCTCGGCGATCTACGCCGAGCACCTGGCGGTCCTGGTGAACGCCTGGTCGGGCGGTGACCTGGGCGGCGGCAACCACCTCTACCCGGCCGCGCCCCGGCTGCTCGGCGCGATCTGGGAGGCGACGTTCTCGGCCGGCGGCGGCGAGCGGGCCGGCCGCGCGGGCAACGGCCTGATGCTGTCACGCACGCAGCCGCGCGCCGAGGGCGTCACGCTGGCCGAGGTGCAGCGGCCGATCGTGGACGCCTACTACGAGAACCTGCTCCCCGGTACGGCGCCGCGCATCGCCGCCTCCCGCACCGCGTTCGTCGCCGACTCCAGGCAGGAGGCGCTGCGGTACGCCGAGGAGGGGATCGCGCGCGCCTCCCGCCAGTCGCCGGAGCTGGCGGCGTTCCTGTGGGCCGACACGCACGTGGGCACGCCGGACGAGGTGATCGCGAGCCTGCGCGCCGACCCGACGCTCGACCGGGTGACCGACCTGGTCTTCCAGGTGCACTCGGCCGATCCGCCGCACCCGCTCATCCTCCGCTCGATCGAGCTGCTGGCCACCAAGGTCGCGCCCGCGCTCGGCTGGACCCCTTCGGAGCAGGCATGACCGACATCGTTGACCGGCTGGCAGGCATCGACCCAGGTTCGCGGCTCGACGTGCTGCGCAGGCGACGGCAGGACGCCAGAGAGTACGCGCAGCGCACCTACGAGGCGCTGTTCGTGCCGTCCTTCGAGCTCGGGGGAGAGGCCGCCCCTGGAGGCTCTCCACCCACCGCGCCGCGACCGGCGGGCCGGGCACCGGTCGGGCGGGGCGTGAGCGAGGTGGGACTGTAGGAGGTGACGCATGCCGAACGGGCAGGGCGACCGGGCCCTACGGCCGCTACCGGGAACCGGAGCTCGCCCACGAGAGTGCCGAGGGCCCCCGCTACCGGGCCGAGGGGATCGACGGCAGGCTGGCCGCCGCGCTGGAGCACGCCCACCTGCTGGTCTTCCGCCCGCGGGAGGCGAGCCCCGAGGCGCTGGCCGACCTGCGCGAGGCGGGCTGGTCCACCACCGGCATCGTCACGCTCTCGCAGCTCGTCGCCTTCCTCGCCTTCCAGATCCGTGTCGTCACCGCGTTGGGAGCGCTCGCGTGAAGTTCACCCAGGACCAGCTCGGCTGGAAGCCGTGGATCGAGCCGTTGGCCGAGGACGAGCTGACGGAGGAGCACCAGGAGGCGCTGGTCGAGCGGGCGCGGGCCTCCGTGCACGCCCGCTTCGCCGCCCACTACTCCAGGCGCGAGCACGACGTGCGGCGGCTGCTGGACGAAGGGGTGGCGGGCGAGCAGGACGACCGATGGCGGGCGATCGTCGACGCGGCCGTCGCGCTCACCGCGACCCCTCCGCGGGCCGACGTCGCCGCCCTGCGCGAGCATGGATTCGACGACCTGGCCATCAGCGACGCGCTCCACGCCGCCGCCTTCTTCAACTGGGCCAACCGGCTCATGCTTTCCCTGGGAGAACCCGATGAGTCTTGATCACCTGGTGTACGCCGTTCCCGACCTGCTGAAGGGGGTGGCGGAGTTCGCCGAGCGGACCGGGGTCGCCCCGGTGAAGGGCGGCTCGCATCCCGGCGGCACCGCCAACTACCTGGTCGGGCTCGGCCCGACGTCCTATCTGGAGATCATCGGCCCCGACCCCGAGGTGGAGGGCGCCAGGCCGAGGGCGTTCGGGCTGGAGGAGCTGACCGAACCGCGGCTGGCCGGGTGGGCGATCCACCCTGACGACATCGACAGGACCGTGGAGGTGGCGCGCGAGCGGGGCTACGACCCCGGCACGGTGCAGCCGTTGTCGCGCCGCACGCCCGACGGGACGGTGCTGGAGTGGCGGCTGACCCGCTGGGACAACCCGGAGGCCGTCAGGCCCGTGCCGTTCCTCATCGACTGGGGGACGACGCGACACCCCGCGGCCTCGGGGCTGCCGCAGGTGGCGTTGGCGTCGTTCACGGCCGTCACTCCCGACGTCGCGGGCCTGCGCGCCGACCTCGACGCGGTCGGCGCGGTCATCGAGGTGGAGGAGGGCCCGGAGGTCGGGCTGCGGGCCGTACTGGACACCCCGAAGGGGAAGGTGACGCTGGCGTGACGGGCGGGCCCGCACCCGTCTGGCTCCCGGCGGGCTGTTGTCCGTAGAGTGCTCGGGGGAGGAGGGTGGCGTCCGCGATGGTGAAGTTGCTTGTCGTACTGCTGGTGATCATCCTGGTGGTGCTCGTGCTCATGATGATCAGGTGGCGTTCCGCGCCGCCCCCGCCCCCGCCTCCGCCTCCGCAGAGGGAGAGCCCGCGCGAGATCCTCAAGCGCCGCTACGCGGCGGGCGAGATCGACGAGGACGAGTACCTGCGCCGCATGTCGGGCCTGAACCAGGACTGGTGACCGGCGGCCCGTCCCACGGGACGGGCCGCCAGTGGCGTCACGGAATCAGCAGCAGCTTGCCCGTCGTACGGCGGGCCTGCAGGTCCTCGTGCGCCCGCCCGGCCTCGGCCAGCGGGTAGCGCTCGGAGATGTTGATCGTCAGCTCGCCCGCGGCGAGCCAGCCGAACAGGTCGGCCGCCCGCCACAGCAGCTCGTCGCGCTCGGCGACGAAGTGGACGAGCGACGGCCTGGTCAGGTAGAGCGAGCCGTTCCTGTTGAGCACCTGCGGGTCGATCGGCGGCACGGGCCCGCTGGCCGCGCCGTACAGGACCATGAGGCCGCGCGTGCGCAGCGCGGCCAGGCTGCCGTCGAACGTGGTGGCGCCCACCCCGTCATAGACCACGTCCACGCCCTTGGGGACGACCTCGCGAACCGCCTCGGCGAAGCCGTCGTAGCGGAACACCTCGTCCGCGCCCGCCTCGCGGGCCAGCTTCTCCTTGGCGTCGGAGGAGACGGTGGCCAGCACCGTCGCGCCCTTCAGCTTGCCGAGCTGGGTGAGCAGCTGCCCCATGCCGCCGGCCGCGGCGTGCACGAGCATCACATCACCCTGCTTCACCTCGTGCACCGAGTGCGTCAGGAAGTGCGCGGTCAGGCCCTGCAGCAGCGCGGCGGCGGCCAGCTCGGCCGGCACGCCGTCCGGCACGGGCACCACCCTGTCGGCGGGCACCACGGCCTTGTCGGCGTAGCTGCCGAGCACGTTCACCCACGCGACGGTGTCACCGACAGCGACGTCCTGCACGCCCGCGCCCACGGCGGCGACCGTGCCCGCCCCCTCGGAGCCGATCGGGGACGGCAGGCTCAGGGGGTAGGTGCCGGAGCGGTGGTAGACGTCGATGAAGTTGACGCCGCTCGCGGCGACGTCGATCAAAACCTCGCCGGGGCCCGGAGCCGGGTCGGGGTGTTCGGCGTACTCGAGGACCTCGGGACCGCCCTGGGCGTTGATCACAATGGCATGCATGGCTCCAGTCTCCACCTGGCGCCCCTGAAACGTTCGTGCAGGGTCCTGTCGTGCGAGACCACCACCAGCGCGCCCCGGTAGGCGTCCAGCGCGCGCTCCAGCTCCTCGACCAGCGTCAGCGACAGGTGGTTCGTGGGCTCGTCGAGGAGCAGCAGGTCGTGCTCGCCGGCCAGCAGCCTGGCGAGCGCGAGCCGCCGCTGCTGCCCGACCGACAGGTCGCCGACCTGCACGCCGAGCGCGTCCGGCCTGAACAGCCCGGTCGCCAGGAGCTTCGCGCGGTGCTCGTCGGGGTAGCCGGGCCTGCCTTCGGCGTAACAGGACAGGACGGTGTGGCCATGGCCGGTGAAGTCGACCTCCTGCGGCAGCAGGCCCACCCTGCCGTGCGCGTGCTCGGCCAGCTTCCTGAGCAGCGTCGACTTGCCCGCGCCGTTGGGCCCGTGGATCAGCAGCCTGTCGCCGGACTCGATGGTGACCTCGGGCAGCTCGACGAGCGCGCTGCCGGACGCCTGCCCTGCGAAGGCGCCGGTGAACCGCAGCGGCTCGGGCGGCCTGGGCACCGGGTTCTCCTCCAGGCGGCGCAGCCGTTCGTGGGCGTTGCGCACCCGGCCGGCCACCGAGCTCTGCACCCTTCCCGCGTTGCGGTCGTAGGCCATTTTGTTGTTGTCCTTCATGGCCCGGCCCGCCGCCACCCGGTGCGCGGTCGTCGCGGCGAACTCCCTGACCTGGCCGACCTCCTCCAGCCACGCGGTGTAGGCCTGCTCCCAGCGCTGTCTGGCCGCCGCCTTCTCGGCGAGGAAGCCGCTGTAGCCGCCGCCGAAGCGCGTCACCCCGCCCGCGTCCACCTCGATGATCGCGGTAGAAACGATGTCGAGGAACGCGCGATCGTGGGAGACGGCGACGACCGTGCCCCTGTGCTCGCGCAGCCGCTCCTCCAGCCACGCGGTCGAGGCCGCGTCCAGGTGGTTGGTCGGCTCGTCGAGCAGCATCGTCTCGGGCGCCGCGGCGAGCAGGCACGCCAGGCCGAGCCGTGCCTGCTCGCCACCGGACAGTGAGTCGAGCCTGCGCTCCCTTCCCAGGTGCGCGAGGCCGAGCCCGTGCAGGGACTTGTCGACCCTGGCGTCGGCCTCGTAGCCGCCGCGTGCCTCGAAGGCCGTCAGCAGGTCGCCGTAGCGGGCCATGTCCTCGGCCTCGGCGGCGGCCTGCATCGCGCGCTCCATCTCGCGCAGGTCGGCGAGCGCCGCGTCGATCGCCTGCTGGACGGTGTGGTCGCCGGCCAGGTCGAGCCGCTGGCCCAGGTAGCCGGCGCCGGTGCTGATCACCATTCCCTCGTCGGGACTGTCGACTCCCGCCATGATCCGCAGCAGCGTGGACTTGCCCGAGCCGTTCTCTCCGACGATCCCCACCCGCTCGCCAGGCCGTACTGCCAGCGAGACGTGGTCGAGGACGAGCCGGTCACCGTATGACTTGCTGATTCCATGAAGGCTGAGCTGTGTAGTCATCGCAACTATAGTTGCATTAAGAAGCTAGCTAATGCAACTGGAGTAGACTTTGGAACGTCCTGGAGGGCGCAGCGCCCGAGTCCGCGACGCCGTACGGCAGGCGACGCTCGACGAGCTCGCCGAGCACGGCTACCAGGGCCTGACCGTGGAGAACGTCGCCGCGCGATCGGGCGTGCACAAGACCACCGTCTACCGCCGGTGGACGAGCGTGGAGGGGCTGATCGCCGACGCGCTGGAGCGCGCCTCCGGCGAGCCGTGGCCGATCCCCGACACCGGCACGGTCCAAGGGGACCTGCGGGAGATCGCCAGGCTGGTGGCGACCGGGATGGACCCCGTCGCCAGGGCGTTCGTCGCGGCGGGCATGCAGAACGAGGCCGCCGCCGCGGCGTTGACCGGCTTCTACACCGCCCGCCACGCCCAGTCGGCCGTCGTGGTGCGCAGGGCGGTCGAACGGGGCCAGCTGCCGGCGGGCGTCGACGCCGAAGAGGTGATCAGGATGGCCGTCGCCCCGCTGTACTACCGGCTGTTCGTCACCCACGAGCCCGTCGGCGAACGCGACGCCGACAGGGCGGCCGACGCGGCGCTGGCCGCGGCCCGAGCCGGAGCGCTCTAGGGTTGCGGTCTGGTGCCGCGCATCTCGAAGTCGTCGTAGACGACCTTGAGCGGCTTCGCGGTGCCCTTCGGCACGCGGGCGAACAGGCCGATGTCGCCGGTCGGCAGGCCCACCGGGTCGTCCACCTGGTGGACCCGCTCGCCGTTGACCCACATGGACAGCCGCGTCGCGCTGTCGTTCTGCTCGCAGGAGACCTGGACGCGGTTGCTCTCCTTGGCGTTGAACCCGTCGACCTTGACGGGGGCGGCCATGTTGCCGCCCGCCTTGTCGGCGATGCGGCGGATCCTGGCGTTGCCCGAGGTGTCGAGGGTGAACTCGTAGTAGGTGCCCTGGTCGGAGCCCCTGCACCACAGGCCGTACTCGCCGGTGCCCGACCTGACCTTGGCGACCACGCCGATGAGCACGGACGAGGGCATCAGCGGCGTGGGCGTGGCCGACGGGTCGGGCGTGGCCGGCTTCTCCGTGGCGAACGGGACGGGGGCCGTGGCCCACCGCTCATCGTTGTACCCGCCGGCGTCGAGACCGTAGGTGAAGTCGGAGGTGATGTAGCCGTAGCTGTCACCGGCGTCGGGGTCGTAGGTGCCGCTCCAGCCGCTGGAGGAGGAGGTGAAGTCGTCGGAGAACAGCGAGGGCAGCTCGGGCGGCCCGCTGGGCAGCAGCGCCCACACTCCGAGCCCGCCCGCCACGGCCAGCGCCGTCGCCGCGGCGATGCCCGCGACGATCCTGCCCCTGTTCTTCTTGTTCCTGGACGGCGCGGCGGCGTGGGGGGTCGTGCCGCCCTCCTGCCAGGCCACCCGCACCGTGTGCACGGCCTGCTCGGGCGCGGCCTGGCGGCCGATCAGGTGGTCGAGGATCTGCTGCGCCGTCGGGCGCCGCGCCGGGTCCTTGGCCAGCGCGGCCGCCACCAGCTCCCGCAGGCCCGGCTCGAGCCCGTCGAGCGTTGGCTCGGTGTTGAGCACCTGGTAGATGATCGCGGGCAGCGTCTCGCCGGGGAAGGGTGGCCGCGCCGTCGCCGCGAAGGCCATCAGGCAGCCCCACGAGAACACGTCGCACGCCGGCGAGACGGGCTCGCCGCGCAGCACCTCGGGCGCCATGTAGCGGGGCGTGCCGATCAGCTCGCCGGTGCCGGTGACACCGCCGATCTCGTCGAGCGCCCTGGCGATGCCGAAGTCGATCACGCGTGGCCCGACGGGGGACAGCAGCACGTTGGACGGCTTGAGATCCCGGTGCACCACACCGGCCGCGTGGATCGCGGTCAGGGCGGTCGCCACGCTCACCGCCAGCGCGTCGAGGCTGGAGCCCCTCAGCGGGCCCGACTGCCCGACCGCCTCCTCCAGGTTCGGCCCCGGCACGTACTCGGTCACCACGTAGAGCTGGTCGCCGTCGAGCGCCGCCTCCAGCACCGCGGCCGTGCAGAACCTGCGCACCCTGAGCGCCGCGTCGGCCTCCCGCCTGAAGCGCATCCTGAACTGCTCGTGCTGGCTGAGCTCCGGATTGATCACCTTGATCGCGACGTGCTGACCGGTGGGGTCCTCGGCCAGATGGACCGTGCCCATGCCGCCCCTGCCGAGCATGTTCAACAGCCTGTAGCGTCCGATCTGGTTCACGACGGGTCAGCTTAGCGACATCGAGTGCAGATCGGGCAGTCCAGACAAAGGCGAAACGACGAGCACCTTGCAGCCGGCGGCGGTGGCGGCGGCGATGCCCGTGGGGCTGTCCTCGACGGCGACGCAGCGGCGCGGATCGGCTTCCAGCAGCCTGGCCGCCTCCAGGTAGGGGTCGGGGTACGGCTTGCCGCGCGGGGTGTCCTCGGCGGCGAGCACGACCGCGAAGCTGTGGTCGAGCGAGGGCAGCACCAGCTCCACGATCGACCGGGGCGACGCGCTGACGAGGGCGGTGGGAACGGCCTTCATAGTGAGTGCCCGCAGCAGCTCGGCGGCGCCGGGGACGACGCGCACCCCCTGCCTGATGCGGTCGGCGAACGACTCGGTGAGCCGCTCGGCGACCGCCTCGACGGCGTCGACGGCAGGGTCGACGGCAGGGTCGACGGCAGGGTCGACGGCCGGGGCGGCGGCAGGCGGTGAGAGCAGGTGGGCGGCGGTGTCCTCGACCGTGCGGCCGAGGACGTACGGCACGTCCGAAGGGCCGAGCGTGCGCCCGAGCGCGGCGGCCACGTCGGCCGTGGCCGCCCACCACAGGCCCTCGGTGTCCACGAGCGTGCCGTCCATGTCGAACAGGACGGCGTCGAACGGGACGGCGTCGAACGGGACGGCGTCGAACGGGACGGCGTCGGGAAGAGGCGAGAAGGAGTCAGGCGGCACCCGCGGGGTCCTTCGCCTGGGTGGGCACCGGTGTGGCGGTGCTGCGCGGTGCCACCAGGACGGGCCGTTCGACCAGGCGGACGGACACGCGCGTGCCCGGCGCGAGCCGTACCGCCTCATGGCCTGGGACGTCGGCGAGGACCTCGCCGCCCTCCATCGCCAGCCGCAGCCTGACCGAGGCGCCGCGGAACGAGGCGGCGACCACCTCGGCCCGCCCCTCGCCCGAGGGAGTGACGAGCACGGCCTCGGGCCTGATGAGGACGTCGACCTCCGTGCCAGGCGCGCTCCCGTCGATCGGCAGGAGCTGGCCGAACACCGTCACCTGGTCGCCGGAGACGCGTCCGGGCAGGTGGTTCATGGTGCCGACGAACTCGGCCACGAACGGCGTGGCGGGCCGGTCGTAGACCTCGGCGGGCGTGCCGCACTGCTCCAGGCGCCCGCTCCTCAGCACGGCGACGCGGTCGGCGACCGACAGCGCCTCCTCCTGATCGTGCGTCACGAAGATCGTGGTGATGCCCAGGTCGAGCTGCAGGCGGCGGATCTCCTCCCGCAACGCGACGCGGACCTTGGCGTCCAGCGCCGACAGCGGCTCGTCGAGCAGCAGCACGCGCGGCGACAGCGCCAGCGCGCGGGCCAGCGCGACCCGCTGCTGCTGGCCGCCCGACAACTGGTGCGGGTAGCGGTCGGCGTGGGAGGGCAGGCCGACCAGCTCCAGCAGTTCCTGGGCCCGCTGCCGGCGCGCGGCCTGCGGGGTCTTGCGGACCCGCAGGCCGAAGGCGACGTTCTCGGCCGCGTTGAGGTTGGGGAACAGCGAATAGGACTGGAACACCATGCCCGCGTCGCGCTTGTTGGCGGGCACGCCCGTGATGTCCTTGCCGTCCACCAGCACCGCGCCCTCGTCGGGGCGCTCGAACCCGGCCACGCAGCGCAGCGCGGTCGTCTTGCCGCAGCCCGAGGGGCCGAGCAGCGCGACCAGCTCGCCCGGCTCGATCGTGAGGTCGAATCCGTCGAGCGCGACCGTCTTGCCGAACACGCGGCGCAGGCCCTTGAACTCCAACCGGGCGGTCATCGGCCCTTCTTTCGTGAAACACCGGACACGGTGAGCAGTAGCAGCCAGGTCAGCAGCAGGCTGAGTACAGAGACGGCGACCGACAGCTGTCCCTTCGACCCCGAGATCGTGACGATCCAGACGGCGAACGGCTGGTAGCCGAGGATGCTGGCCACCGTGTACTCGCCCAGCACCAGGGCCAGGGTCAGGAAGGCGGCGCTGGCCAGCGCCGAGCGCAGGTTGGGGACGATCACCCTGAACATCACGTGCGGCCAGGAGGCGCCCAGGTTGCGGGCCGCCTCGACCAGCGTCCGCACGTCCATCGTGCGCAGCCCGGCGTCCAGCGAACGGTAGACGAACGGCAGCACGAGCATGACGTAGACGAACACCAGCACCAGCGGGAAGTCCTGGTCCTGGATCGCGTTCAGCGTGGCCCAGAACGGCGTCGGCGCGAGCACCTCGCCGCCCACCTGGAGCGACCTGCTCACCCCCGCGACGAACGTGATCGGCGGCACCACCAGCGGCAGCGTGCAGATCACCTCCATGACCGGCCGCAGCCCCGGTACGGCCAGCCGTACCGCGATCATGGCGGGCAGGGTGAGCAGCAGCACCAGCACGATCGTGGCCACGGCCAGCCCGAGCGACAGCAGCAGGCTGGGCAGGAAGCCCTCCGCCGTCCACAGTTCCGCGTAGGGGGCGAACGACACGCCCGTGGTCCGGTTGTAGATCGTGAACCAGAAGGACGCGGCGAGCGGGACCAGGAAGTACACAGCCGTCAGCGCGAAGACGAGCCCCCGCCAGAGCCGGGGCCTGCCCCGGCGGGGCGGCGGGGCGGGGGCGCCCTCGGGGACCGGGGCGACGGGCGCGAGCGTGGTCACGGTGTCCACCTCACTGCAGCCATCGGGTGCTCCTTCTCTGCAGCGGCAGGTAGACCGCCATGACCAGCGCGGCGACCAGGACCATGTCCAGGCTGAGCGCCAGGCCGACGTTCTCGAAACCGGTCTGCACGTCGCCGGACAGCGCGGCGGCGATCTTCAGCGTGACCAGCGGCAGCACGGTGCCCGCGCCCATCGCCGAGGCGGTCGCGTAGGCGGCGAACGCCGCGCCGAACAGCAGCACCACGCCGCCGAGCAGCCCGGGCGTCAGCACCGGCAGGGCCACGTACCGCCAGTACTGCCAGGTCGTGGCGCCGTTGTTGGCGGCGGCCTCGCGCCACTGCGGGCGCAGGCCGTCGAGCGCGGGCGCGATGACCAGCACCATGAGCGGCACGGAGAAGTACAGGTAGACCAGCGCCAGGCCCCAGAAGGTGAACAGCGTGCCCGACGGCAGGCCGAGCAGGCCGCTGACCACACCCGAGTTGCCGAGCGTGGCCACCCAGAAGAAGGCCAGCGGCACGCCGCCGAAGTTGGCCAGCACGCCCGAGGCGGTCAGCACCGACTCGCGCAGCGCGGCGGAGCGGGAGGTGACCACGGCCTGGGCGAGGAAGGTGCCCAGGACCGCGCCCAGCACCGCCACCACGGCCGACAGCTTCACGCTGTTGCCGAGGGAGAGCAGGTAGCCGCCCTGCAGGGTGAGCGCCAGGTTGCCGAACCCCGGCGAGCCCTCCACGGTGAAGGCCCCCGCCACCATGGCGACGGCGGGGATCCCGAAGGCCAGCGCGACGAAGACGAGCAGCGGCAGCGCGCCGAGGATGCGCGACATCAGCCCGCGACAGCCGCGTCCCAGGCCTTGGCCAGGTCGTCCTTGGCCTTGGTGACCTGCTCCTCGGTCGGGAACTTCGCCTCACCCTCGACCGGCGGCAGCTTGTCGGCCAGCGCCTTGTCGATCGTGCCGTCAGCGGTCATCGACGGCATCAGCACGGGGCGGGCGCCGCCCTTGAGCCACAGGTTCTGGCCCTCGGGGCTGTAGAGGAACTCCATCCACAGCCGCGCGGCGGCCGGGTGCGGGGCGTCCTTGTTGACGGCCTGCACGTAGTACTGGGCGTAGATGCCGTCGGAGGGCACCACGACCTGGAAGTCGAGGCCCTTGGGCAGGAACTGCTCCCGGTATCCGGCGTTGAGGTAGTCCCAGTCGATGCTGATGGGCGTCTCGCCCTTCTCGACCGTGGCGGGCGTGGACTCGACCGGGTTGTAGTTGCCGACGTCCTTCAGCTTCTTGAAGAACTGCACGCCGGGGCCGATGTCGTCGAGCGAGCCGCCGTTGGACAGCGAGGCCGCCCACACGCCGGCGAAGGCCGAGCCAGACTTGTTCGGGTTGCCGTTCAGCGCGACCTTGCCCTTGTACTCGGGCTTGAGCAGGTCGGCGAAGGTCTTGGGGCAGGTGGTGATCTTCTTGGCGTCGCAGCCGATCGAGACGTAGCCGCCGTAGTCGTTGACCCACAGGCCGTTCGGGTCCTTCTGGCCTTCGGGGATCTTGTCCCAGCTCTGCACCTTGTAGGCCGCGTACAGGCCCTCCTTGGCGCCGCTGAAGCCGAAGGCCTGACCCACGTCCAGCACGTCGGGGGCGCGGTCCTGGCCCTTGCGGGTCTTCACCGCGTTGATCTCGTCGGCGCTGGAGGCGTCGGGGTTCTCGCTCTCGATCTTGATGCCGTACTTTTCCTCGAACTTCTTGATGATCTCGCCGTAGTTCGCCCAGTCCGGCGGCAGGGCGATGACGTGCAGGTTGCCCTCCTTCTTCGCCGCCTCGACGAGTTTGTCGAGACCGCCGAAGTCGGCGGCGGAGGTCGCCGTCGCGGCGTTCACCCCACCCGTCGTCGTCTGCGTCTGGGTGGTCGGAGCGGCGCCGCACGCCGCGGTCACTACCGTTAGAGCTGCGATCAAGCCTGTGATGCGAGGGGCGGACACGTCGCCTCCACTCTCTGGGGGTGTGGCTAAAACCTAGGGGAACTTGTACAAACAAGGCCAGACCCAGTTAGTCGCATAAACATTGCTATTTCATGAACAGGGGAGGTCGTGAATGGCCGCGCGCTATGAACTCATCGCCGCTGAGCTGCGTGACGCGATCCTCGCGGGTGTCCACCCTGTCGGGTCACAGCTGCCGTCGGAGGCGGAGCTGGCTGCGCGCTACTCGGCGGCCAGGGGCACCGTACGGCAGGCCGTGGCCGTCCTGGCCGCGGAGGGTCTGGTCGGCTCGCGCCAGGGCGCGCGGCGCATCGTGCTGGGCGGCGAGCGCAGCCAGAGTTTCGCCGAACTGCACAGCTTCGCCCAGTGGGCCAGGGCCAACGGGCACACGGTCGGCGGCGAGGTGCTCGGCCAGCGCCGCCGCGGGGCGGGCCCGGCCGAGGCGGCCAGGCTCGGCGGCGGCGAGGTGCTCGAGGTGCTCAGGCTGCGCACACTAGAAGGCGAGCCCGTGCTGCTGGAGCGGACCGTCTACGCCGCGTGGATCGCCTCCGCCGTCGAGGCGCTGCCGCCCGACTGCGAGTCGGTCACCCAGGCGCTCTACGACGGGGTCGGGCTGGTCTTCGCCTACGGCGAGCACCTCATCGACGCGGTCGCGGCGGGCACCGAGGACGCCCGCCTGCTCGGCGTGCGGCGCGGCAGCCCCCTCCTGCGCCAGCGCAGGATCACCACCACCCAGGAAGGCCGGCCCGTCGAGTGGTCGGACGACCGCTACGTCGCCGGCAGCGTCGCCTTCAGCATCCGCAACTCGATCGGCGCGAACCCGCTCACCCGGCTTGCGCTCTCCTGACTTCGAACATATGCTCGAAGTAGCGCCCGACTTCCCCCGGGTGGCTCAGCAACAGACCCAGAGCCACGGGGAGAAGAAGCGTCTTGAGCAGACTCTACGGCGATCCGATAGAGGTGTGGACCCGGGAGGGCCGGCCGACCCAGTTCGTCTGGCGCGACCGGCTCTACCTCGTCCGTCGCGTCCTCGACCAGTGGGTGGTGGCCCGCGAATGGTGGAAGACCACCGAAGGCGACCCGGGCGAGCGCTGGTTCTGGCGCGTCGAGGCCAGCCCAGGCCATGAGCTCGGCTCCTACGAGCTGCGCTTCGACACCGCCAGCGGCGGCTGGCTGCTGCTGAGGGCGTGGGACTGATGCTCTCCTTCCCGCACCTGCACGTCAGCTCCGCCTACTCGATGCGGTACGGCACCGCCTTCCCCCAGGCCCTGGTACGGCGGGCGGCCGAGCACGGGATGGGCATCCTCGCACTGACCGACCGCGACGGGCTCTACGGAGCGCTCAAGCACGCCCAGGCCTGCGCGGACGCGAAGATCTCGCCGGTGTTCGGCGTCGACTTCGCGCTCGACCCCGCCGCGCTCGACCCCGCCGCGCTCGACCCGGCCACGCTCGACCCTGGCGCGCTCCACCCGGCCGCGTTCGACCCTGTGCCGCAGGGCGGTCCGGCCGCCTACGGGCCGCTGTCCGGCTCTCACCGGCCCGTCGCGCCGGGCGGCGGATCCGGTGGATCCGGCGGCCCCGGTCGTGGGTCCGGCCCCGGCCGTGGGTCCGGCGGGCCCGGTGGCAGCGGGGCCGGGTTCGGTGGCCACCGCTCCGGTGGTCGCGGGCCCGGCGGGTCCGGTGGCTACGGGTCCGGTGGCTACGGGTCCGGTCGTGGGTCCGCTTCCGGTCCGCGGGAGGCGCGCCCGCGGACCGGTCCCGACGCCGAGGACAGGGTCACCGTGCTGGCCCGCTCCGACGGGTGGTCCCGGCTGTGCCGCCTGGTCACCGCCGCCCACTACGCCGGAGCCCGCGGAGAGCCGAAGGTGACCCGCGACCTGGTCGCCGAATGGGCCGCGGGCTCCGCCGCCCCCACCGCCACCGCATCCGCCGTCTCCACCCCGGGCCCCGCGAGACGTCCGGGCGGAAGGGAGCGGGGCGGGGCGTTCGGTCCCGACGACGGGCTCGTCGTGCTGCTCGGCCCGAGGTCCGACGTGGGCCGCGCGGTGGCCGCCAGGCGCGACGAGCAGGCCAGGGCGCTGCTGCGGCTGTGGCGTTCCCGCATGCCCGGCGTGGTGATCGAGCTGGTCGACCAGTACGGCTATCGCGACGCCACCACCGCCGTCCGCATGCTCTCCCTCGCCGAGGAGTTCGGCGTGCCCGCCGTACTCACCAACGCCGCCAGGTATCTCGACCCCGGCGACCACCAGGTGGGCGACGTGCTCGACGCGGCGCGTCAGCTCGTCCCCCTGCACCCCAGGCACCTGGACAGGAGCACCTCCCACGCCTACCTCAAGAGCGGCGAGGAGATGCGCAGGATCGCCCACCGGATCTGCGGCGGCGACCAGGCTCGCGCCACCAGGCTCCTGCGGACCACGCGCGCCCTCGCCGAGGCGTGCGTGATCGACCCGAGACGGCTGCTCGCCCTGCGCAACGACCCGCCCGACCTCCACCTGCCCGAGGTCGGCAGGGACCCGGTGCCGCTGCTGCGCCACCGCTGCGAGGACGGGCTCGACGACCGGGGGCTGCGCGGGTCGGCGGACGCCCGCGAACGCCTCGAAGCCGAGCTGGCCATCATCGAGAAGAAGCGGCTGTCCGGATATTTCATGGCGGTCGTCGGCATCACCGACCGGATCCGGCACATGGGCATCCGCTGCGCCATCCGCGGCTCGGGCGCGGGCAGCCTGGTCAACTACCTCATCGGCATCGGCGAGGTGAACCCGCTCCACCACGGCCTGCTCATGGAGCGCTTCCTGTCCGAGGGTCGCATCGGCCTGCCCGACATCGACATCGACGTGGAGTCCGCCCGCCGCCTCGACTGCTACAAGGCGATCTACGACATGTACGGCGAGTCGCGCGTGGCCTGCGTGTCCATGATGGAGACCTACCGGGCCCGCAGCGCCCTGCGCGACGTGGGCGGCGCGATGGGCCTGCCGCCGCACGAGATCGACGCCATCGCCAAGGCGTTCCCGCACATCCGCGCCCGCCAGATCACCGCCTCGCTGAAGGACCTGCCCGAGCTGCGGCAGAGCAGGCTCGACGAGGCGGGGCTCGGCAGGGTGTTCCAGCTGGCGGAGAAGCTCGACGGGCTGCCCAGGCACATCGCGCTGCACCCGTGCGGGGTGCTGGTCGGCAACTCGGGCCTGCGCGATCGCACCCCCGTGGAGCGCAGCGCGCTCGACTTCCCCATGTCGCAGTTCGACAAGGACGACGTGGAGGAGGCCGGGCTGCTCAAGCTCGACGTGCTCGGCGTGCGGATGCAGTCGGCGATGGCCTACACGCTGACCGAGATCAAGCGGGTCGACGACGTCGACGTCGAACTCGACGCCGTCCCGCGGGACGACGAGCCGACCTACGACATGATCTGCGCCAGCCGTACGCTCGGCTGTTTCCAGATCGAGTCGCCGGGGCAGCGTGAGCTGGTCGCGAAGCTGGAGCCGCGCACGCTGGACGACCTGATCGTCGACATCTCCCTGTTCCGTCCAGGCCCGGTCAACTCCGACATGGTCACGCCCTATCTGGAGTCGCGGCACGGCTGGCGCGCGGCCTCCTACCCGCACCCCCGCCTGCGCGCGGCCCTCGCCGAGACCAACGGGGTCGTCGTCTTCCACGAGCAGGTGCTGAAGGTCATCGACGCGATGACCGGCGCGGGCCTGTCGGAGGCGGAGAAGGTACGGCGCAGCCTCGGCGACCCCGTCGGCCGCGAGGCGGCGCGGCAGTGGTTCCTCGCGAACGTGCTGCCCGAGTTCGACCAGGCGACGGTCGAACGGGCCTGGCAGGTGCTCGACGCGTTCGGCGCGTTCGGGTTCTGCAAGGCGCACGCGGCGGCCTTCGCGCTGCCCACCTACCAGTCGGCCTGGCTCAAACGGCACC
This sequence comes from Nonomuraea sp. NPDC059194, assembly GCF_042754765.1. NCBI lineage: Bacteria > Bacillati > Actinomycetota > Actinomycetes > Streptosporangiales > Streptosporangiaceae > Nonomuraea > Nonomuraea sp. NPDC059194. The sequence continues at coordinate 128,321 of NZ_JBHZBH010000017.1, read as the reverse complement.
ACGCGGCCGCCTTCTTCGCGGGGGTGCTCACCCACGAGCCCGGCATGTACCCGCAGCGGGTGATCATCGACGAGGCCAGGCAGTGCGGGGTGGCGATCCTTCCTCTTGACGTCAACAAGTCGGACAGGCACTGGACCGTCGAACGGGTCGGCCCTCCGCCGCTGCGGGTCAGCGTCCGGCCCTCCGCGCTGGACGGCGCCGACTACCGGCGGCGGGTGCGCGACTTCAGGCCCGAGGAGCTCGGCCGCGGGTACGGCCTGCGCGTGCCGTTCTCCGCGGTCAAGGGGGTGAGCGAGGCGGAGGTCGACAGGATGGTGGCGGGCCGGCCGTACACCTCGCTCGCCGACTTCTGGGACAGGGCCAGGCCCTCGCGTCCGGTCATCGAACGACTGGTCCAGGTGGGCGGGTTCGACGCGCTCCACTCGCTGCGGCCAGGCGGTTCGCGCTGGCGGCCGGGGGAGTTGACCAGGCGCGACCTGATCGCCCAGGTGGGGGTCCTGGAGCGGGCCTCGGCCTCGGGTGTCAAGGCCGCTCCTCCGCCCCGCAAGGGCTACACCCCGACCCCGGCACCCTCGGGAAGGCCGGAGTCCGACGGGGGCCACGCCGTCCAGTTGCCCCTGGGGTTCGCCGAACGCATCGAACCGGGCGAACTGCCCGAGATGACGGAGAGCGAGATGGTGGAGGCGGAGCTGGAGATCCTCGGCATCGACGTCAGCCGCCACGTGATGAGCTTCCACGACGATCTGCTCGACGCCATCGGAGTGGTGCGCTCCAAGGATCTGCTCGCCCAGCGCAACGGGTCGGAGGTCCTGGTGGCGGGGGTCAAGGTCGCCACCCAGACCCCCGCGGTGCGGTCGGGCCAGCGGGTCATCTTCACCACCCTCGACGACTCGACGGGGCCCGTCGACCTGACCTTCTTCGAGTCGGTGCAGGGCCGGTGCGCCTCGACGGTGTTCGGGTCGTGGCTGATGGTCGCCAGGGGAGTGATCCGCCGCACGGGCACCCGCGCGATCTCCATGCGGGCCGTCGACTGCTGGAACCTCGTGGACCTCGACGCGGCGTGGCGCGCGGACGGCCTGGAGGCGGTCCTCGCGCTGCTCGACCGGCGGGGAGCCCTCACGGAGGGCGTCGGCGGGCGCTCCATCGAGTACGCCAACGGCTACCGCATCTCGCCCTACGCCGACATCGGCCCTACGCCGGGCGTCGTCACCCCGCCCCGTCGGCTCTGGCACGCCAGCCAGGGCAGCTCAGGCCCCACCCAGGCCGCCTGATTCGAGCACGCCGCCTGACCCGAGCACAGGGTCAGGGGATCGCCGGGGCGGTGTGGAGGCCGCCGGGGCGGTGGTGAGCTGGGTCAGGCGCGAGGGGGCGGTCTGGATGCGGGTGATCTGGCGGACGGTGCACGCGCACAGCAGCGCCGCCACCGCTGTCACGCCGAGCTCCAGCCCGCTCAGCCCGGTCAGCTCGCCCGAGGAGCCGCGCAGCGGCAGCCGTACCGCCACCAGCGCCAGCGCCGCCAGCCAGCTCGCCCACCACGCGGCCACCAGCGCCAGCCAGCGCACCCTCCGGTCGTACGGCGGGCGGGCCTGCCGCCACACCTGGTCGACGAGCACGACGGGCGCGACCAGGTTGACGCCCGGCAGCAGCCAGGCCGCCAGCACCGGCCCTGACGGGCTGGCCGTCTTGTTGGCGCGACGGGCCCTGACCAGCCAGGTGAGGTAGGCCGACGCCGAGGCCGCGAGGGTGCCGACCGCCAGCATCATCAGGACCGCGAACAGCGTGACGGCGCCGACCACGGCCTCGGCTCCAGGGGAACGCGCGTCGCCACCGAGCGTGACGATCTCGGCGGCGAGTTGCCTGCCGCGCACCTGGTCGAAGATCACTAGGGCGGTCATGGCGGCGAGTTGGGCGGCAAGGGTCACGTAGACCGCCGAAGCCGATCGCTTCGCCGCGGAAGGAGCATGGCGCACGAATCTCTCCCCCCGTGGCACGCATTGAGGTTCTGATTCACATGTATCCCGCCAGGCCCCCTGCTAATCAGCTGAGTTAATCAGCTGACCACGCCTGACTCCCATGCCCACGCCGCGATCTCCACCCGGTTCCTGGCGCCGAGTTTGACCTGGATGCTGCCGAGATGGGTCTTGACCGTGGACAGCGACACGAACAGCTCGGCGGCCACCTCCTGGTTGGTCCTGCCCCTGGCGACCAGCCGTACGACATCGAGCTCACGCTCGGTGAGCGGGTCGTTGACCGGCCTGGCCGCGCCCGCGGCGGGCTGGGCGAGGTGCTGGAGCAGCCGTACGGTCACCGACGGTGACACCAGCGCGTCGCCCGCGGCGGCGGCCCTGATGGCCTCGATGAGGAGGGTGGGGCCGCTGTCCTTGAGCAGAAAGCCCGTCGCGCCCGAGCGGAGCGCGCCGTAGACGTACTCGTCGAGGTCGAAGGTGGTGACGATGACCACGCGCATGGGGTTCTCGACGCCAGGGCCCGAAAGGATCCTGGTCACCTCGATGCCGTCGAGCTTGGGCATCCTGATGTCGAGCAGGCACACGTCGGGGCGCAGCCGCCTGGCCGCCTCGACCGCGGCGGCTCCGTCGGCGACCGTGCCGACGACGTCGATGTCCTGCTGGGCGTCGAGAATCATCTGGAAGCCGGTGCGGACAAGTTCCTGATCGTCGGCGATGAGCACACGAATCGTCACACGGGAAGCCTAGCTTTCCGATCATCGTGGCCGTCCTGCCCCGAAACCGAGATCGGCCGATCGGCTGATGGCGATCGGACGCACGGCCGATCCGCCGCCCCCCGTCCACCCGCCAAGGTCGTCTGCATGAACGACGTACTTGCAGGCCGCGCGCTCGCCAAGCGCTTCGGCCAGACGGTGGCGCTGAACGGCGTGGACATCACCATCCAGGCGGGCGAAGCCGTGGCGATCATGGGTCCGAGCGGTTCGGGCAAGTCCACCCTCCTCCACTGCCTGGCCGGGATCATGAAGCCGGACGACGGCGAGGTGCACCTGCTCGGCCAGCGCATCGACACCATGAAGGAGCGCGACCGCAGCGCCCTGCGCAGGACCAGGTTCGGGTTCGTGTTCCAGTTCGGCCAGCTGCTGCCCGAGCTGCCCGCCGAGGAGAACGTGGCGCTGCCGCTCATGCTCGGCAACGTCTCGAGGCCCGACGCGGTACGGCAGGCCAGGCAGTGGTTCGCCCCGCTCGGCCTCGGCGGCATGGAGGGCCGCAGGCCCGGCGAGCTGTCCGGCGGCCAGGCTCAGCGGGTCGCGATCGCCAGGGCGCTGGTGACCAAGCCCGCCGTGGTGTTCGCCGACGAGCCCACGGGCGCGCTCGACCAGAACACCGGCCACGAGACGATGCGCCTGCTGGTGGAGGCCACCAAGCACAACGGCGCCTCGCTCATCGTGGTCACCCACGATCCCGGCGTGGCCGGATGGTGCGACCGCACGGTCGAGGTCCGCGACGGCAACCTGCTGCACGGCGCGGTGACCCGGTGAGCAACCTCATGAGCCTCACCTGGCGCCTGCTGAAGGGCGGCGGGCGCAGGGGCCTGCTGGGCACCTGGCTGACGCTGGGCGCGGTCGTCATCTCCACGGGCCTGCTGCTGTTCGCCGTCTCGGCCAACTTCGCCTTCCAGGAGCGCGCCGAGCGGGGCGCGTGGCGCAACCCGGTCCAGGCGACGGGCAAGGCCATTGCCGTGGAGGCGACCAGGAGCGACTACGTCCAGGGCCGGAAGATCACCGTCGTGGACCTGGCCGCGCTGGACCCGAAGGCCGAAGCGCCGCCGGGGCTGCCGCGCTTCCCCGCGCCGGGCGAGGTGTGGCTGTCGCCCGCGCTGGCGGAGCTGGCCAGGCAGTTGCCCGCCGACCAGCTCGCCGGCCGTTACCAGAACGTCAAGGGCGTGCTCGGCGACCCCGGCCTGGTGTATCCGGGGGAGCTGGTCGTCGTGGCGGGACACCGGCCCGGCGACGCGGTCATGACCGCCTCTCGCGGCGAGGCGTGGCAGGGCGAGGTGCCGCCGACCAAGGTCGAGACGCTCGCCGGAACCCCGACGGAGGACGCGCAGGCCTACCGGGTCCTGGCCCTCATCGCCAGTGTGCTCATGGTGGTGCCGCTGCTGGTGTTCGGCGGGGCGGCGGCGCGGCTGACGGTGGCCCGCCGTGACCAGCGCCTGGCCTCGCTCAGGCTGGTGGGCGCCACTCCCGGCCAGGTGGTCGTGATGACCGTCGCCGAGGCCGTGATCGTCGCGTTCGCCGGTGCGGTGCTCGGCACCGTCCTGTACGGCGCGGCCGTCCCGCTGCTGACCGCCATCAGGATCGGCGGAGGGCCGTGGTTCGCCGGCGACCTTCTCCCGAACCCGCTCCTGGCGATCGGCGTGCTGCTGGCCGTACCGCTGCTGGTGGGGGTGTCGGCGATCGTTGGCCTGCGCAGGGTCGTGGTCAGCCCGCTCGGCGTGGCCAAGAGGGAGACACCGCCCGCGATGCGGTTCGTGAGGGTGCTGGCCCTGCTCGCGGTGCTGGCCGTGGTGCCCCTGCTCAGCGCGAACGCCGGCGTCGGCGTGATCGCGGTGGTGATCGGCCTGGCGTTCCTGTGCATCAACCTGGTCGGCCCGTGGGTCGTCGGCCTCATCGGCAGGATCACCGCCAGGCGCGCCAGGCGACCGGCGAAGCTGCTGGCGGGCCGCAGGCTCGTGGACGACCCGCGATCGGCATGGCGGACGGTCAGCGGGGTGGCGCTGACGGGTTTCGTGGCGGGCTTCCTCGGGCTGCTCAGCCCCGGGGACGCGCTCACCGGGCACGGCGCCGAGGGTGAGCTCAGGCTCGCCGTACCCCAGGCCAAGGTGGCCGTGATCGCCGACCAGGCGCGCGAACGGCTCGGCAGGGCGGGCGTGAAGGCCACGGTGAAGAAGGACAAGAAGCTCGTCGTCGCCTCCGTCGGCGAGGCCGACGTCGACAGGGCGCGCACGGCGCTCGAAGGGCTCGTCCCCGGCCACTCGGCCACCAGCGAGGCCGACGACCAGCGTTTCGCCGGTCAGCTGCTCGACGACATCGCCACCGGCACCGTGGTCGTGCTGTCGGTGTCGTTCCTCGTCGCGATCGCCAGCTCGGGGATCACCTCCGCCTCCTCGATCCTGGACCGCCGCCAGACCTACGCGCTGCTGCGGCTGGCGGGCACCCCGCTGGAGGTGCTGGACGGGGCGCGCAGGTCGGAGACGCTGATCCCGCTCGTGGTGATGGGTGGCGGCGCGATCGCGGTGGGTGTGTTCTGCGCCTCGCCGTTCATGATGGTCTCGCCGAACATCTCGGGCGCCATCACGCTGGCGGTCTGCGTCACGGTCGGGTTCGCGGGCGTGATCGGCGCGGGGGCGCTCAGCAGGCCGCTGCTGCGCTCGGTGACCGACGACCCGGCCCCGCGTCCCGACTAGCCCAGGACCAGGTCGCGGATGATCTTCAGGGATCGTTCGTCGCGCGGGCCCATCACCAGCAGGTTCGTCACCGGCGAGGCCCGCCACAGCTCCAGCCGTTCCCTGATCCTGGCGGGCGGGCCGACGAGCGAGATGCCGTCGGCCAGCTCGTCGGGGATCGCGTCGAAGGCCTCCTGCCTGCGTCCTTCCAGGTAGAGGGCCTGGATGTGTTCGGCGGCCGCCGCGTAGCCCATCCTGCCGATGATGTCGGCGTGGAAGTTGCGGGTCTTGGCGCCCATCCCGCCGATGTAGAGGGTGAGCATCGTCTTCACCCCGTCGAGCGCGGCCCTGACGTCGTCGGTGACCACGACCATGACCATCGCCGCGACCTCGAACCCGGGCGGGAAAGTGCCGTACAGCTGCGAGATCTTCGAGGGGAACGTGAACAGCGGCAGCCAGCCGTCGGCGATCTCGGTGGCGAGCGCGACGTTCCTGGGGCCCTCCGCGCCGAGGTAGACGGGGATGTCCCGGCGCAGGGGGTGGGTGATGAGCTTCAGCGGCTTGCCCAGGCCGCCGGGCAGCGGCAGCGGGTAGTGCGGCCCGTCGTTGGTGACCGGCTCCTCGCGCCGCCACACCTTGCGCATGATCTCGACGTACTCGCGGGTCCTGGCGAGGGGGCGGGGGAACGGCTGGCCGTACCAGCCCTCCACCACCTGCGGGCCTGAGGCGCCGACGCCGAGCAGCAGCCGTCCGCCGGTGAGGTGGTCGAGCGTCATGGCGGTCATCGCGGTGGCGACCGGCGTGCGGGCCGACAGTTGCGCGACCGAGGTGCCGAGCTTGATCGTTGAGGTGCGCGCGCCGTACCAGGCGAGCGGGGTGAAGGCGTCGCTGCCGTAGGCCTCGGCGGTCCACACCGAGTCGTACCCGAGGCGCTCGGCCGCCTGGACGAGCTCGGTCGCGTCGTCGGCCTGACGATGCCAGTAGCCCAGGTTCAGGCCTAACTTCATGCGATACCTCCCTAAATGAGAACAGGTTCTAATATTGCGGTGAGGGGTGTCAATGCAGGGTGTTCGGGGAAGTTGAGCCCTGTGCTGATGAAGCGGTTGCGTCGTCTGGCAGTTCTCCTGCTGTTGCTCCCGCTGGTGGCGGTACCGGCGAGCGCGGCGAGCCAGGTGCGGCCCAACATCGTGATGATCCTCGCCGATGACCTCGACTACGGGACGCTGCAGCATTTCCCGGCCATCACCGACCAGTTGGTACGGCAGGGCGCCTCCTTCGACCGCGTCTTCGTCACCAACTCCTGGTGCTGCCCGTCGAGGGCGTCGATCCTGCGCTCGCAGTACGTGCACAGTCACACGGTGTGGACCAACACCGGGCCCGAAGGAGGGTTCGACCGCTTCTACACCGCAGGTCTGGATCGTTCCACGATCGGCACCTGGATGCGCGACGCCGGCTACCGGACCGGCCTGATGGGCAAGTACCTCAACCACTATCCGGGCGAGAGCGCGCCCGCCACCTACGTCCCGCCCGGCTGGGACGAGTGGGCGGTGCCGGTCAAACGGCTCTACGAGTCCTACGACTACACGCTCAACGAGAACGGCAGCCTCGTGAAGTACGCCTGGGACGAGGAGGACTACCTCGAGGACGTGCTCACCCGCAAGGCGAAAGACTTCGTCAGCGCTCCGGGCGCCCAGCCGTTCTTCCTCTACCTGGCCCCCGTCGCCCCGCACAACCCGGCCAACCCGGCCCGCCGCCACGCCGACGCCTTCCCCGACGAGAAGGCGCCCAGGCCCCCGTCCTACGACCAGCCCGACGTGTCGAAGGAGCCGGAGTGGATGCGCGAGCTGCCCAGGATCGGCTGGCCGGGCGAGGAGCGCATCGACGAGCGCTACAGGCAGCGGCTGCGCGCCATGCTCGGCGTCGACGACATGGTCAACACCCTGGTCACCGCCCTCCAGGCAGCGGGCAAGCTCGACAACACCTACATCTTCTTCGGCTCCGACAACGGCTTCCACCTCGGCACCCACCGCCTGCGCCAGGGCAAGACCACGCCGTTCGAGGAGGCCATCAAGGTGCCGCTGGTGGTGCGCGGCCCCGGCATCGTGCCGGGCTCGACCATCACCGCCATGGCCCAGACCGTCGACTACGCCCCCACCTTCGCCGAACTCGCCGGCGTGGTGCCACCGGCCTTCGCCGAGGGGCGCTCGCTCGTCCCGCTGCTGCGCGGCGTCAACCCGCCGAGCTGGCGGCGCAACGCGCTGATCGAGTTCGCCAGGCCGACCAACGCCGCCTCGGCCAGGCAGACGCCCGTGCCCGCCTACACGGCGCTGCGCACCGCCACGCACACGTATGTGAAGTACGTGACGGGGGAGACGCAGCTCTACGACCTGACCACCGACCCCTACGAGCTGAACAACCTGGCCGAGACGGCCGATCCCGAGCTGCTGCGCAACCTCGAGGAGCGCATGGACCTGATGCGGACGTGCTCGGGCGCGACCTGCCGTACGGCCGACATCTGGGAGGGCTAGCCGCCGGTGAGGCGTCGGTCGGGCGTCGCTTGGGCGGTCAGGCGGCGCTCAGGCGGAGCAGGTCACGGCGGCGGGCAGGCGGCCCGCGACGAAGGCGGCGGGGGAGACCCCCATGACCGCGCGGAACTCGGCCGTCAGGTGCGACTGGTCGTAGTAGCCCGCGTCGGCGGCGAGCGCGGCCCAGCCACCCGGTGTGGCGCGGGGCGTGGAACGGGCGAGCACGCCGCGCACCCTGTCGAGGCGGGCGTACCGCTTGGGCGCCACCCCGACCCCGCTGGTGAACAGCGTGCGCAGGTGCCGTTCGCTGATGCCGAGGTCCCTGGCCACCTCGGGAACCCTGGCGTACGGCAGGCGGTCGGCGGCCGCGTGCACCAGCCCCGCCTGCGACAGCTCGGAGGAGGAGAGGGCGGAGAGCCGGTCGAGCACGGCCTCCTCGATCCTGGCCGCCTCGCCGCCCGGACTGGCCGCCAGCTCCTCGGCCAGCCGATCGGCCGCCGGGCCCCACAGCTCGCGCAGCGGCACGATCCTGTCGACCAGCTCGCTGACCGGCACGCCGAGCGCCGCCCGCGCCCGGCCAGGGCGCAGCCGTACGGTGACACACCGCGCCAGCTCCTTCGGCGCGAGGTAGGAGGCGCGAGTGCGCGGACCGAGCACCATAAGGTCGCTGCGCCCTTCGAGCGTGGTGCGGAAGGCCAGCACGGTGGCCGGATCGGGCTCGCGCACGTGCACCCCGCCCTCGCCGCCGGATGCCGTCTCGACCGGCTCGCGCACGGTGGCCGGATCGGGCACGCGCACGTGCACCCCGCCCTCGCCGCCGAACGCTGTCTCGACCCGCTCGCGCACGTGCGCCCCGCTCTCGCCGCCGGAGGCTACCTCGACCGGCTCGCGCACGTGCACGCCGCCATCACCGCCGGACGCCGTCTCCACACGCTCCTCGACCCAGACGCTCATGGGCCCCAGCCTAGGTGCCGATTTTTCCTATCGGCGGGCAGCCCCCGGCGGGCAGCGTAGGACGCATGATCCTGGTCACCGGTGCCACGGGCACCATCGGAAGTGAAGTCGTCAGGCTGCTGACCGCGAGGGGCGAGCAGACGCGCGCGATGACCCGCGACCCCGCCAAACTGAGCACGTCCACGTACGGCGTGGCGGCGGACTTCGCCGACCCCGCGTCGCTGGACAGGGCGCTGGAGGGCGTCGGCACCGTGTTGGCGCTGACGGCGTTCGGGCGGGAGCTGGCCCAGCACGACCTGGCCCTGGTCCAGGCCGCCGAGCGGGCGGGCGTGAAGAAGATCGTGAAGATCTCGGCGTTCGGCACGGGGGAGACGACCGACGAGAAGGACGTGCGCTCCTGGCACCACCCCGGCGAGCGGGCCGTCAGGGAGAGCGGGATGGCGTGGACGATTCTGCGCCCTGCCGGGTTCGCCTCCAACGCGCTGATGTGGGCCCAGACGGTCAGGGCGGGCGAACCGGTAGCGAACATGACGGGCCAGGGCGGTCAGGGTATCGTCGACCCGCGCGACGTGGCGCGGGTGGCGGTGGAGGCGCTGACCTCGAGCGCGCACGAGGAGAGGACCTACGAGCTCACCGGGCCCGAGGTGATCAGCGTGCCCGAGCAGGTGGAGCGGCTTGGGCAGGCGCTCGGCAGGCGGCTGGAAACGGTCGCGGTGCCCCTGGTGGCGGCCAGGGAGGGGATGCTGGCCTCGGGGGTGGACCCGTTCTTCGTGGAGGTCGCGATGACGGGGTACGCGTTCATCGCGCAAGGGCACGCCGCCCGCCTCAGCGGGGACGTGGAGGCCGTGCTCGGGCGGGCGCCGCTGAGCTTCGCCGACTGGGCGCGCGACCACCGCGCCGCCTTCGAGTAACCGGGCCGCGATCCCGCATTCGGGCCGCTACCCCACTTCCGGGCCGCGATCCCCTTCGGGTCGGGATCCCCTTCGGGTCGGGATCCCCTTCGGGTCGCGATCTCCCCTCCGGGGCCGTCACCCCCCTCCAAGTCGCGATCACCCCGGCGGGCCGCCATCCCGCCTCCGGGCCGCTATGCCGCCTTCAGGCCGCTACTCCGAGCTGCTATCCCGCATCCGGGCGTCTTCGCGAGGGTGCCGGGTTGGCGAGGGGCGGGTCGGTGGGGGACGCGTCAGCGAGGGGCGGGTCGGTGGGGGACGCGTCAGCGAGGGGCGGGTCGGTGGGGGGCGGGTCGCTGGGGGAGGGGGTGGCGAGGGCCGGGTAGGCGTGGTCGAGGTGGTCGGCGATCGCCCGGGCGGCGCCGTTCCCGTCGCGGGCCACGACCAGGTCGTAGATGCGCCAGTGGTCGGCCATGAGCACGTCGGTCCGGCCCGCCGCCTCCACCGCCGCCACCGAGTAGGCGTGGATGGTCTGCCGCAGCGCCCGCATGGTGGCCGCCAGCAGCCGGTTGCCCGACAGCAGCGCCACGCCCAGGTGGAAGGTCACGTCGTGGTCGACGAAGGCGCGGGCGTCGCCGGCCTGCTCCATCGCCTCCAGCGCCGACCGCATGACCTCCAGGCCCTCGGGCGCGTCGACGTGCTGCACCGCCCACTGCTCGATCATCAGGCGGGTGGCGATCACCTCGCCGAGCGACAGGGAGGCCGTGCCGAGGTGGAGCCGCAGCAGGTCGGCCAGCGCGCTCTCCGGCCTGGAGGTGAGCACGGCGCCCGCGTCGGGCCCCCTGCCCGCCTGCGAGGAGACCACCCCGAGCGTCTCCAGCACGCGCAGCGCCTCGCGCACCGACGAGCGGCCGACCTGGAGCTCCTCGGCCAGCTGCCGCTCGCCTGGCAGGCGGTCGCCCACGGTGAGCCCGTCGGCGGCGATGCGCCGCTCGATCGTGGCGATGACGTCCTCGAAGGTCCGGGGCTTCCTCATATGGTCAGACCATACTATGGTCAGACCATACTTTGAAGGGAGTGCCGTGCGAGTCGCCCTGTTCATCACGTGTGTCAACGACACGCTCTTTCCCGGCACGGGCAAGGCGACGGTGTCGCTGCTGCGCCGCCTCGGGTGCGACGTCGACTTCCCGCAGGCGCAGACCTGCTGCGGGCAGATGCACCTCAACACCGGCTACCGGGCCGAGGGCGTACGGCTGGCCAGGCGCTTCGCCGAGGTGTTCGACGACTACGAGGCGGTGGTCACGCCCTCGGGATCGTGCGCGGCGATGGTGCGCGAGCAGTACCCACGGCTCGGTGTCGAGCCGCCGCCGGTCTACGACCTGTCGGAGTTCCTGATCGACGTCCTGGAGGTCGAGGACGTCGGCGCCGCCTTCCCGCACCGGGTGACCTACCACCCGACCTGCCACTCGCTCAGGGGCCTCCACCTCGGCGACAAACCGACCAGGCTGCTCCGGCAGGTGCGGGGGCTCGAGCTCGTCCCGCTCCAGGGGGCCGAGGAGTGCTGCGGCTTCGGCGGCACGTTCGCGGTGAAGAATCCGGCGATCTCCGCCGCGATGTGCGCCGACAAGGTGCGTAACGTGATGGACACCGGCGCCGAGGTGCTCTGCGCCGCCGACAACTCCTGCCTCATGCACATCGGCGGCACCATGCGCCGCCAGCAGACGGGCGTGCGCGTCATGCACCTGGCCGAGATCCTGGACGCGCGATGAGCGTCTTCATCGGCATGCCGGGCGACTTCCCCGCCAACGCCGCGCAGGCCGTACAGAACTCACAGCTGCGCTACAACCTCCGCAAAGCCACCCACACCATCCGCGGCAAGCGGGCCGGTGTCGTCGGCGAGCTGCCCGACTGGGCCGAGCTGCGCGCGGCGGGCAAGGCGATCAAGGATCACACGCTGCGCCATCTCGACCGCTACCTCGTCCAGTTGGAGGAGGCGGTCCAGCAGGCGGGCGGGCACGTCCACTGGGCGCGCGACGCGGCCGAGGCCAACCGCATCGTCACCGATCTGGTCAAGCAGACGGGCGAGAGCGAGGTCGTCAAGGTCAAGTCGATGGCCACCCAGGAGATCGGCCTCAACGAGCACCTGGCTGCCGAGGGCATCACCGCGTACGAAACCGACCTGGCCGAGCTGATCGTCCAGCTCGGCGACGACTTCCCCAGCCACATCCTGGTGCCCGCCATCCACCGCAACCGCGCGGAGATCCGCGAGATCTTCCTGCGCCGGATGGGCGACGCCCCGCCCGACCTCACCGACGAGCCCGCCGCGCTGGCCGAGGCCGCCCGGCTCCACCTGCGCGAACGCTTCCTGCGCAGCAAGGTCGCCATCTCCGGCGCCAACTTCATGATCGCCGAGACCGGCACGTGCGTGGTCCTGGAGTCCGAGGGCAACGGCCGGATGTGCCTGACCCTGCCCGAGACGCTGATCAGCGTGGTCGGCATCGAGAAGGTGCTGCCCACCTGGCGCGACCTGGAGGTCTTCCTCCAACTGCTGCCGCGCAGCTCCACCGGCGAGCGGATGAACCCCTACACCTCCACGTGGACGGGATCCACCGAAGGCCAGGCCTTCCACCTGGTGCTGCTCGACAACGGGCGCACCGGTGTGCTGGCCGACGAGGTGGGCCGCCAGGCGCTGCGCTGCATCCGCTGCTCGGCCTGCCTCAACGTCTGCCCCGTCTACGAGCGCGCGGGCGGCCACGCCTACGGCTCGGTCTACCCTGGCCCGATCGGCGCCATCCTCACCCCGCAGCTGCGCGGCCTCAGCTCCGACCTCGACGCCTCCCTGCCCTACGCCTCGTCCCTGTGCGGGGCGTGCCTGGAGGTCTGCCCGGTGGCGATCGACATCCCCGAGGTGCTGGTCGACCTGCGGGCCAAGGTGGCCCACCCCCGCGCCGAGCGCGCGGGCATGCGCGCCGCCGGGTGGGTTCTGGCCAAGGAGGTACGGCTGGCCAAGGCACAACGCCTTGCCACGCGCTTCCGCAAGCTGGTGCCCCGACACCTGCCGGGCCCGCTGTCGGCGTGGACCGACACCAGAGACCTGCCCGAGATCCCCGCGGAGTCCTTCAGAGACTGGTGGGCCCGCACCGAACAGCCGGACGAAGGGCGGCCAGACAAGGGGCGGCACGACAAGGGGCGGCACCACGAAGGGCGGCTCGACGAAGGGAAGGCGAGCTCATGAGCGCCCGTAAGGAGATCCTCGACAGGGTGCGCCGGGCCGTGGAGAGCGCCCCCGAGGTGGACATCCCCCGTGACTACCGCACCTCGATCCCGGCCGCCGACCTGGTGGCCCACTTCGCCGAGCGCGTCGACGACTACCGGGCGATCGTGCACGTGGTCCCGGTGGCCGAGGTGCCCGCGCTGGTCGCCCAGCTGACGGCGGGCAAACGGATGATCGTCCCGCGCGCCGTACGAGGGCAGTCCCCGTGGACCGTCGAGGAGGCCGTGGAGGAGGACGAGCTGCTCACCGCCGACGGCGTCGCCACCGGCTGCGCGGTCGCCATCGCGGAGACCGGCACCATCGTCCTCGACGCGGGCCCCGACCAGGGGCGCAGGGCGCTGACCCTGGTGCCCGACTACCACCTGTGCGTGGTGCGGGCCGACCAGATCGTCTCCAGCGTCCCCGAGGCGGTCGCCAGGCTCGACCCCGCCAGGCCGCTGACCTGGATCAGCGGTCCCTCCGCGACCAGCGACATCGAGCTCAACAGGGTGGAGGGCGTGCACGGCCCCCGCACCCTCGAAGTGATCATCAGTACCTGATCACCGCCGAGACCTCGCTCACCTCCGGCGAGAACCACAGCTCCGCGTCGGTCATCGCGGCGGCCCTGGCGATCGCGGAGTCCGCCCGCTCGCGCACCGGCGACTCCACACCCCACCCGCGCAGCTCGTCCGCGTCGGTGGACAGCTGGGTGCCGCCCGCCCCGATCCACACCAGGTCGGGCAGCTCGCCGGGGGAGAGGACGGCGAGCACCCTGCCCTCGCGCAGCAGCCGCGCCACCCGCGCGAAACCCGTGGCCCCCTCGAGCTCCCTGTGCCGGTCGAGCAGCTCGGACCTGCGCCGCTCCAGCCAGGTGTCCAGCGCGCACTCCACGTCGTGCTCGTACTCGCCGTGGTCGGCGCGGCTGCCCTCCTCGGCCATCATCACCCGGTCGGCCGCCTTCGTGCCCAGATGGTCGCACAGCAGCGAGCGCGACTTCGGCTCGCCCGCCACCACGACCAGCTCGGCGCCGATCCTGCGCACCTGCTCGTCCACCTCGTGCGCCACCGCCTCGACGTCGTCCTCCCTGGTCAGGTCGACCGTCCTGCCGTAGCTCTTGCGTGACCAGCCCCCCTGCGCCGTCTTCGGCAGCGGCCACTTCTGCGCCTCGCCGGTCGCCACCCGCGCCGAACCGCCGCCGAACACCGTCAGCTCGGCGCCGTCGTCATCGACCACCACCCGCAGATGCGGCACGTTCTCGCCCCGGTCCATCAGCAACGGCGTCACGTGCGGCAGCGGCGACCAGCGCGCCTGTTCGAGATGCGGAGGGCCGGCCAGCGTCTCGGCCATGACCAGCTCGCCGCCCGCGGCGAACAGCGCCCGTCCCGGCGCGGGCACCGCCACGGCGGCCTCCAGCGCGTCGAGGGTGTCCTGATCCGCCTCCGGCATGCCGTCCCTGAACGAACGCCACCGCCGCCGGCCGTCATCAGCGCTCAACCCCGCCAGATAGGCCGAGGCGTAGGGGCCAGGCCGCTCGTACATCGGACGGATGAAGTCGAGTTTCACCTCATCACCCTCTTCTGCTCGACGCCGAGCGCGAGAGCCTCGCGTCCCATGTCGGTCTCACCCCTTTCGAGCTGCCCGGATATCCGCCCCTACCCGCGCGAACCTCACCAAACATCCCCTGATGCGCCCGAGGGCCTACCGTGACCTGCCCGGGCCACGCGCGCTCGGGGAGCGTGTCCCTGGACCGACGCCCGCCCCGCGCTGAGGATGGCGCGTGACCCGGCTTGCCGTACACACTGGGTCGAGAGGACGGTGAGTCGGATGATCACGGTTGTCGGCTGGGACGGATCGCCACTGTCGGCCAAGGCGGCCGGTTGTCTCCAACAGGCCGCGCTGGTCGCCGGTCCCGAGCGGATCCTCAGACGGTTCAAGCTCCCCGTCCCCAACGGCGAGCTGCTCGACGTCCTCGACGAGCACCTCGAACACGGCGACGGTCCCGCCGTCGTCCTCGCCGAGGGCGATCCCGGCTTCTTCGGCGTCGTGCGCGCGCTGCGCGGGCACGGGTTGAAACCCGCCGTGATCCCCGCCAGCTCGATCATCACCCGCGCCTTCGCCCGCGCGGGCCTGAGCTGGGAGGACGCGCTGATCGTCGCCCCCGAAGGGCCCGGCCAGCTCAACAGGGTCGTCAACGCCTGCCGCGCCCACCACAAGGTCGGCCTCATCGTCACCCCCGGCGTCGGTCCCGCCGAGGTCGCCAGGGAGCTGGCCCCCACCACCCCGCGCGCGCTCATCGTCTGCGAGAACCTCGGCGGGCCCGACGAGCGCGTCACCCACAGCCGCATGGGCGAGGCCACGACCAGGCCGTGGAAGGACCCCGACGTCGTCCTCGTCCTCGACCCGCTCTACCGGGCCGACCACCGCGCCTGGGTGGCCGGAGCCGGTCCTGGCCCCGACGAATGGGCTGTCGGCGGCGACCTGCCGCCCGAGGTGAGCGCGTACGTGCTGGCCAAGCTCGGCCCCCGCCTCGGCGACCTCGTCTGGGACGTCGGCGCCGGCTCGGGCGGCATCGCCGTCGAGTGCGCGCGGCTCGGCGCCGCCGTCATGGCCGTCGAACGCGACGAGGAGGCCTGCGCCAGGCTGCGCGCCAACGTCATCGGCCACGGCGTCAAGGTGGCGCTGACCCGCGGCCAGGCCCCGCCCGCGCTCGAACCCCTCCCCGACCCCGACGCGGTGTTCGTCGGCGGCGGCGGTCCCGACGTGATCGTCGCCTGCGCCGCCCGCGCCCCCTCCAGGCTCGTCTGCGCGCTCAAAACGGTCGAACAGGTGCCCGCCGTCCTGCAAAGACTGAAAGAACACGGATACCGGGCCGAAGGAACCCAGATCCAGGCATCACGGCTGGTCGTGCAGGCAGACGGCACCCATTCCCTGACGGCGGAGGATCCCGTGTTCGTCGTCCATGCGCGTAAAGTGTTCTGGGCATGACCTGCGGGCATCGGATATCCTCGCGTGTCTTGTCTTAATTCCCCCAGGTCACAGGCGTGGAGATCCCCTTCATGAAGCCGCCGCTGCTGCTCATCGGGCAGGGCTCGCACGACGACACAGGTGCCGCCGAGTTCGGAAGGTTCGTCCACAGGCTGCGTTGCCGCCTTGAGGAGAGCTCCGCCGAAGTCTCAGGGGGCTACCTCGCCAAGGCCAAACCCAGGCTGAGCGAGTCCGTCGCCTCTCTCGTGGCACGAGGCCACCACCGTCTGGTGGCGCTGCCGCTCAGTCTCAGCCGCATGGAGGAGTTCCCCGCCGCCATGGCGCTGGAGCAGGAGCGCCATCCCACGCTGATGTACGACTACGGGCGTCCTCTCGGGCCCGATCCGCGCGTGCTGTCACTGCTGGCCGAACGGCTGGCCGAGGCCGCCGCCGACGTGCCGAGGCCGCGCTCCCTCGACGACGTCAAGCCGCGCCTGCGCGTCGTCCCCTCGATCCCCGTCGAGGAGCCGAGCGAGCACATCGACCCGGCCGAGACCGCGGTCGTGCTGGTCGGCGAGGGCTCGACCGACCCCGCGGCCAATGCCGAGGTCCACCGGGTCTCGCGGCTGTTCTGGGAGACCCACGCCTACGACTTCATGACCGTGGAGACCGCGTTCGTCTCGGTCACCCCGCCCGGCGTGCCCGGCGGCCTCGAACGCTGCCGCCGCCTCGGCGCCCGCCGCGTCATCGTCGTGCCGTACCTGCTGTTCGCCGGAGGCATGCTGGAGCGCGTCTGGGCGCAGGCCCTCGCCTACGGCGCCGGGCACCCCGACCTCGACATCCGCTGCGCCGAGGTGATCGGCGACTGCGAGGTGCTGGCCGACGTCGTCATCGACCGCTACGAGGAAGCGCTGCAGCTGGCCGAAGGGGTCTCCGCGTGACGTTGCAGGAGGTCCTCGGCCGCATCGCGCCCGCCTCGGCGGCCGCGATGGCCGAGGCCCGCGCCCACCAGAGCCGTCTCACCAAGCCGCCCGGTTCGCTCGGCGCCCTCGAAGAGGTGGCGGTACGGCTGGCCGGCGCGGCCGCCACCTGCCCGCCGCCCATGCCCGAGCCCGCCGCGCTGGCCATCTTCGCCGCCGACCACGGCGTCCACGCCCGCGGCGTCTCCCCGTGGCCGCAGGAGGTGACGCTCCAGATGGTCGCCAACTTCCTGGCCGGCGGCGCGGTCGCCAACGCCTTCGCCGCCCAGGTCGGCGCCTCGGTCACGGTCGTCGACGTCGGCGTCGCCGCGGACCTGCCCGCCGCCGACGGGCTGCTGTCCCGCAAGGTGGGGTACGGCACGGCAGACCTGTCCTCGGGCCCCGCGATGACCGTCGCCCAGGCCGTCGAGGCGATCGAGGTCGGGATCTCGGTCGCCGAGTCGTTGGTGGCAGATGGCGCCCGCTGCCTGATCACCGGCGACATGGGCATCGCGAACACGACGGCCTCGGCCGCGCTGATCTGCGCGTTCACCGGAAAGGACGCGGCCGAGGTCACCGGCCGCGGCACCGGCATCGACGACGCCACCCACGCCCACAAGATCGCCGTTGTCCGCCAGGCCCTCCACACCAACGGCATCCCCACCCCCGCTCACCTTGGTGGGGCCGCTCTCCCCGCCTCCGCTCACCCGACCCTCCCCGGTGGTGACGCCCTCCCCGCCCCCTCAGCCCCTGAAGAACGTCAGCCGGTGGATGCGGAGACCGGCTCGACCACCCCAGGTGGCGCCGCCCTCCCCAAGACCCCCCTCGAGATCCTCGCCGCCCTCGGCGGTTTCGAGCACGCCGCCATCGCGGGCTTCATCCTCGGCGGCGCCGCGGCGAAGGTCCCCGTCATCCTCGACGGCGTCATCGCCGGATCGGCCGCCCTGGCCGCCGCGGCCCTGGCCCCCGCCGCCGTCGACCACTGCGTGGCGGGCCACCGCTCCGCCGAGCCCGGCCATGCCGCCGCCCTCGACCACCTCGGCCTGCACCCCCTCGTCACCCTCGAACTGCGGCTCGGCGAGGGCACGGGAGGACTGCTCGCCCACCCCCTGGTCTGCGCCGCCGTACGGGTGATGCACGAGGTGGCGACCTTCGATTCCGCAGGTGTCACGGAGAAACAGCTCTAGTAGCCCTGACCCGGTAGGTTTGCCTCCTGACACACCAATCCTTGCGAACGGGAGATCCGCCGACATGAGCCCCTACCTTCTCGGCCTGCGCCTCTCGGGTCGCCGGGTGCTCGTCGTGGGCGGCGGACGGGTCGCTCAGCGACGCGTTCCCGCCCTGCTCGAAGCCGGCGCCGAGATCACCATCGTGTCGACGAGCGTCACCCCCGCTCTCGACGACCTCATCGCGGCGGGACGCGTCACCTGGGAGGCCAGGCCGTACCAGGTGGGCGACTGTGACGGCGCCTGGCTCGTGCAGGCCTGCACCAGCGACAGGGCGGTCAACACCGCCATCGCCGCCGAGGCGGAGGCCAAGCGGATCTGGTGCGTACGCGCCGACGACAAGGACGCCTCCGCCGCGTGGACGCCCGCCAGCGGCAAGGTCGACGAGATCACCATCGCCGTCACGGCCGGAGGCGACCCGCGAAGGGCTGCGGGCATCAGGGACGCCGTCATCAGCGCCCTGCGCGACGGCACCGTCGACGCGCGCCGTAACCGCACCAAACCGGTCGGCGTCGCCCTGGTCGGCGGCGGCCCCGGCGATCCGGGGCTGATCACCGTGCGCGGGCGTCAGCTGCTCGCCCAGGCCGACGTGGTGGTCGCCGACCGGCTCGCGCCGCGCGCGTTGCTGGACGAGCTGGCCCCCGACGTGGAGCTGGTCGACGCGGCCAAGGTGCCGTACGGCAGGTCGCTGTCCCAGGAGAAGATCAACGAACTGCTGATCTCGCACGCCCGCGAGGGGAAGTTCGTGGTCAGGCTGAAGGGCGGCGACCCCTACGTCTTCGGCAGGGGCGGCGAGGAGATGCTCGCCTGCGCCCGCGCGGGCATCCCGGTGACCGTGGTTCCCGGCATCACCAGCGCGGTGGCGGTCCCCGCCGCGGCGGGGGTGCCCGTCACGCATCGCGGGGTGAGCCAGGAGTTCCACGTGATCTCCGTGCACGTCGCTCCCGACAACCCGCTGTCCACCGTCGACTGGCCCGGATTGGCCCGGTCAAACGGGACATTGGTCCTCATGATGGCCGTCGAACGTATCGCTTCGATTGCGGAAACGCTCATCCGTGACGGACGTTCGCCGGAAACTCCCGTAATGGTGGTACAGGACGGTACTCTTCCGACCCAGCGGGCCGTCACGGCCACGCTTTCCACCGTGGCCGACCGGGTGACAGCCGCCGGAATCCGGCCACCGGCGATCGTCATCGTGGGCGACGTCGTGCGGGTCGGCCAGGAGGTCGAGATGGTTCGAGCGGAGCGCGTGCCGTGAGATCGGCTGGTGACGCCCCCGAGTCGGTGGGGGAACAGACCCTCAACTTCCGCGCGATCAGGGACGACGACGTTCCCGAAAGCGCCGCTGAGGATCAGGCGCGGGTACGGCAGGCGAACGGCGCCCCGCCGCCGGACGCTCATTCGCGGTCGATGGCCGATGACGACGAGGGGGACACCTTCTTCGCCTTCGCCCGTCCGGCCGCGCACGACCTGCCCCGGTCCGACGACCACGCCACGCTGGACCCCGAGCCTGCCTTCGACACGCTCACGCCCATGTCCGCCGCCGACGACTTCGACGCCTTCGCTCCTGCCGCACCCACGACGTTCGACGCCTTCCGCGCCTACTCGCCCGCGCCCGTCCGAGAGACGCCCCCGGCTGACCAGGCCGACGCGGACGGGCCCGAGAGCGCTGGGACGGACATCTCACCGGAGAACCCTTCGGAAACCGGCCTGCCCGAGGACGAGCCTTTCGAGCCACCTCAGAGCGAAGGTCCGGAGAGCGGGGAGTCCGCTGGTGCGACGGCTGACGAGGACACGGCTGCCGCTTCGGTGACCGCCGGGGCCGCTGAGGAGGAGCCGCACGAGCCGGACTCCGCCGAGGCCACGGGTGATGCATGGAATGACACCGAAGCCGAGGCCATCCCTACCACCGAAGGCGCTCCCAGCGTCGCCGCCGTCACCGACGACGCCCAGCCTGACGAAGCCGCCCCCGCCGATGACGCTGCTCTCGACAGCGCCGCCCCCGTCGACGACGCCGAGGCCGACGATGTCGCCGCTCCCGCCGACGGGGTCACGCTCGCCCACGCCGCCGTCCCGACCGACGACGCGGCCCCCTTCGACGACACGGCCCTCGCCGACAGCGCCGCTCTCACCGATGACGCTGCTCTCCACAGCGCCGCCCCCGGCGAGCCCGCCGCTGACGCCGACGATGCGGTTCTCACTGACAGCGGCGCGCCCGCCGCCGACGTCGACAGCGCCGCCCCCGCCGACGAAGTCGCTCCCATCGACGACGCCGAGTCCGACGATGCCGCCGCCTTCGCCGACAGCGCCGCTCTCGATGCCGACCTCGTGCGCTCCGCCGTACCGACTCAAAGCGAGAAGGTCCTCGAAGAGGACCTGCCGGATGCCGCCGCGCAGGCGCTCACCGCCGCCCTGGACGCGCTCAAGGAGGCCGTCGCCGACCTGCGGTTCGGGCTCGAGCTGCCCGGCGCGGAGGAGGCACGCCAGGCGCAGGCCGAGATCCTCACCCAGCTGCGGGACTACGTGCTGCCGAGGGTGCGGATGAGCGCCGCCCCCGCCCTCATCGTCGTCGCGGGCTCCACCGGCGCGGGCAAGTCCACGCTGGTCAACACCCTCGCCGAGAAGAACGTCAGCCGCACCGGCGTCCGCCGTCCCACCACCGGCATCCCCGTGCTCGCCTGCCACCCCGACGACGAGGGCTGGTTCGCCGACGGCGAGCTGCTCGCGGGCCTGGAACGGATCGACAGGCAGAGCAGGGAGGCCGCGCCCGGCAGTCTCGTGCTCGTCACCACCGAGCGCCTGCCCCAGGGGGTCGCGCTGCTCGACACCCCCGACATCGACTCCGTCGTCGAGGAGCACCACGAGATCGCGCGCCGCATGCTCGACGCCGCCGACCTGTGGGTGTTCGTGACCACCGCCGCCCGCTACGCCGACGCCCCCGCCTGGAACCTGCTGCGCCTGGCCAAGGAGCGCGCGGCCAGGATCGCGATCGTGCTCTCCCGCGTGCAGCCCAAGACCAAGGACGTGGTCCTCAAGCACTTCGTGCGGATGCTCACCGAGTACGGCCTGGGCGAGGTCGAGCGGTTCGTCATCGAGGAGACGGCCGTCGAGGACGGCAAGCTGCCCCACGGCGACATGACCGAGCTGCGGATGTGGCTGGCGGAACTGTCGGTGGACGAGGAACGGCGGGCGCAGGCCGTACAGGAGACACTGAACGGCGTCCTCAACAGCTTCCGCACCCGGGCGCCCGCGCTCGCCAGGCACCTGGAGGGCCAGGTGGCCTTCCGCGCCGAGCTGCGCACCGACGTCGACGTCGCCTACACGGGGGCGCTCACCCGCATCGAGACCGCCATCCGCGAAGGCGATCTGCTGGGCGGCGAGGTCCGCGCCAGGTGGCAGGACTTCGCGGGCTCCGGCGACCTGACCCGCAGCTTCCGCAGGAAGGGCAACCCGGTGCCGCCCGAGCGGATCACCGCCTTCCGCGCCGCGCTCCGCACCGCGACCGAGTCGCTGATCACCTCCGCCGCCCACCACGCCGCCGACGAGGTGGGCGCGCGGTGGCGGCGGCGTTCGGAGCTGGGCGCGGGTCTCGACCGGCCCTCCGACGACCTGGCCCGCCGTACCGGGAAGGCGGTTGCCGCCTGGCAGGAGCACGTCACCGAGCTGCTGCGCACCGACGGCGTGACCAAGCGGTCGGCCAAGGTAGTCTCTCTCGACGCCGCGTCCCTCTCGCTGATCTTCATGGTGGGGCTGTTCAGCGCCGACGAGCTGCCGCAGAAGCTGCTCAAGGGCCTGTTGGGCGCCGAGGCGCTGCGCAGCATCAGCGCGAAGGCGCTCAGCGACCTGCGCGCCAGGATCGTCATGCTGTTCGACGAGGAGGCCATGCGGTACGTGCGGGCGCTCGACGCCGCCGGAATCCCGGACGAGGCTGCGGCGACCCGCCTCTACCAGGCCACGTACAACCTCGAGGTCGCACGATGAGCATCTACTCCGTCGCCAAGCCCGGTCTGGGCGCCAGGCTCGCGGCGCTGTCCAAGGTCGCCGAGCTCGGCCAGGGAAGGCTGGACGCCACGCTGCTGGCCGACGCCTCCCAGCTGCTCACCAGGGCGGGAGAGCGGCTCAAGCTGTCGTCCGACCACACCGTCGTCGCCCTGGCGGGCGGCACAGGCAGCGGCAAGTCCTCGCTGTTCAACGCCATCTCGGGGCTCGAACTGTCGCCCACGGGCGTACGCCGTCCCACCACGGCACGCACCCACGCCTGCGTCTGGGGCCTGGAGGGCGCCGCGCCGCTGCTCGACTGGCTGCAGATCCAGTGGCGGCACCGCTTCGCCAGGGCCAGCGCGCTGGACAAGGGCGAGAGCCAGCTGCACGGCCTGGTCCTGCTCGACCTGCCCGACCACGACTCCATCAGGGCGCTCACCGACCCCGAGGCCGACCGGCTCATCGGCCTGGCCGACATGGTGGTGTGGGTGCTCGACCCCCAGAAGTACGCCGACGCCTCCACCCACCGCCGCTACGTCACCGAGCTGGCCGGGCACGACGCGGTCACCGTGTTCGCGCTCAACCAGTCGGACAAACTGTCCACCGAGGAGGTCGCCGAGCTCGTCATCGACCTCAACGACCTGCTGCGCCGTGAAGGCGTCACCCAGCCGTCGGTGGTGCCGACCTCGGCCGTCACCGGGCGCGGCATCGACAGCCTCAAGGGCGTCATCGCCGACGCCGTCTCCAAGCGCAGGGCCGCCATCCAGCGCATCGACGCGGACGTCGACCGCATCGAACGCCGCCTCAGCCAGGCCATGCCGGTCGGCGCGGCCCTGTCCGCACCCTCCGCGGTGGACGCCGCCCGCAGGGTCGGGCTGACCGACGCGCTGTGCGACGCGGTGGGCGTCCCCGCGGTCGGCGAGGCCATGGAGAGCGCCTACGTCACCCGCTCGGCTCCCTGGATCTCGTGGCCGTTCGCCCGGCTCGGCACGCTGTTCGGCGGCGACCCGCTCAAGAGCCTCAAGCTCGGCGACCTGCGCGAGGAGATCCGTTCGCTGGCCGGAGGGTCGGTCACGGCGCAGTCGTCCGAGGTGGAGAACGCCGTCCAGGCGCTCAGCGACGGCCTCACGGTCGGCATGAACGAGGTGTGGCGCTCGGCCGTCCACCAGGCGGCGGGCTCGCGGGCGGCGCAGCTTCCCGAGGCGCTGTCGGACGAGCTGACCGAGGTCGCGCCCCAGCTCGACAGGGTGCCGGTGTGGTGGCGGCTGCTGAAGCTCTGGCAGTACCTGCTGGTGCTCGCCTTCGTCGCCGGTCTCGCGTGGATCGGGGTGGCGCTGGCGTTCGGGGTGTTCGCCGTCGGACGGTTGCCCGAGTCGCTCGCGCTGTTCGGCGACGCGGCGACGCTGCCGTGGGTGGGGTTGATGACGGCCTCGGTGCTGGGGCTGGGGGCGCTGTCGGCAATGGCGTCCAGGAACTTCGTGGCGCTCGGCGCGGCCAACGAGAGGGACCGGCTCGAACGGGAGATGCGCAAGCGGGTGAGCGGCATCGCGGAGAGCATGGTGGTGGAGCCGGTGGAGCGGGAGCTGGCCCGCCATCACGAGTTCTATACGGCGATGAAATCTCTGTCGGCCTGACCCTGATCTTCCGGTCGTTCTGGTACGGCGTGCGGCCGTATAGCGCGGCGCGTGCGGCCGTACGGCGCGCTTGCGCGGGCCCTCCTTCTTCGGCTGCGTCGTCCTTCCACGACCCCGCCTTACCTGGGCGCCTTCGTTCACGGCCACTCCGCCATCGCCCTCCACAGGCCTGCCTTACCAGGGCGCCTTCGTCCGCGGCCTGCTCCACCTGGGACCTTCGTCCACAGCCCCGCTCCACCATGGGCCTTTCATCCACAGAACCACGCTCGGCCAGCCCTCCACCCACCCCCGCACGACACCGTTTCCCCATGCAGCGGGCACCCGGCCCGCCACATGGGAGGCACGATGAACGACATCTACATCACACTCACCGGCAACGTCGCAGCCCCACCCCGCCAGCACGCCTTCGCCGACGGTTCGAGAGTGACCTCGCTCCGAGTGGCGACCAGGCATCGTTTCTTCGACAGGAAGACCCAGGAGTGGTCCGACGGAGACACCGTGTTCTTCGCCGTCCGCTGCTGGCGCACCCTCGGCGACAACGTGGCCCAGTCCTTCCAGGTCGGACATCCCGTCGTGGTCTGCGGCAAGCTGCGGATCAGGGAGTTCGGGCCAGAAGGCGACCGCCGGTTCATGCCCGAGATCGAGGCCAGCTCGATCGGCCACGACCTGCGCTGGGGCGTCGGCGCCTTCTCCAAGCCGGAGCGCTCGGGCGGCATCGGCACGCTGAGCAAGGAGACCAGGGAAAGCCTCGACGAGTCCACGCAGGACTGGGCCATGTCGGGCGCGGCGAACGTCCGCCCACTCCACGCACGACCAGTGCCCGCGGCGGCGCTGCCTTTCGCGGAGGAGGCGGCACAGGACGACGCGGCAGGCTGGCCCTTCCCCGTCGCTCCAGCCGAAGCGAGCACCGACATGCCCACCGGCCCCGCCTCGGAGACCGCGTTCGGGCCCACGTCGGGAGCCGCGTTCGGGCTCGAGTCGGAGGGCGCATCCGGGCGGGTGTCGGAGGCCGCGATCGGGGCCGTGCCGGAGACCGCGATCGAGCACGTGTCGGAGACCGCGTTCGGGCCCGCGTCGGAGGGCGCTTCCGGGCGGGTGTCGGAGGCCGCGATCGGGGCCGTGCGGGAGACCGCGTTCGGCCCCGCGTCGGCGGCCACGTTTGGGCCTGCGTCGGAGGACGCGTTCGGGCGTGCGTCGGAGGCCACGGCGCAGGCTCCGTCGGAGGTCGCATCTGGCCCGACGTCCCAGTCGGCGTCCGAGCACCCAGGCGGTCCGGCGCCTGCTGCGGGCAACGGCGACACGATCACACTGGCGCCTGCCGAGGGTGACGACAACTCGCCCTCAGCGGAACCGGACGCGGATCCCGGTGCCGGACACGGGGGAGCGGCGGGGAAGGTCCGCATCCTGACCAGCGAAGACGCTCCCCGCGCCGCCACCCCCCGCTCCCGCCGCTCCAAGGCCGCCTGACCAGCACGCTTCCGGAGTTCTGGCCCACGCCATCCAGGCGTGGGTCACCGACTGCTCGGCCGGTGAGCTGATGCCGTGCCGGCGTGGTTGCGGATCGCTTCGGCGGGCTGGGCGTGATCTGGCGATCGCTGGTACGGCCGATCGCCTGCGTGCCGGGCTGATGCCGCGCTGGCGTGGTTGCCGGTCCCTGGTGTAGTTGGCCGATCGCTCAGGGTGCTGGGCCGATGCTGCGCTGGCGCGATTATCGGTCGTTCGGTTGGCTGGGCGTAGTTGCCGATCGCTTGGCGTGCTGGGCCGATGCCGCGCTGGCAGGTCGCCGACCACTCCACGCAGGGGGTTGATCTCCCGTGGGTGTGGTTGGGCCGCGTCGTGGGTCGGGTTCGCGTTACCTACAGACGTAAAGTCTGACTCCCTTGTCAGGCCCCTGCATCGAAAGATTTCGACCACCTGGCGCATCCGGTACAGATCCATGCGACACGAGGATCAGCCGCGCTTTGCCGTTTCTCGGGTTGTACGCCGGTTTCTCGGGCGTCTGCGTCACCCTTCGCCGCCGTCCACGTCGCCTTCTTGGCGGCCCGGTCGAGCGGCCTTCGGCTGGCCATCAATGCAAGCCGCCGCGTTATGGACCATTCGTTTCAAGACCTGGGCGAGCGCATGCCAAGCCGTACACAGGGAGGAAATGGGGAGGCGGAGGGGGCATCGGCCGCGCGTGGTGGCATCACGAGTCAGAACTCGAGCCTGCCGGAAGGGGTCGGCCGATGGTGTTCCGTGTCAGATGGCTAGAGCATCTGTCAGGTCCAGGTGACGCCCCGCACCATGGCTGCTCCTTTCCAGCACGGCCCGCTCGCGGAGTGAGCGGTTTCATCACGGCCCGCTCGCGGAGTGAACGGGCCCATTCTCGGCCACCGGACGCAGATGGCCACGCTGCCCAAGGTAGCGGTTCCCATCGCGCAACGCACACTCCGCAACTATTGTGTTACACATCGTTAGTCAGGGAGGAGGCAAGATGGCGGCGACCAGTCATACCTCGATCAAGCCTCGTGACAGTGTGTCCACACTCGCGGGCCGGTGGCCGTTGCTGGCGCAGCGTCGACCACTCGTGGCCTACCTCAGCGGGATCGTGGCGCTGGATCTCGCGGCGATCGTGTTCTTCGCGTCTACTGGCCCCTATCGCTGGCCGGACGTCATGATGTTCGCCGCGCTGATGGGCTGTGGCGCGGTGTGCATCGAGGCGACGCGGCGTCTCGGCATGCCCGCGGGAGTCTCCCGCGACCTGCTGTCAGCGTGGTGGCTGCCCGTCGCGCTGCTGCTTCCCCCGATCTACGCGCTGCTCGCGCCGATCCTGCTGCAGATGCTGATGCAACTGCGGGTGAGGGCGACGGTGCTCTATCGGAGGGTGTTCAGCTCCGCGGCCATCGGTCTGGCCGGTGGTGCGGCTTCGGTGGTGTTCCATGCCGTGGTGCCCGACATTTCGGTGCTGTCCAAGGGCGCGGGGGCGCCGATCATGCTCGCGGTGGGATGCGCGGCGCTGTTCGCCGTTCTCAACACCGGGTTGATCGTGATCGCCGCCCACACCGCCGACCCCGACACCCGCTGGCGCGACGTGTTGTGGGACAGGGAGAGCGCGATCCTCGACATCGTCGAGCTGTGCCTCGGCGTCATCGTGGCGATCGCGTGCGGGCTCAACCTGGCGCTGCTGGCGCTGGCGCTCCCGCCCGTGGTGCTGCTGCAGCGCAGTCTGCTCCACGCTCAGCTCCAGGCCGCCGCGCGCACCGACCCCAAGACGGGCCTGCTCAACGCGGCGGCATGGCAGCGTGAGGCCGACACCGAGATCGTCAGGGCTCGCCGCACCGGAGAGACGCTGGCCCTGCTGATCATCGACATCGACCACTTCAAACGGGTCAACGACAAGCACGGCCACCTGGTCGGCGACCAGGTGCTGGTCGGGGTGGCGGCGACGCTGCGCAGCCAGCTTCGCGACTACGACGTGGTGGGCAGGTTCGGCGGCGAAGAGTTCGTGGTCCTGCTGCCGCGCGCCGACATCACCGAGGCCCGCAGGGTGGCCGAGCGCCTGCGCAGCAGGATCGGCCGCATGGCCGTTCCCGCCGACGACGCCCTGATCACGGTGACGATCTCGGCTGGTGTGGCCATCATGAGCATTCACGGTGACGACCTGATCGAGCTGCTCGCCGCCGCCGACCTGGCGCTCTACCGGGCCAAGGAGCTGGGTCGCGACCGCATCTGCATTCCCGCCGTCCAGCCCGCGCCACCCTCCACGCCGATGGACCCACCCCCTGCGGCTTGACCCATACCTCCACCAGTCGCCCCCATGTCAACACGCCTCCTGCGGCCCACCCCCTTACCCCTCCGTAGCCCGGTCGGCCCTCCTCCTGCGGTCCGACCCGTCCCCCGCCCGCCAGTGGATCCGTCTCTCGCGGCCTGACCCATTGCCACCGCACTGATGGGCCCTTCTGCGGGCTGAGCCGTTGTCCCCCGGGGGGTCCCCCGGGGGGTCCCCCGGGGGGTCCCCCGGGGGGTCCGCCTCGCGTGTCATCACCCACCTGGTGGGACCCGCCTCCTGGGGTTTCCGGTGCGCCTCGGTGGGAGCCGTCTCCGTCGGTGGGTCCGTCTCCCGCGACTTGGCTCGCTAGCGCCGCCAGTGGATCCGTCTCTAGCGGCCTGATCCGCTACCTCCCACCGGGGGGCTCCTGCGGCCTGACCTGTTACCCCGTCGAGGCGCACGCCCTGTCTCTGTTGCGGGCCGTACCCTCGACGTGCTCTGAGCCGACGGCCGCCCGCCGTACCCGCCAGAGGGGGGAAAGAGAAGATCACCCCATCGGGTACGGCGGAAGCCGGTTCGCGCACGCCCTAAGCTAGAAGGCATGCCGGAGTACATCTACACGATGCAGCGCGTGCGCAAGGCGCACGGCGACAAGGTTGTCCTCGACGATGTCACCCTGTCGTTCCTGCCCGGAGCCAAGATCGGCGTGCTGGGCCCCAACGGCACCGGTAAGTCGACGCTGCTGCGGATGATGGCCGGCCTGGAGCAGCCGTCCAACGGCGATGCCAAGCTCATGCCGGGCTTCACCGTCGGCATGCTTCAGCAGGAGCCGCCGCTCAACGAGTCCAAGACCGTTCTCGGCAACGTGCAGGAGGGCGTCGCCGAGACGATGGCGATGCTTCACCGCTACAACGAGATCGCCGAGCAGATGGCCACCGACTACAGCGACGAGCTGCTGGCGGAGATGAGCAAGCTGCAGGACCAGATCGAGCACCGCAACGCGTGGGACCTCGACTCCCAGCTGGAGCAGGCGATGGACGCGCTGCGCTGTCCGCCGCCCGACGCCGACGTGACCAAGCTGTCGGGTGGTGAGCGCCGCCGCGTCGCGCTGTGCAAGCTGCTGCTGGAGGCCCCCGACCTGCTGCTGCTCGACGAGCCCACCAACCACCTCGACGCCGAGAGCGTGCAGTGGCTGGAGCAGCATCTGGAGAAGTACGCGGGCACCGTGCTCGCCGTCACCCACGACCGCTACTTCCTCGACAACGTCGCCACCTGGATCCTCGAGCTCGACCGTGGCCGCACCTTCCCCTACGAGGGCAACTACTCCACCTACCTGGAGGCCAAGGCCCAGCGGCTGAAGGTCGAGGGGCAGAAGGACGCCAAGCGCAAGAAGCGCCTGGAGGACGAGCTGGAGTGGGTCCGGTCCAACCCGAAGGCCCGCCAGACCAAGAGCAAGGCCCGTCTGCAGCGGTATGAGGAGATGGCCGCCGAGGCGGACAAGTACCGCAAGCTCGACTTCGAGGAGATCCAGATCCCGCCGGGCCCGCGTCTGGGCACCACGGTGATCAAGGCGGACGACCTCACCAAGGGCTTCGACGACCGTCTGCTGATGGAGGAGCTCACCTTCGACCTGCCGCGCAACGGCATCGTCGGGGTCATCGGCCCGAACGGCGTCGGCAAGACCACGCTGTTCCGCATGGTCACCGGTAGCGAGACGCCCGACACCGGCGCGATCGTCATCGGTGACACGGTCAAGATCTCCTACGCCGACCAGAGCCGTGGCGGCATCGACCCGAACAAGAACGTGTGGGAGGTCGTCTCCGACGGTCTCGACCACATCAAGGTCGGCCACGTCGAGATGCCGTCGCGGGCGTATATCGCGGCGTTCGGCTTCAAGGGTCCCGACCAGCAGAAGAAGGCCGGCGTGCTGTCGGGCGGCGAGCGCAACAGGCTCAACCTGGCGCTGACCCTCAAGCAGGGCGGCAATGTCCTGCTGCTCGACGAGCCGACCAACGACCTCGACACCGAGACCCTGTCGAGCCTGGAGAACGCGCTGCTCGACTTCCCGGGCTGCGCGGTGATCACCTCGCACGACCGGTGGTTCCTCGACCGCATCGCCACGCACATCCTGGCGTGGGAAGAGGGTTCGAGCTGGTTCTGGTTCGAGGGCAACTTCGCCGACTACGAGAAGAACAAGGTCGAGCGTCTGGGGGCCGACGCGGCCCGCCCGCACCGCGTCACCTACCGCCAGCTCCGCCGCGACTAACCGCACCGCCGGACCTCAGCCCCCTCCAGGACACGTTCCCGTCCACCGAGGGGGCTTTGTCCTATCCGGCGCCGGGACCTATTGCGCATCCGGCGTGCGGGTCCAGCCGTCCGGGTATGCGGCCAGCGTGTCTGAGGGGCGGGGTCTGGGCGTCGGGGTGCGGGGGCCTGTATGTCCGCGGTGCTCGCCAGTGCTCGCGGGGCGTGGATCTGCGCGTTCGAGCGGCCGGTCTGCGGGTGCGGCCCCGGCCTTCCCCCAGCCTGTACGGCAAGCCGCCCAAGCCCACCCGCCGCCGTGGGCTGGCGTCGGTCCAGGGAGACGGTCATCGGGCGCGCGGCCGGGCCGCCGTTACGCGGCCACGTGAACCGGCCCACCGAGTCCCGCCTCAACGCAGGGAGAGGGAGGATGTCCCCGGATCAGCGGGTGGGTGGCGAGGGAGGGAAGTGAAAGCGCCCCTGGTCAGCGATGGGCGGCGAGGGTGGGTGCCCCCGGTCAGCGGTGGGCGGTGAGCGTCTGGCGGGTGTAGTCGAGGGCGTGCGTCGCGAAGGTCGCGCGGTCGACCCCCGGCACCCCGATCACGATCTGGGTGCTGAACCCGTCGAGCATCGCGCGCAGCCGTACCGAGAATGCCTCCGCGTCGATCGGCATGTACTCCCCGGCCCGCACCCCGTCGTCCACCAGCCGCACCAGGTCCTCGTGCCAGCCCTGGTCCAGTTCGGCCTGCGCCTGACGTAGCTCGGGCACGGCGAGGGTGCGGCTCCACACGTCGACCCACAGGAGCCAGCGCGGGTCGGCGGTGCCGGTCGGCAGGTAGAGGTCGATGTACTCCGCCACCTTGGCGTCGGCCGGAGCGGGCCTCCCGACGAGCGCCGCCCGTCTGGGCGCCAGGCGTTCCTCGCTCCAGCGGAGCGTCTCGACGAGCACCTGGTCCTTGCTGCCGAAGTAGTACAGGATGTGCCCGCCGCTGGTCCCAAGCCTGCGGGCCAGCCCGGCCATCGTGAGGTCGGCGAGACCGTGCTCGGCGATGGCCGCCATCGCCGCCTCCAGCACCTGCTCCCGTGGGCGATCCAGCCGGCGATGCTCCCGCGCCATCACTCACCTTGCGATAACGGTCGTGGTCGAGTCCTTGACGGACCACTGTACGGCAGTGCATTTTGAATGTCATTCAATCTCTTTGAACTCCATTCAAAGACCGGCTCGAGGAGCCTCCATGATCCAGCCGAAAGTGGCGCCCACGACCACAACCACGATCACGGCCCCGACCACGGCGACCGCGCCGTCCCTGGCCCGGATGCTCGGCCTGTTCGGCGCGGTCCTGCTTACCCTCTCGTGCATCACGCCCGCGTCCTCGCTGTTCATCATCGTTCCAGAGGTGCTCGCCGGGCAGGGCAGCGGCGCGGTGCTCACGCTGCTCGCGGGCGTGGCCGTGTCGGTAGCCGTCGGCTGCTGCTACGCCGAGCTGGGCACGCTCAGGCCCAGCTCCGGCGGCGAGTACGCCATGGTGACGGCGATGCTCGGGCGGCTGTGCGGCTGGCTCGCCTTCGGCCTGTCCATCTCCCTGCTCATCGTGATCCCGCCGATCATCGCGCTGGGCACGGCGGACTACCTGGGAGACCTGTTCTCGGTGGACCGGGCGATCGCCGGGGCCGTCGTGATGCTCGCCGCCGCCGCCTTCGCGGTGCTCGACATCCGGTCGAACGCCCTGATCACCGGCATCTTCCTGGGCATCGAGGTGATCGCCGCCGGTGTGGTCGCCGTACTCGGCCTCGCGAACACCAGGCGAGGCGTCGACGTGCTCGTGTCACCGGTCGTGCCCGACGGACAGGGCGGCGCCTCGCCGTTCGGAGTGGCGGCGCTGATGGCCGGACTCACCGTGGCCATGTTCGTCGTGAACGGCTTCGGCACGGCCACCTACCTGGCCGAGGAGATCAAGGATCCGCGACGCAACATCGCGCGCACGGTGTTCTGGTCGCTCGGGCTGGCGGCCGTGGTCATCATCGTGCCGGTGACCGCCACCGTGCTGGGCGTCGGCTCCCTCGACAACCTGGTCAACGGCTCCTTCTCCGACTACGTGCGGGCCTGGGGCGGCGACGGCGCGGCCACCGCGGTCGATCTGGGCATCGCCATCGCGATCTTCAACGCCGTCCTGGTGATGGTGCTCCAGAACGGCCGGGTCGTGTTCGCCTCCGCCCGGGACCGCGCCTGGCCCGCGCAGGTCAGCGCCCTGCTCACCCGGATCCACCCGCGCTGGGGCTCCCCGTACGTCGCGACGCTCGTCATCGCCCTGCCCGGCGTCGTGATGGCCGCCCTGCTCGACATCGAGCAGCTGCTCGGCCTCACCTCGGTGATCGTCACGGTCGTCTCGCTGCTGCTCGCCGCCGCGGCGCTCCGATCCCGTACGGCGGGGCACCGGCGGGAGCGGGCCTGGCGGATGCCGTTGTGGCCGCTTCCGCCGCTGGTCGTGATCGGGGCGCTGGGCTACGCGCTGTTCGAGCAGAGCACGGCGGACCTGCTCATCGCGGGCGGCATCGTGGTGCTGTTCGGCGCCTACTACCTCCTCTACCTCCGGCCGCGCCGTGCGACCCACTGGCTCGTCACCATCCCCGAAGATGACACCGGCCCCGACGGAGACACCGGGCCTGTCGGAGACACCGGCGCTCCCGTGAATGGCCCCGTGTCTGGGGGAGACGGCCTCCGGGTGGAAGACGCCGCTTCCGGGGAAGGCCCCGCGTCCGGGGACGGCGCCCTCCGGGTGGTAGACGGCGCTTCCGTGAACCGCCCCGTGTCTGGGGGAGACGGCCTCCGGGTGGGAGACGTCGCTGCCGTGGAAGGCCCCGCGCCCGCCGAAGACCCCCTCCCCGCAAAGGACCGATCATGACAACCCGTCAAGGAGGACGGATGACCGCCGACCTGACCGTGCGCAACGCCCGGATCCACACCGTCGACGACGCCCTGCCCGAGGCCGAGGCGCTGGCCGTACGGGATGGCCGGATCGTGTGGGTGGGCGCGGACGCCGACGCGCCCGCCGCCGCGGAGACGATCGACGCCGGGGGCCGCCTCGTGCTGCCCGGCTTCGTGGACGCCCACAACCACGTCAGGCTCGGCTCCGACGATGCGTGCGTGCAGCTCGCGGGCGCCGCCGACCTGGCCGAGATCGGCCGCAGGATCAGCGCGTGGCGCGCCGCGCACCCGCGGGCGGACTGGGTCGAGTGCGAAGGGTTCGACTACTCCGCCCTGCCCGGCACGCCCACGGCCGCGGATCTGGACGCGCTCACCGGCGACCTTCCCGCGATCGTGTTCAGCTACGACGTGCACACATTGTGGGCCAACACCGCGGCCCTGCGCCGTCTCGGCGTCGACCGCGACCACACCGAGCTGCCGTTCGGCGTGGCCCAGGTGGACGGCGAGGGGGAGCCCACGGGGTTCGTCACCGAGTTCGCCGTCCGGGGGCTCTCCCGTGACGGCCACCGGGCGCTGGCGAAGCTGGGGGTGCCGTGGGCGGGTCCTGAGCGCCAGTACGCCCGGCTGCTCGGCAGCCTGGACATGGCGACCGGGTACGGCATCACGACCATTGTCGAGCCGCAGAACTCGCTGGACGACCTGGAGTTGTTCGAGCGGGCCCGCGCCGAGGGGCGGCTGCGGTCCCGCCTGATCGCGGCGCTGTTCCACCCGAGGGGGACGAGCGCCGCCGACCTGGACGCCTTCACGCGCGCCGCCGCACGCTTCGACGACGAGTGGCTGAGGGCAGGCCCCCTCAAGCTCTACATCGACGACGTGGTGGAGCCTCGCACCGCCGCGCTGCTGGAGCCGTACTGCGGGCACGGCGAGCACCGGGGCGAGACCTTCTACCCGCCAGAAGAGTTCGCGCACCTGCTGGCGTCGCTGGACGCGGCGGGCTTCCAGGCGTTCGTCCACGCGACGGGGGACCGGGGCATCCGCACGGTCCTGGACGCCGTCGAGCACGCCCGGCGGGTCAACGGCCCGCGTGACGCCCGCCACCAGGTGGTGCACGTGGAGTGCCTCGACCCCGCGGACGTGCCGCGCTTCGCCGAGCTCGGGGTCGTCGCCTGCATGCAGCCGCGGCACTGCTCCCCTGACATCGCGGGGCCTGGACGTGACTGGGCGGAGGCGGTCGGCCAGGCACGATGGCCCAAGGCGTGGCCGATGCGCTCGCTGCACGAGGCGGGCGCCGTCCTGGCCTTCTCCAGCGACTGGAACGTGGCGGAGATGGACCCCATGATCGGCATCTACACGGCCGTCACCAGGCGCGGGCTGGCGGGCGGTCCCGCGTGGATGCCGGAGGAACGGCTGAGCCTGGCCACCGCCATCCGGGGCTACACGATGGGCTCCGCCTACGCCAACTTCTGCGACGACGACCGCGGCTCGCTCACCCCCGGCAAGCTGGCCGACTTCACGATCCTGTCGGACGACCTGTTCACGATCCCGGTGGAGGCCATCCCGCAGGTGCGCGCCGACCTCGTCGCCGTGGGCGGCCGGATCGTCCACCAGGCGAACTGACCTCCGGACGAGGCCCCCAGCCCTACCATGGAGGTCATGGCACGCAGGTCCTCCAGCGCGTGGGAGTGGAGCCGCACGGCGCAGACGCGCAAGGTCATGCTGCAGGCGGCCAGAGAGGTGTTCGGCGAGCACGGCTTCGCCGAGGCGAACGTGGCCGACGTGGTCACCAGGGCCGGATCGAGCGTGGGCAGCCTCTACCACCACTTCGGCGGCAAGGCGGAGCTGTTCATGGCGCTGTGGGAGGACCACCAGCTCGCCCAGGAGCAGGCGTCGGCCTCCAGCGTCGCCCAGGCGAAACAGGACGGGGTGGACGATCCCGTCGAGCTGCTCATCACCGGTTCGCGCGCCTATCTGGAGGGCGCGTGGGACCGGCGGGACCTGGTCAGGCTGTTCATGGACGGCGACGGGCCGCCCGGGTTCGAGTTGCTGCGCCGTACTCGGGGCAGGCAGTGGCTGCGGCAGAACGCGGTGCTGCTCGGCGCGGGCGCCGAGCCGATCGACCGGTTGACGGTCGCGGTGCTGACCTCGGTGATCGGGGAGGCGGCGCGGGAGGTGGCCACCTGCGACACCGAGCAGGAGGCGCGCCGGGTGATCGAGGCGGCGGTGGTGCTGATCAGGCGGCTGGATCCGGTCGCCGGACTGAGCCCGCCCGGTGTCGGGTCATGAGCGGCCGGCGGATACGGTGTGGGCGTGGTTGAACGCTCCCTCGCACACGCAAGCAAGCATGTCTTCCCCCGCACGGTCCGCTTCGCGGACATCGACTCGCAGGGGCACGTGAACAACGTCCGCTTCCTCGACTATCTGGAGGACGCGCGGTTCGGGATGCTGCACATCGACCTCCACAAGGAGGGCGGGGAGACGTTCAAGGGCCTGGTGGTGGCCAGGCACGAGATCGACTACCTGCGTCCGCTGTCCTTCCGCGCCGATCCTGTGCTGGTGGAGACGTGGGTGACGGAGATCAGGCCGGTACGGTTCACGCTCGACTACGAGATCCGCGACGAGGACGAGGTGTTCGTGCGGGCCCGTTCGGTGATCGTCGCCTATGACGTGGAGAAGGCGGCGCCGCGCCGGCTGCGGCCGGACGAACTGGCTTACCTGAAGCGTTTCGCCTGAGAGCGGGAAGCGGCCGGCCCTGGTGGACCGGCCGCCCTGGTTCATTCCGTGGTGCGCAGCCAGGCCGCGGTGTCGGGCGGCAGGACGTCGCCGGTCAGCGCCGCGCTCGACAGCAGCACCTGATCGTGCGGCGGCAGCCGTACCGGGTCGGTGCCGCAGTTGATCACGCAGGTGAGCGGGCCGCGGGCGAAGAAGAGCGCGCCCTCGGGCGCCTCCAGCCACGTGAGCTCGTAGGGGATCGAGCGCACCAGCTCGCGGCGGCGAGCCAGGGCGCCGCGGTAGAACTCCAGCGTGGAGTCGCTGTCACCGGTCTGCGCCGTGACGCTCAGCTCCTTGAACGTCCGCGGCTGCGGCAGCCAGGGCGCCACCCCGTCGGGCGAGAAGCCGTACGGCGCGGCGTCACCCGACCAGGGGATCGGCACGCGGCACCCGTCGCGCCCCGCGAGCTTCCCCTCCGACTGGAAGAAGATCGGATCCTGGCGCGCTTCCGGTGGAAGATCCTTCACCTCGGGGAGGCCAAGTTCCTCCCCCTGGTAGAGATATGCACTCCCGGGCAGCGCGAGCATGACGAGCAGTGCGGCCTTTGCCCTGGCGAGTCCGGTTCCAGGGTCGGCGGTGTCGTAGCGGGTGCGGTGCCGTACGACATCGTGGTTGGACAGCACCCACGTCGCGAACGGCACGGCCCCCAGCGTGTCGTCGATGACCTTCCTGAACGCCGTCGCCGACCATGGCGCCTGCAGCCACGCGAAGTTGAAGCTCTGGTGCAACTCGTCGGGACGGACGTAGAGGGCCAGATCGGCCGCGCTGTCGGTCCACACCTCGCCGACGGCCATCCGCTCGCCGGGGAAGGTGTCCAGCAGCTTGCGCCACTCGCGGTAGACCTCGTGCACCTCGGGCTGGCCCCACACCGGAGAGAGCGCCTTGAACGACTGGTCGCCGACGTCGGGCAGGCCGTCGGCCTTGTACAGGCCCATCGCCACGTCGATGCGGAACCCGTCGACGCCCCGCTCCAGCCAGAACCGCAGCACGTCGAGGAACTCCTCGTGCACCTCGCGGTTGCGCCAGTTGAAGTCGGGCTGCTCGGGCGCGAACAGGTGCAGATACCACTGGCCGTCGGCCACCTGCGTCCAGGCGGGCCCGCCGAACGTGGACTGCCAGTTGTTGGGCCGGTCGCGGAAGACGTAACGGTCGCGGCCCTGCCCGGCCAGCGCCGCCCGGAACCACGGGTGCATCGAGGAGCTGTGGTTGGGGACGATGTCGACCAGCACCCTGATGCCGTGCGAGTGCGCCTCGGCCACCAGGGCCTCGAAGTCGTCCAGCGTGCCGAACAGCGGGTCGACGCCGCGGTAGTCGGCCACGTCGTAGCCGCCGTCGGCCATCGGCGAGGGATAGAAGGGGGTCAGCCAGATCGCGTCGACGCCCAGCCGCGAGAGGTACGGCAGGCGCTGCCTGACTCCGGCCAGATCGCCGACGCCGTCTCCCGACGCGTCGGCGAAGCTGCGGACGTAGATTTCGTAGACGACGGCGTCACGCCACCAGGGGATGTCCATGTGGCGTGTCTTGCCCGCTACGCGGGTGAGTTCACCAGGCTGTGCGCGGCCATCACGAGATAGTCCCAGAGCCGGTTCTCCAGCTCCTCGGGCAGCGCCAGGTCCTGCACGGCGTCGTGCATGTGCTTGAGCCACGCGTCGCGCTCGGCCTCGCCGATCACGAACGGCACGTGCCGCATGCGCAGCCGGGGGTGGCCGCGCTGCTCACTGTAGGTCTTGGGGCCACCCCAGTACTGGACGAGGAAGCCGCGCAGCCGGTCCTCGGCGGGGCCGAGGTCCTCCTCCGGGTAGAGCGGGCGCAGCAGCGGGTCGTCGGCGACCCCCTCGTAGAAGCGGTGGACGAGCCGGCGGAAGGTCTCCTCGCCGCCCACGGCCTCATAAAACGAACCCTCGGTCACGATCTCAGGCTATCCATTCTGTACGGCAGGCAGGGCCACGGCCACCGCGGTCACCGCTGACCGCCTGTCCTCCCACGCCGCTCCAGCGGGACTTCGCATCCCGCCGTAACGTCAGGGACGTTGACCGCTCCCTTCGAACTCATAGGAAACCTGCTCGCCAGACTGCCACTCCACTGTTGTGCCTGGTTAGGGTCGTAGTGGCAGTCCACTTAGCAGGTTTCCTATGAGTAAGCGCTCACGCGACCAGCGCGATTCCCGCACCGTCGAGCGCGGCCTTGACGCGCATCCTGAGCTCGCGCGCCACCTCGGCCTGCATGGACGGCAGCGTCTTGGCCGAGACGCGGAAAACGACGGAGGTGTCGGAGATCTGCTCGATGCCGAACACGGCCGGCTCCTCCACGATCACGCTCTCGCGGTAGCCGGGGTCGTTCCACAGCTCCTCGCTGACCCGCTTCAGCAGGTCGCGCACGGCGGGGACGTCGGCGTCGTAGGCGACGGGCACGTCGATGTAGGCGCGTGACCAGCCCTGCGACTCGTTGCCGACGCGGGTGATGGTGCCGTTGCGGACGTACCAGACACGGCCGTCGGCGTCACGCAGCCTCGTGACGCGCAGGGTGACGGCCTCGACCGTGCCGATGGCGGCGCCGGCGTCGATGACGTCGCCGACGCCGTACTGGTCCTCCATGAGCATGAACATGCCGGCGATGAAGTCCTTGACGAGCTCCTGGGCGCCGAAGCCGATCGCCACGCCCAGGATGCCGACGCTGGTCAGCAGCGGGGCGATGGGGATCGTCAGCCGGTCGAGGACGGTCAGGACGGCGGTGCCGATGATGACGATCGAGGCGATGTGGCGCAGGACCGAGCCCATGGTCTCGGCCCGCTGCTTGCGGCGCTCGTGGAGCAGGACGTCGATGCCGTCGGTGGCGTGGCTCTTGCGCAGCCGTCCGGTGATCGAGGCGCTGCTGGCCGCCCTGTTGACGATGCGGGTGATCAGCCGGTGGGTGAGATTTCTCACCACGATGGCGATCAGCAGAATCAGGACGATCGTGATGATGCTGGCGACGATCGGAGCCCAAACCCCACCGGGCAGGAAGTCACGAACGCCCTGACAGAAGAAGATCGTGTCGCTCTCGCATGCCTTGCTGATGCCGTTGACCACGGAAGCAGGGTCGAACGAGCCCGTCGGCGTGGGCGACGGTGTTGGCGTGGCAAGCAGGAACACGAGGTAGATCCCTCTCCGGAAGCGGTTCGGTCGGCATATCAAGTGGAGGTAACGCCCCAAAAGATACTTGCCGACCGAACCGGCCGTCGTCACATCACGCCGGGGAAGACGGGCCCGTCAGCTCCCGGGGCCGCGGAGGGCGGGAGCTGACGAACCGGTGACGATCGACTCGGACGGGACATGCACCCGGAAGCATGCCCCGAACGGTTCCGGGAGGGATCCCCCGGTCGTTCTCCGGGCGGACCCGCAGAACGCTTCTACGCGTACGGCTCGCATGCCGTACGAGACTGTGGTGGGTCAGGCGGTCGCCTGCGCGCAGGTGGTGGAGCACGGGAACCGACGGGGTGGCCAGGGACTCCCTGGACGGGAGACCCTCCGCACCGGACACCCCGTCGGCCCCGTGGGGCCGCGGTGGGGGCGGTGGGCCGAGGTGGCTGCGCTCCACCCTGGCCTCCGCCATGGTCACTCCCCTACCGCGGCGAGCACGCGCGCGATTTTGGTCGCTGCGCCCGCGGGATCGTCGGCCTTGTGCATGGGCTCTCCCCACGACCAGCAGTAGTCCCAGTCGCGGACCTCCTCGGACGGCCGGCAGGTGACGTTCTCGGCCAGGCTGGTCGCGTTGGGGTTGATCACTCTCACGAACAGGCGTCCGGAGTGCGTCCGAACGACCCTCGCGAGCATTCCGCGAGCGTCCAGCTCGGAAACCAAACGCTCCAGGTGCCCGAAATCATCGCCCACCCTCTCAGCCTCCCTTGGCCGAATCTTTGCTGGTGAGAGAAAGATGACTCATGACCCCCGCCCCGGTCAACGCGGCTTGGACCCCCTCCGGGAGTGCCCCTGACCCTCGAAGGATGTAAGAAACAGTCCCCTGGAGGACGATCCTTATCCCTAAGCTTCAAGGGACCATTTTCTTCCTGTCACTAATGGTTCATAGTTTTCTTGAGGCAGAGTGCATCCCTCCCGCTACTCTGCGTCAGGTAGGTGCCTTGCGGCTCACAGAGAGGGGCCGGGATGTCCGGCAGGCAGCACAGGGAAACGGAGATCGCCAGGCGGATCCGAGCCAAGGGTCTGGCCAGCGGCCGATCATGTGCTCAGATCGCCGAAGAGATCCACGAGACATGCAGCCCCCAGTTCGGCACGACGAAGATCAAGGGGCATCGCCTGGCTCACGGCATCGCGCTGGCCGATGTCATCGAACAGGTGCGAGCGCTGTTCGATCGTGATCAGAAACCGGCCCCAGGCATCGGCGAGACGCTGCTGTCGGCCTACGAGAGCGGCCTGAAACGCCCGGGCCCCGAGTACCTCCACTACCTGTGCACCGTCTACCGCGTCGAGCCGGTCTCCCTCGGCTACGACGGCCCGTGCATCTGTGGCCACGGCCACCGCATGGCGGGCGGGCGGCCGGGCGGCGACGACGACAGGGCGGAGCCGCCCCGCCCGCGCGACGTGTATCTCAACCAGTCCGCGGGCGACTCAGCGGGACCCGACGGGGCCGCGGAGGAAGACGAGAACGTCCTGCGCAGGACGTTGTTAAACCTTCTGGACCAGGCGGCCACCGGCCCGATCGGCGACATCCCGCCCTCGTTGCTGGGCGCCGTCGAGGGCATCAGGCGCCGCAT
Source organism: Nonomuraea sp. NPDC059194 (assembly GCF_042754765.1). Lineage (NCBI taxonomy): Bacteria > Bacillati > Actinomycetota > Actinomycetes > Streptosporangiales > Streptosporangiaceae > Nonomuraea > Nonomuraea sp. NPDC059194. The sequence goes on along the minus strand of NZ_JBHZBH010000017.1, from coordinate 88,089 downwards.
GGACGAGACGCTCGTCATGGCCACGGTCTCGCCCGCGATGCTCGACCAGTGGGAGGAGACCACGCTCGCCTTCGGCCGCCAGTACTCCAGCACGCCGCCGATGCGGCTGCTGTGCGACGTGCTGCTGGAGCTGAGCGCCGTACGAGCGGCCATGGCCCGCCGCCAGCCGACCGACCTGGCCGAACGACTATGCAGGATGGCCGCCCAGCTGTCCGGGCTGAGCGGCATGATCCTGATCAACATCGGCGACCACAGGCTCGCCCGTGCCTTCTTCCGCACCGGGCGCACCGCCGCCGACGAGACTGGCGACCGCGCGCTGCGCGCGTGGATCATGGCCCGCGAATCGCTCGTGCCGCTCTACTACGGCGACGCGCGCGAGGCGCTCAACCTCGCCAAGCAGAGCCGCGACCTGGCAGGAGCGACGCCCTGCGTCGCCCAGGCCATGGCTCCGGTCGTCGAGGCCCGCGCGCTCGCGCTGCTGGCCGGCAGCAACGGCAAGAAGGAAGTGGTCGACCAGGCCAAACGCGCGCTGCTGAAGGCCCGCAACGCCTTCAGCCACATGAAGGCCCACGAGCAGGAGGACCTCGCCTTCGGCTACACCGAACGGCAGCTCTACTTCTACCAGGGCGACGTGCTCACCAAGCTGGGGCAGACGATCGAGGCCGACATGGTGCTGGAACAGGCGCTGGAGAAATACTCCGACCACATCCTCGACCAGACGCTGATCAGGCTCGACATGGCGCAGTGCCGGCTCATCGAGGGCGACATCGACGAGGCGCTGAAGGTCGCGATCGAAGCGGCCCGCCAGATCAAGCCCGAGTACCGCACCGACTTCATCGTCCGGCCCGCCATCGAGTTCGGCAGAGCCGTGGAGGCCGCGCCCGGAGGCAGCAAGGACCTTCCCGCCCTCCGGGAGTTCTACGAGCTCATGGGAATCGGGAGCAAGAAGGCATGACTCTGGCCATCCGGCGCTACCGCTGGTCCGACCTCGACGCGATCTACTCACTTCACCAGGTGTGCCTGGCACAGGTGGGCATCGTGCCGGGCGACGGGGTCTACTACGACGACGACTTCCCCCGCATCCACCAGGTCTACCTGGGGTGCGGAGGGGAGTTCCTCGTCGGCGAGGCGGACGGGCGCCTGGTCTCGATGGGCGGGCTGCGCCCGCTCGGCGAGCACACCGTGGAGGTGTGCAGGCTGCGGGTGCACCCCGACTTCCAGCGGCGCGGGTTCGGCGCGATGATGCTGGCGGCGCTGGAGAAGCGGGCGGTGATGCTCGGCTTCACCAGGCTGCGGGGCGACACGACCGTGAGCCAGGGGGCGGCGCTGGCCCTGTACGAACGGCAGGGCTGGACGGAGCTGTCCAGGCGGCAGGTGGGCGACCACACCGTGATCTACGGTGAGAAGAGCCTCATGCCGTTGAGCGTTCAGCCCCACGCCTGACGCCCCTGCCCTGTTCCGGTTGCGATCTTCACCCCCAGGTACGGCACGCCGCAGGCCACGGACGCCGGGTGAGTGGGTGGCGTAGGCTCGCGCCTCGTCAACGGCACGCCACCGGCCACAGACGCCGGGCGGGTGGGTGGCATGGCCCCGCGCTTCGTCAGGAGCCCGAGCCACCCGGCCGCCAAGAGCGGCGCCAACCACCAGCTCAGAGCGCTGTGCCGCCGCCCCGGTTTCCACCTGTTCGTCGGCTGCTTCTTCGCTCGCCCACGCCACGGAAGCGGCGCTCGGGTGGGGTCTTGGCGTGCCGCCGCGGGCGCTGCGCAAGGCGTTCGGGTGGGACCTTGGCGTGCTGCCGCCGCGGGCGCTGCGCAAGGCGTTCGGGTGGGGTCTTGGCGTGCTGCCACCGCGGGCGCCGCGCAGGACGCTCGGGAGAGGCCTCGACGCGCTGTCACCCGTGCTCGGCGTGACGCCCGGCGGTCTACGTCGGTAGTGCGCCCGCTCCTTCACGGCCCGCTGTCAAGCCCGGTCAGCCTGGTCGCCGCTCGTGCAGGCGGGCATAGCCTCGGCTGAGCGCGTCTCCGAACTGCCGGGCCACCGAGCAGGCACCGCCGGAGCCCACCCGCGGCGCTCTCCCGCTCCCTGCGGACACGTCCTCTTCCACCGGGTCGGCTTCCGGGACGACCAGGACACGCCGATGCCGGAGAATATGTCGCCGGGGGAGACGACCTCCATCGTCGGCTAGGCAAGCCCTGGCGAGACGACGCTGCTCACTCCGCTGATGCGCTCCCACGAGGTCACCGAGGACTCAGCGCGGGGGAGCGGCGGGCGTTTGTCGCCGACCCCGGCGCTCCTCGTGCTCGACGAGGCGACCGACTCGCACGACACCTGGACCGAGGCGCTGGCGACGCGGCATCTCAGGCGGGGCCGTACCTGCTTCGTGAACGCCCACCCGTCATCCCGGAGCCCGGATGGATCATCCCCCGGCGCCCCGCGCGGCCCTCCCCGATGAGGCCGATGCCGTCCGACGGGCACTCGAAAAGAGGTGGGTGATGCATGAGTGTCTGAGGTGATTGGGAGGTTTGCCGTTATCGCTCGGAGGGGTATTGCGGAGCCCGCGAGGTATGGTCTTCCGCCTGCGTGTAACAGCAACCCCTCCGGCTGCTCGCCGCGCGTCAGAGCGCGTCACCCGTAGTGAGATGCTGCGATGCATGGCAGTGGTGCCCGCTCCCCGACCCCTCCTGGGAGCCGTGCTTCTGTTGTTCGTCAGCGCCGCTTGGGGGTCGGCCTTTCCGCTGATGAAGAGTCTGATCGACGAGCCGTTGCACATGTCGGTGACAGACCTTCTCGCCGAGCGCTACACGATCGCCGCGGTCGCGCTGTTCCTCATCAGGCCCACGTGCCTGACGGGGCTGACGAAGGGCACCTGGTCACGGGGGATCGTGCTGGGGATCATGTTCGGGGTCGGCCAGGCGATGCAGGCCTTCGCGCTCGACGACCTCTCCTCCGCGGTTTCGGGGTTCGCCGTCGGGTGCAACGTCGTGATGACGCCGGTGTTCGCGCTGGTCCTGTTCCGCGTCAGGGTCCCCAGGCGCGTCTGGTACGGCGTGGCGCTCGCCCTCGTCGGGGTGGCGGTGTTCGCGCTGATGAAGGGCGACGGGGTCAAGTTCGCGCCCGTCGCGCTCGGCCTCACGCTGTGCGCGGCGGCGCTGTACGCCTGCCACACGCTGGTGCTCGCCAACTTCTCCAGGTCCAACTTCAACGCCTACGCCATCACCGTCATCCAGTTGCTCACGATCGGGTTGCTCACGGGGGTGGTGGCGGTGCCCGACGGGCTCGACGCGCCGCCAGGGCCGTACGGCTGGCTGAAGCTCGGCCACCTGGCGATCGTGTCGTGCGCGCTCGGCTTCCTGGCCAGGTCCTTCGGCCAGCGGCACCTGCACGCGGTGCCGAGCGCGGTCCTGCTGTCGTCGCAGCCGCTGTGGGTGGCGCTGATCGCGATGCTGTGCGACGAGCCGGTCGGGATGAGCGTGCTGGTGGGCGGGCCGTTCATGGCGGCGGCGATGCTGCTGGCCGTACCGTCGAAGGGTGAGCCCGTCGTGGTCGGCGACCCGCCGGCGAGGGTGCCGCAGGCGCCCGAGGCGGACGAGAGCCTGCGCAGGGCGGCCAAGCAGGCGGCGGAGGCGCTCGCGTCGCTGCGCACGCCCGAGCGCGCGTCCCCGGCCCAGCCTGTCCCAGTGAACCTGGAGCAGGTCAGGGACTGCTGGATCAGGGCGGCCGAGCGCGATCCCGACGCCGAGCCGTGGTGCTCGCTGACCCGCCGGAGCAGTGGTCCCGACATCGAGCGACTGATCGAGCACGCCACGGAGATCATCAGATCCAGGCAGGAGTTGCCGGCAACGGAGGGATGTCTGACATTTCCCTTCAGCGGACGTTGTTTGTGCGCATTGCGGCCCGTCCCTGCCTTGGAAACTGAGCCGGAAGAGGCGTCAGATATCGGTGTGGTGCGGTAATTCAGACTGCTTCCTTATGGGTATTGAAGTTTGTCGACAGTTCAACTACATGTGGCTTTACCGAACAGGGGAGGACGCATGAAGAGGATCGTCGTCAGAAAGTCAGGCACCGCCCGGCTGACCGGCACCGCCTCCGTCATCCACAAGGGGTGACCTGACGAGATGCGCCTCCCGTCCGGGGCGGGGTCGACGCCGCTGCTGATGCCGTCGATCGACGCGCACCGGCACCCCCATGGCCCCTACACCGTGGCCGCGGCGTTGCTGTCCCGACTGGTACCAGGCGCATTGGAACGTTCCCCTGATCTCGTGTCCGCCTACGACATCGAGATCAGGGCGGCGGCCCCGGCGCTGCGCCCGCTGGTGCCCGCCAGGCGCGTCACGATCGACGCGCACCTGCCTGACGAGGAGCGCATCCTCGTGCCCGCGCCCCGCCGTACGTTACGGCTGGCCAACGGGCTGGCCGAGTTCGTCGCCGCCACCATCCCTCGGGGGAGCGCGCTGGTCGTCCTCAACGCCGCGCAGGCCGACCCGACGGACGCCGAGCTGCTGGAGGTGATGGCGCGCCGGATCCCCGCCGAGCACCTGCGCATCGAGATCCACGACGAGGGGCCCGCGCCCGCCGACGACCGCAGGAGTACGGCGGAGCTGTGGGAGCTGGTCGACCACTGCGTCCGCGAGGGCTTCCTGCACGCGGTGGCCGAGCTGGGCACGCGGGGGATGGCCAGGACAGAGCCGGGCGGACAGGTCTGGTGGCGCTTCGCCCAGCGCGCGGCGACCGCCCTCGGCGGGCTCGGCCGGCACGAGGAGGCCAGACAGCTCTGGGAGCGGGTGCGCAGGAGCAGCCAGGACCCGGCGATGCACGCCGCGGCCGCGTACGGCACGGCGATGCTCGACGCCCGCCACCCCGACCCCGGGCGACGCGACCTGGGCAGGGCGAGGGGCTGGATCAACCAGGCCATCGCCATCTCCACCCTGGTGCCGGACCGCGCCTTCAAGCTGGGCTTCGACCGCAACGGGCTGGCCCTGATCGAGCTGCGCGAAGGGCGGCTCGAAGCCGCGCTGGAGCTGGTGGAGTCCGCGATCGAGCTGGCGGTGCGCGAGCTGCCCGACCGCCACCCCGTCCACCGGATGGTGCTGCTGGCAAACAGGGCACAGCTCCTGGCCGCGCTCGGCCACACCAAGGAGGCGCTGGAGGACTACGCGGCGGCGATCGCGATCGACCCGGCCTTCCCCGATTACTACCTCGACCGCGGCAATCTGTGGTTCGTGCTGGGCCGTCACCCGGAGGCGCTGGCCGACTACGAGAGCGCGATCGCGATGAGCCCGCCGCTGCCAGAGGCGTACTACAACAGGGCGGAGGCGCGGGTCGCGCTGGGCGAGGACGAGGCGGCGCTGGCCGACTTCGGGCACGTGATGGAGCTGGACCCGAGCTATCTCGACGCCTACGTCAACCGCGCGGGGCTGCTGGCGGGCCTGGAAAGGGACGCGGAGGCGATGGCCGACGTGCGGGCGGGGCTCGCCGTCGATCCGTTCAATCCGCACCTGCTGACCGTGCTCGGCCAGCTGGAGACCGCGGCGGGACGGCATGAGGAGGCCGCGCGGGCGCTGGAGGCCGCCCTGGCCGCCGCGCCCGAGCTGGCGGCGGCGTGGGCGGCGAGGGGCGCGCTGCGCTACGAGCGCGGCGATCCGGAGGGCGCGGTCGCCGACCTGACCAGGGCGATAGAGCTCGATCCCCAGCCCGACCTCTACGTGAACAGGGCTATGGCCCTGCGCGCGATGGGTATGGAGTGATCGCGCGTCTGGTGGCGTGATCGCACACAATGGGGGGATGTTGCGGCTCTTGGGGCGGGTGGCGGCCATCTACGGGAGCCTCGGCGCGTTGTGGTGGGTGGCCATCAACGCCACCAGGACGGCCACCCGCTGCGGCGACTGGCCGTGCCTCTACCCGACGCTCAGCGCCTACCTGGTGGTGACGGTCGTGGTGCTGGCGGCGGCGGTGCCGCTGCTCATCCGCGTGGCCGTGACCCCGGCCCGCCGCGTGGCCGTGACGGCGGCGGCGGTGCTGCTGGCGATCAGGGGCTTCGGCGAGGCCGTGCCGTCCTCGCCGTACGAGGTGGTGGAGGTGCTGCGCGCGGGCCTGGCCTTCACGGCCGCGGGTACGGTGGCCGCCTTGCTGGCCACGCCCGGCCTGGCCAGGCGCTGGCGGGTGCTGGGCTGGCTCGCCGTCCTGGCGCTGCCCGTCATCGGGCTCGCGGCGGTGTGGACGCGCTACGGGTTCTGAACATCGGCGAACCCGACGCGGGATCGCCGGGTCGCGGGATGCGGGATCGGACGATCGCGGGGTCGCGGGGTGCGGGATCGGACGATCGCGGGGTCGCGGGGTGCGGGATCGGACGATCGCGGGGTCGCGGGGTGCGGGATCGGGGGATCGTGAGGCCGGGGGTCGGACGGTCGCGGGATGGCGGGAGAAAACTTCGGGTGGAGGATTCTCCCCCTTGGGTGAGCGGGGGAAGATTCTTTATCTGAGACTGGCAAAGTTGCCACTGGGGCGGAGGTTTCTTCTCCCAGCGGGGACCTGGAGCCCGCGGTGAGTCCGGCTCCCGGCGCCCACCGCGAGCGGGCGCCGCTCAGGCCTCAGCCCGTTGTAGCATCGGCCGATGAGCACGAGCTTCGCCGCGGCTCTCCATGACCTGCGCCCAGGCGCGAGCGCGCAGGCCGCCGCGATCACCAGGGGCGTGAGCGGGCCCGCCACGACAGTGCCGTCGCGCACCATCACGCTCACCCACGGCCTCGAAAGGCTCCGCTGCGCCTCGCTGCTCAAGCCGCTGTACTGCTGGGCCGCCGCCGCCCACCTCACCGACCAGGGATTCTGGCGCGGCCACGCCGAGCCTGCCGTCGTCTCCTCCTCCAACAGCGACACGCGGGCGCTGTGGCTGGCCGTGGGCCCTGCGGTGATTCTCGAGGAGATCCAGCGGCGCACCGGCGCGGCCTGGAGCCGGGGCAACGGCGACCCGTCCCGCTTCGGCTCGGTCGAGGTCGCGGCCGCCGAGGTCGCCACCGCCTACACCGCCCTCGCGCAGGCCGCCTTCGCCGGCGACCCCGTCGCCGCCGACGTGCTGTCCTGGATGCGCGAGGTGCCCGAAGGGCAGGCGTTCGGCGTGCGCGAGGCGCTGGCCGTACCCGATGCCGCGATCAAGTGCGGCTGGTACGGCGGAGCCGACGAGAGCTGGCTGCGCACCCACGCCGTCGCCGTCATCCCGCGCGGCGGCACCGGGGTGACCGTCGTCGTCGGGCTGACCGCGCAGCTCTACACCAACGAGAGCGAACGCGAGCTCTACCAGGCCAGGCTGGCCGAAGGGCTGCCGGTGGAGGCGGAGCACGAGCGCGCCTGCGGGCCGCTGCTCCGCGGTCTGATGTCAACCGCACACAACGAGGTGATCGCTTGACTCCCGTTCACGGCTCCGAGCGGCGCGACCTGCCGTCCCGACCGCTTCCCGCTCGATCCCTGCCCGCCCGTTTGCTGCCCGCCCGCTCCTTGCCGCCGCGGGACAGGCCGCTGCCCGTCACGGCTCCCCGCGCCCTGCCCGCGCGTTCCCTCCCGCACAGGGGCCTCACCAGCTGAGGCCCGTACCCTGCTCGGCGCGCCTGCCGACGACCGAGCAGGGTACGGCCCGAGCCCCTTCATCGGGCAGGGTCGGTCCGAGCCCCGTGCCTCGGGCACGGCCGGTCCGGATCCCGAGCCCCGAGCCCCGAGCCGGGCGCGCGGCACGCCTCCGCGAGCCCGGGTCGGGTGTTGTGCACGGTTGGAGATCTGGCGCCTGATCAGGCCAGATCGTCGAATTCGCCGTCCTTCATGCCGAGCCTGAAGGCGTTCCACTCGGCCTCGGTGAAGAACAGCCTGGGTCCGTCAGGGTCCTTGGAGTCACGCAGGACGAAGAGCCTGTCCTGCTCCGGCTTGTGCGTGGCGACGTCCCCGGGCGTGTCGAGGACGGCTACTTCGACGCAGTCCCCGCCGTTGCCGCCGCTGCGACGGGCCTTGCGCCATGTGAGGTGGTTCATATGCTCTCCTCCACTTTCGACAGCAAATTTAGACTTGCGTGAACCGGTAAGGCGAGTGACCTGATCACGTCCATTCTGCGGGCGATGGATTCCACATCGCCTGGACGATCCGTGACGTACCCCTCGCCCGCGGACTCGAGATAGACGAGATCGGGCTCGCCGGGAACCTTCGCGATGACGAAGGCGCCGGTCAGGCCCGGCACCGCCTGGGCGTCCACCGGGACGACCTGCACGGTGACGTTCGGCAGTTCGGCCGACTCCAGCAACGCCCGCACCTGCCCGCGCATCGTCGCCGCCGAGCCGACGGGCCTGCGGACCACCCACTCGTCCAGCACCACCCAGTACATCGGCGGATCGGGTCGGCGCAGGACGGCCTGCCTGGTCATGCGGGCCGCCACCGCCTCCTCCGCCTGCTCCGCCGTCGCGGCAGGCTCCCTGCGGAAGACCTCCCGCGCGTAGTCCTCGGTCTGCAGCAGGCCGGGGACCAGCAGCGGCTGCCACGTCTGCAGCGTGCGCGCCGTCTGCTCGATCTCCAGCCATGGACGGAACCAGGCGGGATAGGCCGCCTTCCGCACCAACGGCCACAGCCGCAGCAGCGACCCGCCGGTGTCGAGCACCAGGTCGGCACGCTCGGCGAAGTCACGCGACGGCGTGCGCCTGGCCAGCTCGATCGCGCAGACCAGGGACAGCGAATAGCTCAACCGCTCGGCCAACTGCTCCTGGGAAAGCCCCGCACGCGTGCGGAACTCCCTCAGCTCCGAGCCGAAGAACGCCAGCGGGCTGGAGCTCGGATCGAGCTCGCGTGCAGCAGGCATCGGGGGACTCCGGTTCTACAGAGGTTCTACAAAAGCGGCCGGGCTTCACACACTCCAGGTGTCGCACCCGAATCCATACCTAGAGTAGTCACTTGAATGCACGCTGGGGTCACGACAGGGGAATCTCACCGATCTAAGGACGTGTGGCGCTTATGGGTGCCGTCTACACCCAACGGGTGGAAGAAGAACAGATCCAGCAGCTGGGGTGGGTACAGGACCGGCTCGTCGAGTCCGGCAGACGCGCCCTCCTGGTCAGACATCTGCGGCTGACGCTCCTCCAGAACAGGTACGACCCGCCCGAGCGCGGCGGTCCCGTGCTCATCACCGGCTCGCTGAAGATCAGCGTGGACGGCGGCTTCCACGTCGAGCACGACGACGGGCGCACGGCCGACTTCCTCGACGCCGACGAGGTGGCCGCCTACGTTGCTAGCTCAGGCTCCTGATCACCTCAGGCAGCTCCGGCGGGTCGAGACGACCCGGCAGCGAGCCCAGCTCCTCGGCGCCGAACCAGCCGTACCCGAGAAGGGCCTCGCTCTCCTCCTCCGTGAGCTCGCCCGGCTTCACCCGGGGACTCGCCTCGTCGAAGCGGGCCACGAAGAACGGCTCGACCTTCACGTAGCGAACGCCCAGCCAGGTGAAGTCACGCTCCACCGCGACCCATCTGTCCTGGACGGCGTCACCCGGCAGGCCCGTCTCCTCGGCCAGCTCGCGCCTGGCCGCCTCGAGCGGCGTCTCGCCCTGATCGAGCCCGCCTCCGGGAGGCTCCCAGATGGTCTCGTCGCTGACGCGGTCGTACCAGTGCATCAGCAGGACCCTGCCGTCGAGATCAAGACACACCACTCTCGCCGCCGGCCGGTCGCTGCTCACGGGCGTTCCCCTCCGTGGTGTCTTTTCTTCTGTACGGCAAGCACTCGATAGGCCACCGCGGTCACCGGTGACCATCCGTCGATCACGCTACTCCAGCAGGACTTCGCGCCTGTCTCCGACGTGCCACTGCATTCGACCTACCGGGTGCCCATCGGTGCCCGCTCGGGGATCGCCGCCCGCATGCCGTACCGGATCAGGTCGCGTGCCGGACCGGATGGGGCCTGCTACCTGGAGCCGATGGGGTCGCGGGGTCGGTCCCCTGCTCAGCGTTTCATGGCCCCGTCGGCGATGGCGTCGGCCGCGTCGCCGATGGCCATGCCGACGATCTCCAGCCGACGGACCAGCTCCCGCTCTTTCATCGCGTCAGCCGTCAACTCACCCGAGAAGATCCGAGCGATCTCATACTGGTACATCCGCCGGACGGCGCCCCCCGCCTTCTTCGCCTCCAACGCGTCGTGGACCACCGCCGAGGGTCGCGAGGCGAGATCGCGCACCGCGCTCTCCAGCGCCTCGATGCCAACGATCACCTGGTCCAGCAGCGGAGCGAACCTGATCTGATCCGGCACCCGATACAGGTGCGACTCCCGCACGAAGTCTCGCAGCGAGTCGAGGACGTCGTCGATCGAGCGGGACAGCCGGAACAGGTCCTCCCTGTCGATGGGCGTGACCAGGGCGTTCCTGAGCTCCTCGACGAGGCGGGCGCGCTCGGTGTCGCCGAAATGCTCGATGGAACGCATCTGCTCGTGCGCGCCGGTCCTGCCCACCTCGCCGCCGATCATCGCCATGGCCAGCCAGGCGCCCTGCTTGGTCGCCGCCAACTGCCCGACGAGCGCCTCGGTGAGCGCACCGTCCATCCTGCCCGCCAACAGGTCGCGAATCCGACTCAGCCGCTTCATGCCACCTCCGCCCGCTTCCTTCACATTCTCACCAGCGCCCGTGCCGACCCTTGTCGGCCCCTTCACCTCCCGCACCCGCTCGGCCGTCGTCTCATGCGATCCCTCGGAAGGCGAAGGCTGTCACGCAGGCGAGGAGTCCGGCGACCGGCAACGTGAGGACCCAGGCGACGACGATCTTGACGGCCGCATACCACCGCACCCTGCCGCCGCCCAGTGCGACACCGGCTCCGATGAGGCCGCCCGCGATCGACTGGGTCATGCTCACCGGCATCCCCGCCGCCGCGCACCCGATCACCGTCACGCCCGATCCGAGCTCGGCCGCGACACCGTGGAGCGGGCGGGAGACGATGATCTCGCGGCTGAGGGTGCGGCCGGCCTTGGGCATGCCGTACAGGGTGCCGAGGCCGAACAGCAGCGCGGCTCCGAACGAGACGGACGGCCCCCCGCTGCCCAGGGCGATCAGGAAGACGGCCAGCATCTTCTGCCCGTCGTTGGCCGCGTAGGCGACGCACTGGAGGACGAATCCCGCCCAGTGCCAGCTCGACAGCCCTTTGCTGGTGGTCACGGCGACGAGCAGGCGGGTGGCGCCCCAGGCGGCGAACGCTCCGGCGAACGGGGCGAGCAGACCGACGGCCAGGACGAGCAGCACGGATCCTGCCGACACCTCGAGTCCGGCGCCGAGGCCCGCGCCGGTCAGGCCGCCGACGATGGCGAGGGTCAGACTCGTGGGCCGTCCGTAGTGGCTGAGGACCAGGACGACCGCGATGGCGGACAACACCGCGATGATCATGGCGCGGGAGGCGTTCGGCCCCTGGAACGTGGCCAGGCGGGTGACGAACGTCAGCGCGACCTGTTGGGAGACCAGCGGCACCAGGCCGGTCAGCAGGACCAGGGTCAGGACGCCGACGATGGGCCGGATGGTGGGGAGTTTGAGGCCCGTGGCCAGCAGGGCGCCGCCGTCGTTCATCCCGGACACGACGGCGAACAGGCAGGCGACCAGCACCTCCACGGGCATGCGTTCCACCCAATCCCACCCGCGTAGGGATCACAACCCGCAATCTGCCTGCTTCGGGTCCAAGATGGGACTGTTCACCAGGAGGAAGTGGAGGGCGCGGGGGAGCGATACTCTGCCCAGATCAGCCGTAAGACGCCCGACGAGAGTCACGATATGAACGCCGAGTACGTCCTGACGTTGTCCTGCCCCGACCGCCCCGGCGTGGTCGCCGCCGTCTCCGGCCTGCTCGCGCGCAGCGGCTGCAACATCACCGAGAGCCAGCAGTTCGGCGACCAGAGCGCCGAACGGTTCTTCATGCGGGTGCAGTTCAAAGCCGCCCTGCCGCACGACGAGCTCACCGCCGCCGTCGCCGCGCTGGCCCCCGAGCTCGGCATGGAGTTCAAGCTGCGCGACCTGTCGGTCAAGCCGCGGGTGCTCATCCTGGTCAGCAGGTTCGGCCACTGCCTGAACGACCTGCTGTACCGGGTCCGCTCGGGGCTGCTCGACATCGAGATCGTCGCCGTCGCCTCCAACCATCCGGACCTGCGCCCGCTCACGCAGTCGTACGGGATCGACTACCACCACCTGCCCGTCACGTCCGAGACGAAGCCCAGGCAGGAGGCGGAGATCCTGGCGCTGGTCGAGCACTACCAGGTGGAGCTGGTGGTGCTGGCCCGCTACATGCAGGTGCTGTCGAGCGACCTGTGCGAGAAGCTGGCGGGCCGGGCGATCAACATCCACCACTCGTTCCTGCCGTCGTTCAAGGGCGCCAAGCCGTACCACCAGGCCCATGACCGGGGGGTGAAGCTGATCGGCGCGACGGCGCACTACGTCACCTCCGACCTGGACGAGGGGCCGATCATCGAGCAGGAGGTGGCGCGCGTCAACCACAGCCACTCGGCGGAGGACCTGGTCGGGATCGGCCGCGACGTGGAGTGCGTCGCGCTGGCGCGCGCCGTCAGGTGGCACGCCGAGCAGCGGGTGCTGCTCGACGGCCACAAGACCATCGTCTTCCCCCGCTGATCTCCCTTCTCGTACGGCAAGCCGGGTCAAGGCCACCGTCCCTCACCGGTGGCCGCCCGTCCTTCACGCGTACTCCAGCGGGACTCCGGCTGATCGTGCAGACGTGGCAAGGGTCAGGGCCGGTACGTGCCGAAGAACCAGAGGTTGCCCTCCGGGTCCTTGCACCCGTACTCCCTCGACCCGTACGGCTGGTCCACCAGCTCCATCGTGACGACGGCTCCCGCCGCCACCGCTTTGTCGTGGTGGGCGTCGGGGTCGTCCACGGCGACGTAGACGCCAGGCCCGCCGGGCTTGCCCTGGCCCAGCATGATCATGTCGTCGCCGACGAGCATCTCGGCGTGGATGTCCATCACCTGGTGCGGGACGAACCCGAAGGCGGAGCTCAGGAACTCGGCCGCGGCGAGGACGTCCTGGTAGCGGGCCAGCGCGAAAACGGTTCGTTTCATGTATCCGAGTCTGCGCCCGCGCCCGCCTGCGGTCTTGGACGAATCTGACCCGGCGTGGCGCCCGCCATCGCGCGGAACTCGCGGTTCATGTGCGGCTGGTCGTAGAAGCCGCACGCCGCCGCCACCTGCGCCAGGTCCGCGCCCGAGCGGAGCAGGCTCATGGCCCGGTCGAAGCGGATCACCCTGGCCGACGCCTTGGGTGTCAGGCCGACATGGTCGTGGAAGCGGGCGACGAGGTGTCGGTGGCTCCAGCCGAGCGAATCCGCCAGCCACGCCACGCTGACCGATCCCGACGACTCCAGCAGCCGCTTCCACGCCCACACCACCCGCGGGTCGGGCGGGGGAGCGGGCAGGATGCGGGCGGCCAGCAGCGATTCGGCCGCCGCCAGGCGGTCGCGCCACGAGGTGAGCTCGCCGAGCCTGGCGACCGTCGCAGGGCCCCAGCCGGGCAGCAGGTCGTCGACCGGCACCACCAGGTTCGCCACCTCGCTCATCGGGACACCGAACAGGCGGCGCGCGCCGAACGGGGTGAGCCTGGCCTCGACGCCCTCGGTCGGGGCGGCCATCCTGGTCACGGTGTAGCGGTCGCCGAGCCCGCCGGTGAACGAGGTGAGCCGCGCGCCGCCGACCTCCATGGGCGTGCCGAAGGCGAGGATGAGCACCGCGCCCGGCATCGCCACCTCGGTGCGGACGACCGGGCTCGCGTAGTGCTCCCGGTAGGCGCACAGCCGGGTGACGTAGGGGCGCAGGGCGGCGCCCGGCGTGCGCTGGACCATGGTGAGGCCCAGCGCCGATGAGGCCGGGTCGGCCGCCGTCGCGCCCATGCCCCGACGATACGCCGCCTCGCGACGCGCGGCCTGGACGTCCGGGCCGTCAGAGGCCGGTGTGCTTGGCCAGGAAGGTGAGCTGGTCGGCGGCCAGGTCGACGGTGCGGCTCACCGAGCGCGCCCCATGGCCCACCTCGGTCTCGTTGCGCAGCAGGATCGGCGCGTCGCCGGCCTGCGCCTGCTGCAGCGCCGCGCACATCTTCCACGCGTGCAGCGGGTGCACCCTGGTGTCGGACTGGAACACCGTGAACAGCGTCGCCGGATAGGACACGTCCTCACGCACCTGGTGGTACGGCGAGTACGCCCACAGCCACGGGAACTGCGTGGGGTCCTCGGCCGAGCCGTACTCGACGTTCCAGGTCGCGCCGAGCCCGAACAGCTCGTAACGGATCATGTCGAGCAGCGGCGCCGAGCACGCCACGGCCGCGTAGAGGTCGGGCCGCTGGGTGAGGGCGGCGCCGACCAGCAGGCCGCCGTTGGAGCCGCCCGAGACGGCCAGCTGCTCGGAGGTGGTGACGCCGGTGTCGATCAGGTGCTCGGCGGCGGCGTGGAAGTCGTCGAAGACGTTCTGCTTGTTGGCGAGCATGCCGGCGCGGTGCCAGTCCTCGCCCTCCTCGCCGCCGCCGCGCAGGCCCGCGATCGCGTAGACGCCGCCCGCCTCGACCCAGGCCAGGATGGAGGCGGAGTAGCCGGGCGTCATGGAGATGCCGAAGCCGCCGTAGCCGTTCAGGATCGTCGGGCGCGGCCCCTCGCGGTCGACGGGCTCGATCACCAGCAGGCGGACGTCGGTGCCGTCCTTGGACTGGTAGACGACCTGCGACGTCTTGACCGGCGGCACCTCGACCGCGCCGGGGGAGGCCGCCCACAGCGTGGTCTCTCCGGTGACGGCGTCGTAGCGCTGGATGGTCGGCGGCGTGGTGTTGTCGGTGTAGCCGAACCACGCCTCGTGGCCGCCCTCGGGCCGCTCGGAGATCCCGCCGATCGTGCCGAGGCCTGGCGTGGGCACCTCGCCGGTCTTCTCGCCGGTCGCCAGGTCGTGGAGGCTGATCTCGCTGAGCGCGTGGCGGGTCCAGCCGACCAGCATGACGGGCCGCTCGAGGTCGTCGAGGATGGCGAAGTCGCTCAGCACCGCCTCGGGGTCCTCGGGGATCAGGTCGGTCCACACGGACGGGTCGGCGGGGTCGGCGACGCAGACCCGCGCGCGCGACGCGTCGCGGTCGGTGTGGACGTAGATGCGCCCGTCACGGCCGAAGACCAGCCCGGTCTGGGCGTCGACGCCCTCCTGGACCACGGTCAGCTCGGGCCGCTCGGCGGGGGAGGCGGTCAGGTCGGCGATCCACAGGTCGTTGCGCGGCGCGGTGCCCTCGGAGGCGGAGATCTGCAGCCAGCGGCCGTCGCGGGAGACCGACACCCCGTAGTAGTTGGTCATCTTCAGGCCGTCGCCGAAGATCATCACGTCGTCCTCGGTGGAGGAGCCGACGCGGTGCAGGTAGACGCGACGGTGGAACTGCGACTCGCCCTCGGGCACCTCGGTGCTCGGCAGGCGGCGCACGTAGTAGAAGGCCTCGCCGCCCGGCAGCCAGGCGACCGGCGAGTAGCGGCACCTGTCGATCGGGCCCTCGACCCTGGCGCCCGTCGTCACGTCGATGATGTAGAGCGAGGACTCCTCGTCGCCGCCGACCGAGATCTGGTACGCCAGCAGGCGCCCCTCCTTGTCGGGCTGCACGGCGTCGAGCGTGGTCAGCCCCGAGGGGTCGATGGCCATCGGGTCGATGAGCGCGCGCTCGGTGCCGTCGGCCTCGACGACGTAGTAGACGGCGTGCTCCTGGTCGGGGGTGCGGCGGGAGAAGAAGTGGCGCTCACCACGCCAGACGGGCACACCAACCGAGCCCGAGCGCAGCAGTTCGGCGATGCGCTCCTTGAACCTGCGCGGCTCGGCCTGCGCGCTGAAGAGCTCCTCCTGCGCCAGCAGCCAGCCCTTCACCTCCGGATCGTCGGAGTCTTCGAGCCATCGGTAGGGGTCGGGCACGGGGGTGCCGTGCAGGGTCTCGACGATCTCGTCTCGGCGAGCGGCTGGGTACATGCCTGAACCCTACCTGCGACGCGTAAAGCCCAAGTAGACCGGGCATAAATGACATCGCGCGTCCCTGCGGTCATCAGTAATGGGTGGCGGGGACATGCCGTAAACGCCAGACTGGGTGAAGGACGGTGCCGTGGTGACCATCCGTTGGACCGTCCGGCGGAGGTCCACGTGACGGAAGCGACCGGGTCCCAGGAGGGACCGCCAACAGGGGTCTTGGCCCCTTTGATACCCGTGCGTCGGGGGGTGGCCCCCTGATGCGCCAAGTACTCCTGCTCAACGCCACCTACGAGCCACTGACCACGCTCTCGCTGCACCGCGCCGTCGTGCTGGTGCTCAGGGAGAAGGCCGACGTCGTCCACCGTGATGGCAGGGGAGCGGTCCTGCGCTCCGCCACCTGCACGGTCGACGTGCCGTCGGTGATCAGGCTCCGAAGATATGTCCGCATCCCCTACCGGTCCCGCATCCCCCTGACGCGGGCGGCGCTCATGCGTCGCGACGACTTCCGCTGCGCCTACTGCGGCCAGCGGGCCGAGACCATCGACCACGTCATCCCCCGTTCCAGGGGCGGCACGCACACGTGGGAGAACTGCGTCGCCTCCTGCATGCCGTGCAACCACAGGAAGGCCGACAAGTTCCTGGAGGAGCTGGGGTGGACGCTCCACGTCGCCCCGGCGGTGCCAAGGGGCGCCCACTGGCGGCTCATCGGCGCCCAGCTCGTCGGCGATCCCCAGTGGGCGCCCTACCTGTCGGAAACGGCGGCGTAAATCCACTGACGGCCTGCCGTCCTACCGTCGTGTGGCCTGCTCGGCCAGGGAGTTGATCCCGTAGAGCAGGCCACCGACGAGGTCGCCCGCGCTGAACGCGGTGGCCATCGACATCGCCGTCAGCCTGCACATGCCGTCGGACAGCCGCAGCCTGGCGGTCTCACCCGTGACGATCTCCAGCGCGCGGCCGGCGGCGTCGACGTAGATGAGCACCGCGTCGGGCGCCTCCTCGCCCATGGCGGCGTGCAGCCGTTCGGCGAAGTGGCGTCTTCCGCCCACGGGAGCGCCGAGGAAGGCGCCGAAGCGCAGCCCGCTGCGCCGTTCGGCGGCCGCGAGAGCCGTACGGACGTCGTCGGCCTGGGCGGCGGTCAGTCTGCGCATGGCCGTCACCACCCCGCCGAGGCGCCGCCGGCCCGGCCGCCCGGTTCGGCCGTCCGCGCCGCGCCCAGCCAGTCGACCTCGGGTGTGGCCGCCCATGGCGCCCTTCGGTCGGACAGCACCAGATCGGAGGTGCTGACCCCGTACTCGCTGTGCTGGGGGCCGCCCAGCCAGACGACGTCGGGGGCGTCGTGCTTGCCCACCCTCCTGGCCGGCAGCATGACCGCCAGGCTGATGAGGACGAACACTCCGAGCGAGGTGCCGACGAGGAAGCCGAGGATCTCCAGCGCGCTGTCCACACCACGACGGTAAACCCGCCGCGCCGCGCGGACCAGCCCCGTCACCAGACGGACGGTCTCCGCGCACCCCAGAACCCGCCTCTGGCCGCCTCGACCTGCGCCGACAGCGAGATCAGCGTGCCCTCGCCGCCCACCCGTCCCCCCAGCATGACGCCGATCGGCAGGCCCTCGGCGTTCCAGTGCAGCGGCAGGTTGACGGCGGGCTGGCCGCTCACGTTGTAGATCGGCGGGAAGGGCGCGAAGCGCTTCATCCGCTCGAAGGTCTCCTCGGGGTCGCCGCCGTCCTCGAACCAGCCGACAGGGACGGGCGGCTGCGTGACCGTGGGCGTCAGCACCGCGTCGTAGGGGTCGGTCGCCATCAGCGCCAGGCGCGTGGCCAGCTGCAGCGACGACTGCGCCTGCAGAAAAGTCGGAGCCGGTACGGCGAAGCCGCGCTCGCGCAGCCATGCCGTCAGTGGGCGCAGCAGGTCCTGCCGGTCGAGCGCGACGGGGTGCATGCACGCGAACGAGTACCACATCGTGACGAACTGCGGCACCAGGTCGGGGCCGAACGGCGAGGGAATGTCGACCACTTCGTGCCCGAGCCCCTCCAGCGTCTTGGTCGCCTCCTCGTAGGCGGCCAGCACGTCGGCGTGCACCTCGGCGCCCTCCACGACGGGCGTGGCATACCTGGCGATCCGCAACCGGCCGGGGTCCTTGGCCGCGCACTCGAGGAACGTCCCCTCGTGCGGAGGGGCGAGGTAGAGGTCGCCCGGGCTGTTGTGCGCCATCACGTCCAGCAGCGCCGCGGCGTCGGCGACGGTCCTGGCGATCGGTCCGTTCGTGGCCAGGCCCGCCAGATCCGGGATGATCGGGGCGAAGCTGATGCGGCCTCTCGTCGGCTTGATGCCGTACAGGCCGCAGACCGAGGACGGGATCCTGATCGATCCGGCGCCGTCGCTGCCATGCGCGGCGGGCGCCAGCCCGGCCGCCACCGCGGCCGCCGCGCCGCCGCTCGACCCGCCCGCCGAGCGCGACAGGTCCCACGGCGTACGGCTGGGCGGCGACACCGACGTCTCGGTGTAGCACGGCAGCCCGAACTCGGGCGTGGCCGTCTTGCCCAGCATGACGGTGCCGGCCTCGCGCAGCCGTTCCACGACCGTGTCGTCGACGGGGGCGACGAAGTCCTCGTACGTCGCCGAGCCGAACCTGATCGGCACGTCCTTGACCAGGTTGAGGTCCTTGACCGGGATCGGCACGCCGTACAGGGGGCCGTGGGGGTCGGTGAGCTCGCGGGCCTGCGCGAGCGCGCGCTCGGCGGTCACGGTGACATAGGCGCCGACCTGCGGGTCGATTCGTTCGATGCGGTCGAGGTAGTGCTCGGTGATCTCAACTGGTGAGATTTCCCGGCGCCTGACGGCTTCCGCCTGCTCAAGAGCGGTGAGATCATGTATGTGCGCCACGAACCGCAGAGTAGGCCGAGTTGTCTAGAGAGGAAAAGAGGTAGATACCCCGAATTGGGGCCGCCAACTCGGTGACGTGGGCCATAAAACTATGGACGCGCCAACAGTAGGCACCGGCCGGGGGCTCAGCTACCGTTTGTAAGCGTGGACTCCGCTAAGCAGCGAGAAGACGGTAACACTACGTCACCGATCTGGGTGAGTGACAGGCCTGCCGAGGATGAGGGCACCGCAGCCGAGCACTCCGCGCCCACGTCAACGTACGCCCCCGTCGAACGCGCTTCTCTGCTCGGCCTGCTCCAACAGCCCAGATACCGGCACCTGCGCACGCGCGCCCTGATCGCCGTCGCCGCCGGTGTCGTGGTGGGCTTCCTCGTCGCCGACGTGCGCGTGGGCATCACCGCGGCCGTCCTGGCCGCGATCGCCGACACGGTCTACCGCGCCAGGTCGCACTCGACCGTTCCCGCGTGGCGGCGCTCGTCGGTCGCCGAGCGGAAGACCGAGGCGCAGCTGAAGCGGCTGGAGCGCAGCGGCTACCGCACGCTCCACGCCAGGGCGATTCCCGGCAGTGAGGCGCAGATCGACCACCTGGTCATCGGTCCCACGGGCGTCTACGCGGTCGACTCCGAGAAATGGGACAGACGCCTGCCGGTGCGCGTGCAGATGGGCAAGAAGCTCTTCCACGGCCCCTTCGACATGAAAGCCCGCCTCACCGAGGCCAAATGGGAGGCGACCCAGGCCGGCGAGCTGATCAGCAAGGCCTACGGCCGTGAGATCAGCGTCGTGGCATCGCTGGCGATCTACGGCCCGCCCGTCCCCTGGAAGATCATGACGATCCGCGACGTCGACGTCTACGAGGGCGCCAGGGCGCGCAAGTGGATCACCAAACGGGAGCGCGCGCTCACCGACGAGGAGATCGAGCGCCTCTACGAGATCGCCGCCCAGGTGCTTCCGCCCCGCTACGGCGAGGGCTGACCCCCGTCCGATCCGGCCGCCGCACCCCGGTGCGGCGGCCTTCGCATGTGCCCGCCCGACGTCCGGCTCGTGGACAGGCGTCTCAGCAACCGAGCGAGGGTCGTACCATGTGTAGACGCTAGCGATGGGAGATGCGCACATGCCCGCCCTCAGGTCTCGTACGGTCACGCACGGCAGGAACATGGTCGGCGCCCGGGCCCTGCTCCGGGCGACGGGCGTAGCCGGCGGCGACTTCGGCAAGCCCATCATCGCGGTGGCCAACAGCTTCACCCAGTTCGTGCCTGGCCACGTGCACCTGCGCGAGGTCGGCGACCTCGTCGCCGGCGCGATCAGGGAGGCGGGGGCGATCCCGCGCGAGTTCAACACGATCGCCGTCGACGACGGCATCGCGATGGGCCACGGCGGCATGCTCTACTCCCTGCCCAGCCGGGAGCTGATCGCCGACGCGGTGGAGTACATGGTGAACGCGCACTGCGCCGACGCCATGATCTGTATCTCCAACTGCGACAAGATCACCCCTGGCATGCTGCTGGCCGCCTTCAGGCTGAACATCCCGACGATCTTCGTCTCGGGCGGGCCGATGGAGGCGGGCAAGACGCCAGGCCGCAAGCTCGACCTGGTCGACCCGATGATCGCCGCGGCCGACGACTCCGTCTCCGACGAGGAACTCCTCGAGATGGAGGAGAACGCCTGCCCGACCTGTGGATCGTGCTCGGGCATGTTCACCGCCAACTCCATGAACTGCATGGCCGAGGCGATCGGCCTGGCACTGCCCGGCAACGGCACGATCCTGGCCACGCACAAGAAGCGCCAGAAGCTGTTCGAGGACGCCGGCCGCCGCGTGGTCGAGATCGCCAAGCGCTACTACGACGACGACGACGAGTCGGTGCTGCCGCGCGCGATCGCCACCAAGGACTCCTTCGAGAACGCGATGGCGCTCGACGTGGCGATGGGCGGCTCGACCAACACGATCCTGCACATCCTGGCCGCCGCCCGCGAGGCCCAGGTCGACTTCGGGCTCAAGGAGATCAACGAGATCTCACTGCGGGTGCCGTGCCTGTGCAAGGTCGCGCCGGCCACGAACAAGTACCACATCGAGGACGTCCACCGCGCCGGCGGCATCCCCGGCATCCTGGGTCAGCTCGACCGGGCGGGCCTGCTGCACCGCGACGTGCACACCGTCAACGGTGGCACGCTCGGCGAGGTCATCGCCGCGTGGGACCCCTCCTCCGAGAGCGTGCTGCCCGAGGCCGTGGAGCTGTGGCACGCAGCGCCCGGCAACGTCCGCACCGTCAAGCCGTACTCCCAGGACAATCGCTGGGACGACCTCGACCTCGACAGGGCCGAAGGCTGCATCCGCGACCGGGAGCACGCCTACAGCAAGGACGGCGGCCTGGCCGTCCTCTACGGCAACATCTCGCGCGACGGCGCGGTGGTGAAGACCGCGGGCGTCGACGAGTCGATCTGGAAGTTCACCGGCCCCGCCGTGGTGTTCGAGTCGCAGGAGGAGGCCGTCGACGGCATCCTCGGCGGCAAGGTCAAGGAGGGCGACGTGGTCGTCATCCGCTACGAGGGCCCCAAGGGCGGGCCTGGCATGCAGGAGATGCTCTACCCGACCTCCTTCCTCAAGGGCAAGGGGCTCGGCAAGGCCTGCGCGCTGGTCACCGACGGCCGCTTCTCCGGCGGCACCTCGGGTCTGTCCATCGGGCACGCCTCTCCCGAGGCGGCCGAGGGCGGCGCGATCGCGCTGGTCGAGGACGGCGACCTCATCGAGATCGACATCCCCAACCGGGTGATGGAGCTCCGGGTGCCCGAGGCCGAGCTGGCCGAACGGCGCGAGCGGCTGCTGGCCGACCTGGGCGGCTACCGGCCGCGCGAGCGCCAGCGTCCGGTGAGCGTGGCGCTGCAGGCCTACGCGGCGATGACGACCTCCGCCTCCACGGGCGCCTCACGGGACCTGTCCCAGCTGTCGCGCTGACCCCCTGCTTGTCGGTACGGCCCGCACCCCGCCAGGGACGCGGGCCGTACCTCGTGGGGAGCGGCCACCTCCACCCGGTTTCCTTCGGAACGCCCGGAGACCTCCTGCCGGTTTCCTTCGGAACACCCGGAGACCTCCTGCCGCGCTTTCTTTCGGAACACCCGGACACTTCCACCCGGGGCGCGGGAGGTTGCGGAACACCCGGACACCTCCAGCCGGGGCGCGGGAGGTTTCGGAGCGCCTGGACACCCCCTGTCAGGGACTCTTTCGGAGCGGCCGGACACCCCCGGTCCGAGGCGCGGGTCGTTTCTCGATGCGACCGAGCACCTTCCTCGTGGTCGCCGGACACGCCGCCAGGGACGTGACGTCGAGATCTTCGCCACCGCCCTGGCCGATCTCGGCCCCGGCACGGCGAGAGTCGGGCACAGCGTGCGAGACCCGTGATGGATGCGCGCGTCGAGGCGCGGAAATCCCGCCAACAGGCGTACACTCTTTCGAAAATTGTCGGTGCCGGGCCGTACTCTATGGGTATGACGACAGTCGTGAAGTCCCCCACGCGACCACTGACGACCGCTGAGATCGCCGCCCTCGCCCTCTCCCTGGCGCACCTGGGAGCGGGCCCGCAGGCCGTCACCGCGCGCCGCGGCCTGCGCCACGCGTTCGAGCATCTGGAGCTCGACGACGACGTCATCGCCACCACCCTCGCGACCCTCACCGATCCGCTGCCCATGGAGGTCGCCTCCCGGGCCAGAGTGATCGCCGAGGCGATCACCAGCAGGCTCGTGATCCGCATCCACTACCGCGACGCGGGGGGCAACGTCACGATCCGTGACGTCGACCCCGTGACCTGCCTGGTCCACCGAGAGTTCTGGTACCTGGTCGGCGTGTGCAGGATGCGCCGCGCGATCAGGGCGTTCAGGTTCGATCGCATCATCGCGGTGGAGCCCACGCTGACTCCGGCCCGGCCGCATCTGGCCGACCGGTTCCTGCCGTTCCAGCGGAGGAGGGCCGCCTGATCCCGTAGTGCCATACTCGGGAGCGACCCGACGGGGCAGGGCCGCCCAGCCCCGTCGGCGCGCGGGCGCCACTCGCCGGATGACCTGATCGTGTAGGCGGGCCGTCCACCTCGGGCTTGTATCGGTCCCGACACCCCTCGACCGGCACCCGACCGGCTACCCGGAGCTCCACCCCGGGCCTGCACCGGGCCCTGCACCGGGCCCGGCACCCCCGACCGGCCACCCCCGACCGGCCACCCCCGACCGGCACCCCCGACCGGCCACCCCCGACCGGCTCTCCCGGGCTCCGCCGGGCTCGGCACCCTCCGATCGGCACCCTGGAGTCCTACCTCGGGCCCCGGACTCCCCAGCGGCACCCCAGAGTCCCGCCCCGGGCCCGCACCGGCTCTGCCGCCCCTCGACCGGCACTCCCGACCGGCAGCCCGGAGTTCCACCCCGCGGCTGCACCCGCCCTGACACCCTCGGCCGCCGTAGTGGCTCAGGCCGCCGCCCTGGCCCACATTGCGGCTTCCCGAGGACCGAAGCCCAGCCGGTGGGCAGGATCATCGACTGCCCGAGGTTGGTGGACGCGGCGATCCGCCTGCGGTCCCGCTGCTTCCGGCGTAATACTGATGGATGCTTGACCTTCGGCATCCACGTTGCTTGCCTGACGGCTGGCAGGCTCCGCTGCATGCGTCTTCGGGGGATCTCGCTCGTCGCGATACTGGCGATCGTCACAGGCGGCTGTGCGCACGCGGACGCCGCGCTTTCAGCGCCCGAGCACGGGGTGACGGCGGCGCCCGAGCCCGCCGTCGCGGAGCGAGGCCCGTCTCCGGCAGCGAAGGAATCCGGCCTGCCCACCGAGGTACGGCGAAGGCTGGACCGGGCGCTCGCCGCCTATCTCGGCAGCCGTCCGGGGCGGTTCGCGGTGGCCGTCCACGACGGAACCACGAACGTGCGCTACACCTTCCGCCAGCGCGACCCGTTCATGCTGGCCAGCGTGGCGAAGGTGGACATCCTGCTCGCCCTGCTGATGAAGGCCCAGCGCGAGGCACGGGAGCTGACGGACGAGGAGCGGCAGCACGCCGCCCTGATGATCAGGAACAGTGACAACGCCAGCGCCCAGCACCTGTTCACCGCGATCGGCGGGCCGCAGGGACTGGCCAGGGTGCTGCGCGAGCTCCGCGTCACCCACACCGTGCCCGGCTACAGCTGGGGCGAGACGCTCAGCAGGCCGTCCGACCAGGTGAAGGTGCTCGAACGGCTGACCGACAGGGCAGGCCCGCTCACCGCCCGCCACCGGCGTTACGCGCTCGAGCTGATGTCGTCGGTGACACCCGAGCAGGCGTGGGGCGTCAGCGCCGCGGCCGGGCACGGTCGGGTGGCGTTGAAGAACGGCTGGCTGCCCGTCCGGACGCACGACGGCCTGTGGACCGTCAACAGCGTGGGACGGCTCGCGCTGCCGGGCCACGAGCTGTTCGTCGCCGTGCTGTCGGAGCGCAGCCCCGACATGGGGGCGGGCATCGAGACGGTCGAACGGGTGGCCAGGACGGCCGTCCGCGCGTTCACCGGCACCCCGTCAACCCTGTCGGTCTCGGCCTCGCCAACCGCCGACGTCGGCTAAGGCGGCGTCCACTAACGCGCACCGGCACCGGCGCCCCGTCGACTCGGCCTGGCCGGCCGCCGACGTCGGATAGTGCGGGGTCCACTAACGTGCACCGGTTCCGGGCTTGGGGAGTGCCGAGGTTGACCCACACCGACCCGGTGAGACCGCACGAGCGTCCATTCTCAGGAGCCCGGCTGATAGGTCGGGCACACCAAAGTGGCGGAGCGGGTGAGCCTGAGGTGAACCTGGGCAGCGCCTGCGAGGAGCAGCCGCGGCCCAGCAGGGCGCGGGTCAGGAAGGCCCCGCCTCAGACGCGGCACTCGGAGCGGGTCAGGAGCAGCAGCCACCGCCGCAGCAGCCACCCCCGCCGCCGCCCGAGGGCGCGGAGGCGTTGCCGGTCATCGCGACCGTGGACAGCAGCTTGACCGTGTCGGTGTGGCCCTCGGGGCAGGTCGCCGGGTCGCCGGAGGCCGACATCGGACGGGTCAGCTCGAAGGTGGAACCGCAGGCGCGGCAGCGGAAGTCGTAACGCGGCATGGCACCTAGGGTACGGGTTCGAGCACGACGAAAGCGTAGTCGGACACCGGTTCGTAGCCGATGCTCTGGTAGACCGAGTTGCTGGTGGGATTGTCCAGGTCGGTGAACAGCACCGCCATCGTGCACCGGTCGGCGAGCGCGACCTGGCTGGCGTAGGCGGTCACGGCGGCGCCGTACCCTCGGCGGCGGCTGGAGGGCGAGGTGTACACGGGCCCGATCCTGCACATGCCCGCCGCCTCGGGAGAGATGCCGGCGAGCGCGACTGGGGCGTCGCCGTCCTCCCAGAGCACGATGTCGCCGCGCGCGATGCGGCGCTGGGCCCGCTCGGCCATGTCGCCGTCCGGCCCCAGGCTCACCTCGGCCACGAAGGCGTCGAACCAGTTCACCACCAGCGGGAAGTCGCCCATGTCCGCGCGGCGGCCCTTGCCTGGCACCTCGGGTACGGCGAGCGTGCCGAGCCGGTAGAGACGTTCGGGCCTGCGGCGCGCGGCGGTCGCGCCCGACGCGGCGAGGAAGGCGTCGACCAGCTCGACGGGTCCCGCGATCTCGGGCGTCTTCATGCCGCGCGCCCGCAGTTCCTCGACCAGCGAAGGCACGGCGGCCAGCGGCATGCGGGCCACGTAGAAGGGGCGGGGAGGGGTGTGGAAGACCGCGCCCGTGACCTCGCCGTACTCGCTCCACCAGCCGAAGCAGGAGTCGTCGACGCCGGGCATGCCGTCGCGCAGCCCCGCCAGGACGGTGAGCGGCACGGTGTTGACCGCGGGATCCGTTCTCAGGAAGGCCTCGGCCTGCTCGGCGAACCCGGCGGCGTCAGGGGAGAAGGTCCACATGATCAGGAATCATGCCAGATCGTCCTGCGCGACGAGCAGACGTGCGACGTGCGCGCTGACATCGTGCAGCAGGGTCGACGGCGCCAGGGGCGTGCCCGCCACGGCCGAGACGAGCGACGGCAGGCCAGGGATGGGGAAGCCGTCGTCGGTCAGGGCCTTGGCCCCCACCTCGTTCTTGTCCAGCGCCAGCCTGCTGCGCTCCCACGCGTCGAGCACCTCCTCGGGCGAGGGGACGCCGAAGCCGTGGCCGACCGGGGCGGCGTGGCGCAGCCGTACCAGCGGGGTCTCTGCGAACGCCAGCGCGGTGCGGGCCCGCACGTGCAGGTCCTCGCGCGCCTCAGGAACGATCCAGTCCATCGCCGCGCAGGGATTGCGGCAGGTCGAAACACAGACGGCCAGCGCGCCGGCGACCTGGCTGTGCTGCCTGTCGAAGTAGGCCCGCCAGCCCTCGGGCGGCTCGCTCGCCACCCGCAGCGTGCGGTTGGTCGCCGACTGCTCCGATTTGGTGTGGTCGCACTCCCTGTCGCCGATCACGCCGAACCTGCTGCCCGGCGCGGTCAGCCCCTCCGGCCAGCGCGCGGGGTCGCCCGCGTGACCCAGCTGCGACTCGAAAGCCAGCAGCGGCAGGTACTCGCTGGCGATGTGCACCGCGGCGATCATCGGGCTCAGCTCGCGGCGGAACCACCTGATGGCGATGACCTCCAGCAGCAGGCCGTACGCGGGCCGCAGCGACTCCAGCGCGCCCCTCGGCTGCTCGCGCGGCGTCTGCGGCATGTGACAGTCGCGCGCTCTGCGTCGCAGATCGCTCGGTACGGCGGGCGCGCCCACCGCGAAGTCCTCCGCGTCGAGCGAGAGCAACCGCTGGCCGAACTCGCAGACCTCGGCGATCTCCTCGGTCGGGGCCAGCGCGCCGAGATCGGCGAACGCGTATCGGTTGGCCAGCGCGACGAGCAGATCACGAGTCGTTTCCACGTGATCACTCTCTCATGTGTTGTCCGGTTCGTGCGGTGGAGGGTCGGTGACCCACGTCCCCCCACACAACACCACCCGCCGCCCGGCCCGCACACCCACCCCCTCGAAAGCCCCCTCGAAACCGTCCTCGAAAGCGGCCTGCCGAGATCCGCCTTCCTGGAAGTTCGGGCTCGCTGCCGCAGCGCCTTCGGGGACTTCCGGGCTTCCTGCGGCGCCGCCTGCGCTGGACCTGAGGGCTTCCTGTCGCGCCGCCTGCGCTGGGCCTCGGGGCTTTCTGCCGCGCCGCCTCGCCCTGCCGGACCCGGGTCAACCCCTCGCTTGAGGTCGCGGCCCGGCGAGCGGCGGCGCAGGCGCTCTCGGGGCCGCTCGTCGGGGGAAGGCGCCTCAGCCCGCGCCGCCGGGTCCGACGGTCAGGGGCGGGGCGGCTCAGTTCGCGATGCCGGGTCCGACGGTCAGGGGCGGGGCGGCTCAGTTCGCGATGCCGGGTCCGACGGTCAGGGGCGGGGCGGCTCAGCTCGCGACGCCGGATCCGACGGTCAGGGGCGGGGCGGCTCAGCTCGCGACGCCGGATCCGACGGTCAGGGGCAGGGGGCCTTGATGCACTGGATGCCGCCGGGCCCGGTCTGCGGGTCGGGGGAGGGCGGGGAGACGGTCGGCTCGGGGGACGGCTCCTGCGGCCCGGGCGGCGTCGTCGGCTCCGGGGAAGGCTCCGAGGTCGGCTCATGGGTCGGCTCGGCAGGGGGTGTGACCGGCGGGGTGACGGGCACGGTCGGTGGTGGCGTGGTGGCCGGCGGGACGGTGACCACCTGGCCGGGGCGGGGAGTGATGACCCTGACCTTGCCGCCGCCCGCGGGCGTGCGCCCCTGTTCCTGCTTGGCCGAAACCCGCGCCTGGACCGTGTGCCCGTCGACCGGGAGCGGCACCGGAAACTCCTGCTGGAGACCGCCGACGGGGCCCGGCTCCTGGAACCACGTCCATCCGACGGCCGCCAGCGTGGCCACGAGGGCCGCCAGGGTGGCGCCCGCCACCACCAGCGCCCGCCTGCGCCCGCGGCGCGGCCTGTCGGCGGGCATCGTCATGGGCTCGGCGACCGGCTCCATGCCAGGGCCGTTGGCACGGGCGGGAGGCTCGGACCGCTCAGCGGCAGGCTCGCCGCCGATGACCGGCGTGAGGTCGTCCATCGGGTGGGCGGCGGCGTGCCTGGCGGCGGCCGCCATGTCGGCCGCCGAGGCCCAGCGCATGGCCGGGTCCTTCTCCAGCGCCCACATGACCAGCGAACGCGCTCCCGGCGGAACGTCGTCGGGCAGCGGCGGCACGGGGGCCCTGAGATGCTTGAAGATGATCTGGACGGGCGTCTCGCCGTCGAAGGGCAGCGCGCCGGTCAGGCACTGGTAGGCGACCACCCCGAGCGCGTAGACGTCGACGGCGGGGGTGATGGCGCCCGCCGAGGCCTGCTCGGGCGCGCAGTAGCCCGCCGAGCACATGACGGTGCCCGTCGCGGTCAGCTGCCCGCCGGACGCCGAGTGGGCGATGCCGAAGTCGGTGAGGGTGACGCTGCCGTCGGCCTTGATCATGAGGTTGGCCGGTTTGACGTCGCGGTGCACGATGCCGTGCTCGTGGGCGGCGGCCAGCGCGTCGGCGACCTCGGCGACCAGACGCATCGTCTCCTCGGCGGTGAGCGCGGAACGGCGCAGCAGCCGGTCGAGCGACTCCCCGTCGACGAACTCCATCACCAGGAAGCTCACCCTGCGCCCGTCGCCGAGCTCGCAGGCGCCGCAGTCGTAGACGTCGACGATGCCGGGGTGGGTGAGCGTGGCCATCGCCCTGGCCTCGTTCTGGAAGCGCTGCGCGAAGCGCGGGTCCTCCATGAGGGCGGGCAGCAGGACCTTCACCGCGACGGTACGGCCGAGCACCGCGTCGTCGGCACGCCAGACCTCGCCCATGCCGCCACCACCCAGCCTGGAGGTGAGCCGGTAGCGATCGTTGAGCGTGGTCCCGGATTCGAGCACCCGTCGAGGCTAACACCGCAGGTCCCGCGCCATAGGGGAAACGGGCGAGGGGGTATGGGCCAACCCCCAGGGGGTACCTCACATACCATCCCGAACCCCACCGAACCACGCCGTGGGTGAGCGGTGACCACCGGGCGAGGGTGGTCGAGGTCTTCTGGTCGGTCGGGGCGGCGGGAGGGGGAGCGGTGGCGCGACGGGTTGGAGGGGTGCGAGCCCTCGAGGGGTGGCGAGCCGGGGCGGAGGAACACGCCATCTCTGGGCGCGCGGTGGCGCAGGTCGCGGGGTGAAAAGGAGCGACGGGCGTGCGGTGGCGCAGGTCACGGGGTGAAAGGAGCGACGGGCGTGCGGTGGCGCTGGTCGCGGGGCGGGGGGAGGCGGGCCCCTGTGGTGCTGGTCGCGGGGCGGGGAGAGGCGGGCACCATGTGGCGCTGGTCGCGCGGAGCGGCGGGAGGCGGGCGCCCTCCCGCGGAGGGCGCCCGTTGGAGACAGCGTCAGAAGGAGCCGGTGGTGGTGCCGCCGGTGCCGGACGCGGGCGTGGTGAACGTGCTGTTCGCGCCCGGCTGCCACGCATCCGCGGTGTCGGGGAAGTTCGCCTCCTTCCGTTTGATGCACTTCCACTCGACCGTCGTGTTCGGCGGCAGCTTGCCGATGGTCCCCGTCCACGTCGGGTAGGCCGTCGGCGACAGCTTCACCGCGCTGGCCACCGACCACCCGCCGAGCTGCGGCACGCTTCCCACGGCGTACACCGACTGCCCCGCGGTGGTCGTGCCGTTCGCGCACGAGAAGGTGACGGACACCGGCGCCTGCCCGAGCGTGAACGCGAACGTCTTCGCCGTGGTCACGCCGAGCGAGGCCGACTTGGCCACGATCAGGTTGCCGCCCGCGTTGTACCAGCCGCTGGCGGCCGCGTCGAAGGCCGCCTTGCCGGCGTGCTGGGTGAGGGCCGTCCCGTTGAGCGTCACCGCCGACGCCTGCGTGTCCGCGACGAGCTCCACGACGTTCGCGCGGCTCGCGGGCGCGCCGGTGTAGGTGCCGCTGGAGGCGGCGACGGTGACGGTGGCCGTGGAGCCGCTGATCTGCTGGCCGAGCTGGGTCGTCCGGACGGCTCCGCCCTGGTACCCGGTGGTGGCCCCGTCGTCCTCGTACAGGGTGAAGGACGACGCGGTGGGGGCCGCGTACACCCGGGCGACCAGCTCGTTCCTGGTCGTCGCGTCGGTCCGCTTGCCCACGACGTTCATGGTCTTGTCGTCCACGACCATCTTGGGGAGGATCGCCCCCGCGCGGGCGAAGGCGGGCAGCCTGAACGCGCCGTTGACCCACAGCGGCCGGTCGTTGAACCACTGCCCCGTGCTCGTCAGCTTCTCGTTGGTGGCGTAGTCGTACCAGGTGCCCGAGGGCAGGTACATGTTCCGCTTGCGCTCGTTCGCCCCCGCGACCACGCCCACCAGCAGGTCCTTGCCGATGAGCTTCTCGTGCCCCATCTCGCGCACGTTGAGGTCGTTCTGGTGGTAGTAGGCGAGCGGCGGCACGACCGGCTCGCCGAAGCGGTAGGCCCGGTGCGCCAGCGAGTAGTAGTACGGCGTCAGCTCGTACCTCTGGCGGAGGTTCGCCAGGTTGCTGGCGGTGTGGCCGATCTTGTCGGGGGAGGTCTGCGCGCAGTTGCACAGGTTCTCCGTGTGCGGCCTGATCGGCACCTCGAACCAGGCGCCGTTGGCGAACCACTGGGTGTAGAGCTCGTCGAGGTCGGAGTTGAGCATCTCCCGCCGGAAGCCGCCGATGTCAGAGCCGAAGTAGTCGATCCCGGACATCGACATGTGCATCTGGACGTTCTGCTGCTGGGCGAGCGCCGTCAGCTTGGAGCCGATGTCGGCCGACCACATCGCCACGCCGTACCGCTGGATGCCGCCCGCGCCGGAGCGGGCCAGCAGGAACGGCCGCCTGGTGCCGGAGGCGTAGCCGCGGGCGATGCTCTCAGCCCACTTGAGGTTGTAGACGTTGTGGTAGTCGGCGTGGGCGTGCTTGCCGGGCAGCACGCCCGCCGTCCAGTCGGCGCCGTCGTACATCTCGGGCTCGCCCAGGTCGAGCCAGTGGCCCAGGACGCCCTGGTCGGCCAGCGGCTGCCGCTTGATGGCGTGCCAGTGGTCGCCGGCGGCGTCCTGCGTCCAGTCGATCATGCCGCCGCGGCCCCACCAGTCGTTGGTGGTCAGGTAGACGGGCGCGCACGAGGAGCAGCCCGCCCGGTTGAGGTAACCGCGGGAGGCCATGTCGGCGTGTTCGGGCCGGTTCTTGCCGATGTAGGACTCCTCGATCGTCATCAGCCCCACGCCGTCGTTCGAGGCGAGGGAGGAGATCTTGGCCGCGGGGTTGGGGAAGTTCGCGGTGTCCCAGGTCAGCGAGCCCATGCGGGTGTTGTCGGAGCCCGCCGCCACCCCGCCGAACCACGGCAGGTCCAGCACGAACCCGTCGACGGGGAACTTCGCGGTGCGCAGGCCCGCCAGCCGGTTGTCGATCTCCGCCCAGTTGTCGTAGCCGAACTCCGAGACCCACATCCCGAACGCCTTCTTCGGCGGCACGGGCGGCCTGCCGGTCAGCTCCAGGTAGTCCTTGCGCAGGTCGGGCAGGTCGGGGCCGGTCATGGTGTACCAGCGCACCTGGTCGCCCCAGGTGTCGACGGTCCACGGGTCGCCGGTGAGGTTCCACTCCTGCTTGTAGACCTGGTCGAGGAAGAGGCCGTAGTTGAGGTTGGCCGCCCCGACGGCGAACAGCACCGGGATCTGGGCGTTGCCGACGGGTCCGTTGTCGGTGTCGTAGACCATGGCGTTGCCGTACTGGCCGCCGGGGGTACGGCTGCGGCCCACCCAGTCGCCGTCGGCGCCGCCGCCCATGAAGAACTGCTCGCCGAGACCGTAGGCGTTCTGGATCGAGCCCTTGGTGATCGTCAGGCCCTTCCACGCCTGCGAGAGGTTGCGCGGGCACGCCTCGTACAGCAGCCGGGTGGGGTCGGAGACCTTCACGCACAGCGTGCCCGCCGTCACCTCGACCTTCATCGCGGCGGTGGTCAGCGTGTTGCCCGACTGGTTGAAGCTGGTCGGGCCCGCGTAGTCCTTCTTGGCCACCTGCGGCGTGGTGAACAGCGCCGCCCCGGTGCCGGGGCTCGTGCCGTTCGCCAGCTCGAAGTGGACCAGGTCGTCGTCGAGGAACTCCACGATCAGGTAGGCCGATCCGCTGGTGAACTGCACCCGCTGCACGGCAGCCTGGGCGGGCAGCGCGACCAGCAGGGGCAGGAGCAGCGCGGCCAGCATCACGAACGCACGTCTCATGGCCGCGCCACCACCAGGTTGTCGAGGTTGACGCCGCCGCTGCCATAGATGATCTTGACGGTGTGCGCCCCCGCCGTCAGCGAGGTGGTGAGGGACGCGGTGCCCCAGGTGTCCCAGTTCGACGTCGAGGGCATCGACAGGGTGCCTGCGGTGACGCCGTCCACCTGGATCGTGGCCGAGGCGGCGGTGGCCACGCCGTTGGCGTAGCGGAACCTCAGCTGGTGACTGCCCCCGGCGTCCGCCTTGACCTGGAAGGTGACGGCATCACCCGCGCTGGAGAAGCCGTCCACGAAACCGGTGCCCGTGTAGCCCGGGTGGTCGGTGTTGGTGGAGGTGCCGGTGCCGGTGGCGAACTCCGCCTCGTAGCCCGCCTTGTCGACGCCGTTCAGCGTCACGGTCCTGTTGGCGGCGGCGCTCGCCAGCTTCACGTGGGTGAGCTGCTGCGCGGGGTCCCACCACCAGCCCTCGGCGGCGGCCTTCAGGTCGGTGAGCGTCGCCCGCGCCGTCGCGCCGGTCACCGAGGTGGGCTTGGTGGAGGCCACCTGCAGCGTGGAGGTCGAGGTCAGCGCCGGTACGGTCACCGCGACCTGGTGCGCGCCCCAGTTCTCCGCCGAGCTGACGGTACGGCTGGCGCCCGCCGAGTCCTCGAAGTAGGCGTACGAGCTGTTGCCCGACGGGTAGATCCGGAAGACGAGGTTGGCGTAGGCGGTGACGCTGTTGCCGATCTCGCCGCCGAGCTGGTAGTCGGCGTTAAGGTTGAGCGGGATGATCGCGCCGGGCTTGGCGTAGACCGGGATGGAGTCCAGCCCGGCGTGGTAGGTCTTCGTGCCGGGTCCGGTGAACCTGCCGCCGTTCCACAGGTCGTACCACTCGCCCGCCGGGAGGTAGACGCTCTTGGACGTCGCGCCCTGCGTGGTGATCGGCGCCACCAGCAGCTGCGAGCCGAACAGGTACTGCTGGTCCATCGGAGCGGCCGTCGCGTCGCCGGGGAAGGCGAAGCTCATCGCCCGCATCATCGGCACGCCCGTCGCCGAGCTCGCCTTCGCCTCGGTGTAGAGGTAGGGGATCAGGTTCATCCTGACGTTGGCGAACTTCCTGAACGCCGGCACGACCGAGGTGTCGCCCGTGCGCGCCTGCACGTTCCACGGCGTGCGCGCCTCGGAGGCAGCCGGGTTGGCCTTCTCCGAGTGATACTGCATGATCGGCGAGAACGTCGCCTGGGCCGCTGACCGCAGGTACAGCTCCGCACTGGGGAAGTCGCCGGTGAAGCCGGCCAGGTCCCAGGCCGTGTACGGCACGCCCGACTGGCCCGCCGACAGCTGCGCCCGCACCGCCTCCTGGAAGGCGGAGAAGCTGGAGTTCTGGTCGCCCGCCCAGAAGATCGAGCTCGTCTGCGCGCCCGACGTGCCCGCCCTGCTGAAGATCGTGTTCTGCGCGTTCTTGCCCTTGACGTAGGCGTTGTAGGCCTTGGTGTAGCTGTTGGGGTAGGAGTTGTGCATCTCGTCGCCCTTGCGGCCGTCGGCGAACTTCACACCCCTGCCGAAGATCGCCTCGCTGCCGTCGGTCTTGAAGCCGTCGATGCCGACCTCGTCCATGAGGTAGTCGCGCTTGCTCATCCACCAGGTGGTGGCGGCAGGGCTGGTGAAGTCGGGGACCATGCTGTCGCCGAACCACTGGCCGGTCGGGATCCGGTAGGGCCCGTTGGTGGGATTTTTCACGACGTAGCCCTGCGCCTCGGCGTACGCCTTGTCGTTGAGGTGCTGCTGGGGCGCGGTCGGCGGGTTTGAGTCGAAGTTCTCCTTCAGCACGGGGATCTGCCAGAGGATCATCTTGATCCCCTTGCTGTGCGCGTCGGTGACCATCGCCTTCGGGTTCTGCCATGCCGTACCGGCGGGGAAGGTGAGGTTGGCGTAGGCCAGCTTGCCGCTGCCGGGGGTGGGCGTGTAGGTGGCGCCGTGCCAGATGTAGAAGGTCGCCTCGTCGCTCCACTGCTCCAGCACCATCGCCGTGTGCGGGACCTTGTGCGTGGCGGCGTTGGCCAGCTCGGCGCTCACCTCGGCCTGGGTGTTCCACTCGTTGGCCGACATCCACACGCCGAAGGCCCACTTCGGCGGCAGCTGGGGGCGCCCGGTGACGGCGGTGTAGTCGTCGACGATCTCGGCGGGCGTCCCGGCGAAGAAGTGGTAGTCGAGCGTGGAGGTGAGCGCGCCGCCCGTGTCCACGGCGAGGCCTGACCTGTTGCCGGGCGTGAAGAGGGCGTAGCGGGTGCTGGGCAGGTAGATGCCGTAACCGGCCGAGTTCGTGAAGAAGGGGACCGACAGGTAGGTGCGTCGCGTCGCGCCCTGGTCCCTGTACTGGTTGTAGACGTAGTTGTGCACGCTGGTGCCGCGCTGGTCGAGTTGGTCGTAGCGCTCGCCGTACCCCTCGAACCGCTCGCCCGCGGGCGAGGCGTAGTTGTCCTCGATCTTGGTGACGGTGGTGGCGCCGTCGCTGGCCCATCGGAGAGAGTTCGAGGCGTCCTGCCTGGTGATCAGGGTCGTGCCGTCGCCCTTGTAGACCGACAGCCGGTAGGGCGACTTCTGGATCTTCAGCACGAGCGAGCTGGTCGAGATCGTCAGCGTGCTGCCGGAGTCGGACACCGTGTAGCCGGACACCCCGGAGATTGTCAGGCCCGAGCCCGTGGGAGCGGCCTGCATCCTGAAGCGGTCGAGCGCGGGGAAGGCGAAGCGGATCTTCGGTGTGAAGGACCCCGCGCTGTCACCTGTCGTGACGTCGACGGACGTGCCGTTGTTGGTGAAGCCCGTCACGTTCGTCACCGTGCTCCACGAGGTGACCGTGAACGAGAACGGGCCCGTGCTCCGCTGCCCGCCGCCGTTCACGTCCGCGTTCACGGTGTAGGCGATCTGGTCGCCCCTGGCGAAGGAGCCCAGGTTGATCTTCCAGTAGCTGTTGTTGCCGTTGTTGTGGTCCCACGCGGCGCCGACGGGCGTCTGGTTCACCCCGTTCTTCGTCCACGTGACCCAGACGGTCTGGCCCGGCTCGATCGGCCAGGTGGTGGCGTTGATCTGGACGTTCTCCCCCGCCATGGGGTCGCGGGGGGAGCGTTCTGTCGGTTCGGCCGAGTAGAGATCGTCGATGCCCGTCGGATGGTGGTAGACGCCGTCCAGCGCGTAGGCGGGAGCGGCGACGAGGGAGGCAAGCAGGGCGATCACCGCGACGATGACGCCCGACCGTAACCGGTTCAAGGCAATTTCTCCTCTCAGGGCGAGAAGACGGGAGACAGGTCAGGCCAGCGCTCCGCCGTACAGAGGACGGGTGGCCGGTCGAGGGGAGCGGGCAGCGTGACGGTCTGCCCGCCGTCGAGCGCCAGGCCCGTCCAGACGTCGACCCACTCGCCCTCGGGCAGGTAGGCCTCCACCTTGTCGGCGCCCGGCTCGGTGACGGGGACGACCAGCAGGGCGTCGCCGAGCTTGTACTGCAACGGATGGCCCCAGATGGCCTGGTCGGCGGGGTGGTCGAAGAACAGGCCGCGCATCAGCGGCGCGCCGCCCGCGACGGTCTTGCGCGCCTCGTCGGCCAGGTAGCCCACCAGCCGCTCCCGCAGGTGCGCGAACCGCCTGAACACCGGGATGACCCGGGAGTCTCCCGTCTGTTCGGCGATGTTCCACGGCGTCCTGTCGCGCAGCGGCCTGCGGTGGTGGTTGAACTCCGAGTGGTACTGCATGATCGGCATGAACGCCGACGTCCCCGCGGCCCGCAGGTAGAGCTCCGCGCTCGGCAGCTCGCCGGAGAACCCGGCCAGGTCCCAGCCCCAGTAGACGATCCCGCAGGCGGAAGCCGTGATTCCGGCCCTGATGGAGGAGCGGAAGGCCTCCCACGTGGAGTCCTCGTCACCGGCCCAGAACGCGCCGTGCGGCTGAGCCCCCGCGAATCCCGCCCTGCTGAACGTCACCGGCGCCTTGCCCGCCTGCCTGAGCAGGTCGCCGAAGGCGCGCGCGTAGTGAACCGGGAACAGGCCGTTTCCCTCGTCGCCCCTGCGGCCGTCGGCGTAGCGCAGGTCGTGGCCCCACGCGTGCTCGCCGCCGTCGGTCTTGAACCCGTCGATCCCGACCTCCTCGACGAGATAGCGGCGCTTGGCCGTCCACCAGTCGCGCACCTCCTGCGAGCTCAGGTCGGGCATCAGCGCCAGCGGGAACCACCACCCCCTGTTCCGGTACGGCCTGCCGTCCGCCTCCCTGACGCATTTGTCGAGGATCTGCCTGGCGTCCACGGCCGCCTGATGTTGCGGATGGGGGCGCATCTTCTGCAGGGGGATCTGCCACAGCAGCACCTTGATGTCACGTTCGTGCAGCTCGTCCACCATGCCCTTGGGGTCGGGCCACGGACCGTCGGCGGGGAAGCGGTAGTCGGCCAGCGTGTGCGGCTCCTCCGAGGGCTCGTACTGCGCGCCCCTGAAGGCGGTGAACGTCGTCTCGTCGCTCCACGCCTCGATGACCAGCGCGCCGACGGGGATGTCGTGCTCGCGGTGCCGGTCCATCTCGGTCATGACGCGTTCCTGCGTGTTCCACTCGTTGCCGCTGGCCCACAGCCTGAACACCCAGTCGGGCAGCTCGGTCGGCCTGCCCACCGTGCCGAGGAAGGCGTCGAGCACCTCGGCGGGCGAGCCCTCGTGGACGCGCAGCGTCAGGTCCGCGCCCTCGGCCTCGACGACGATGCTGTCGCCGATCTCGTACCAGGTGCGGCGGGTGGTGTCGACGTGGAAGCCCCAGCTGCGCGAGCCGTTGACGACCAGCGCGAACGGCATCGGCAGGTAGGTGCGCCCGTGCGCGCCCTGCGACTTGTACTGCTCGAAGACCACCGCGTCGAGCGACCTGCCGCGCTGGTCGACCGCGTCGAAGCGCTCGCCGAACCCGACGACGTGGGCGCCCGGCTCCAGCGCCAGCTCGAAGCGGCCCCGCCGTACCTCGTCGGCGTCGGCCAGCCATCGCACGCTGCCCGGTACCACCCGGTCGCGGCCTTCGACGCTCAGCCGTCCGCCCTCGTCGCCCCACTCGGCCGCCGTCACCTGGAACCAGGTGGTGGTCCGGCCGCCCCCGCGGAACCGGTAGGTGTAGCGGCGGCCCGCCTCCAGCGGCGGTGTCACCACCGACCACGACCCCGAGGCGGCCCTGGCCGCCTTCGCCTGCGCCGCGGCCAGATGCCCGCCGTCGGCCGTCGCCGTCTCCTCCTCGGCCACGGGACGGCGCAGCGGCAGCTCCACCGCTGGGTCGCCGACGGCGACCCAGTCGCACACCACGGAGGTCACGTTCGCCGAGGCCCGCACCCGCAACTCGACGCTCTGGCCCGCCATCGGCATGGTGGGCACCCGCTGGTCCTCCGACTCGGCGTACGGGTGCCCCGAACCGTAGGGACGATGGCGGATCATGCCCGCCCCTCCAGCGCGTCGGCGAGCATCAGGTACATGCCGTGCGACCACAGCAGCGGCGTCGCGACCGTGCCCCATCTGGCCAGCCACTCGTCGAACCGTCCAGGGGCGAGCAGCACGTCCGACACCTGCTCGGGCAGCTCGCCCGCGTCGGTGGCCTGCGCGCCCATCCAGTCGAGGTAGCGCAGCGCCTGCTCGCGCCGTCCCGCCGCCGCGTGGTTGAGCCCGAGCAGTCCCGACAGCAGCACCCAGCGGCCGCCGCCGTAGAAGGTGTCGGCCAGGTAGCGGTACACCCCGCCCTCGTGGGCGAGCTGCCGTTCCACCTCCGCCACCGTCGCCACCGCGACGGGGTGGTCCGGTGGGTAGAGCCCGAACGGGTACACGCACGCCAGCAGGCTCGCGTCGACCGCGTCGCTGCCCAGCCACTTGCGCAGGTGCCCGCCCTCGGCGACGCCCTCGGCCGCGACCAGCGCCGCGATGCCCTCGACCGCCTCGGCGGCGGCCTTCTCCTCCGGCTCGTCGAGCAGGCCGGTGCCGATCGCCGCCCGCAGGCCCGCGTGGATCGCGCCCAGCGTCGAGACGTGCCGCTGGTCGACGTGCTCCTCCCACCAGTCGTAGCAGGGCTGGTCCCAGAACCACGACAGGTATCTCGCCGCGACCCTGACAGCCGTGCGCGCGCCCTTCACCTCGACGCCGTGCCGTACCGTGTGCTCGGCCAGCGCCCACAGCCACGTGCCGTAGCCGTCGAGCTGGTGGTCCCACCACTCGTCGGCGCCCTCGCCGCCGTCCAGGGTGAACCTGGTGGGCAGCATCTCGGCGGGGGAGACGCGCTCGCCGTTCGCGGCGCGCTCGACGAGGGAGTCCACCCGCGCCTGCCGCGCGCCGATCACCCCGGCGCACCACTCGTGGAAGGCGCTCACCCCGTCGACCACGCCGGTACGGCTCATGCCCTCGGCGATGAACGCGCCGTCGCGCAGCCACGCGTAGCCGCGGTAGGCGGAGAAGGTGGGACACGCCGGGTAGGCCCCCGAGGGCGACTGATGCGTGCTGATCACATCGACGCTGCGCGAGACGAGCCGCGCCCGCGCCAGGTCGCTTCCTACGATCACTGTGTCAGTTCTCCTGGTGAGGTGTTGGGTGCTTCGGTCGGGACGGTCAGCCCAGGAGTTCGTCCACCTTGGCGGCGGCCGACTTGAGCGCCGCCTCGACGGAGGTACGGCCCGCCGCCGCGTTCGACAGCTCCTGGGTGACCGCGTCCTGCATCTCCTGCTGCCTCTTGATCACCGGCGGCAGCGCGATCGACTGCAGCGAGTCGAAGACGGCCTGCCTGTTGGCGGGCTTGGGGTCCTTCAGGTATCCGTCGAGCACCGCCTGGTCGGAGACGGGCGGCAGCTCCCACGACGACTGGATGCGCGTGGTGGCCGCGACGTTCGACGAGCTCAGGTACTTGGCCCACGCGTAGGCCTCCTTCCCGTGCTTGGTCGTCGCGGAGGCGGCCACCGAGTTGTGGAAGACGGCGCTGGCCTTGGCCGCGTCACCGGGCTCGACGACGACGTCCCACTCGAACGGCACGTCCTTCAGCCCCGCGAACTGCCAGATGCCGTTGTGCCACATCGCGAGCTTGCCCGACTTGAACAGGTTGGTGTCGTAGTCGGCGGTGCCGCCGATCTCCGCCTCGGTGGGCATGGTCTTGCCGACCTTGGAGACCAGCCAGGTGGCCGCCTTGATCCCCTCGGGGCTGTTGAAGGTGGCCTTCTTGCCGTCGGCCGAGAGGAACTCGCCGCCCGCCTGCTTGAGCGTCTTGTAGAACTCGAAGAACTGCACGGGCTGGAAGTCGCCGAACACGCCCGCCTTCTTGTCGGTCAGCTTCTCGGCCGCGGCCTGCTCGTCCTTCCAGGTCCAGTCGGCGGTGGGCGGGGCGACGCCCGCCTTCTCGAACAGGTCCTTGTTGTAGAAGAGCACGACGGTGGAGAAGGAGGCGGGCAGCGCGAACTGCTTGCCCGCGTGCTTGAACGCCGCCAGCGACTCCTGGGCGTAACCGGTCGGCGCGGAGTCCCCCGAGACCGCGCCCAGGTCGAGCAGGGAGCCCGCGCTGGCGTAGGTGACGAAGTTCTCGTAGTTGAGCTCGAAGGTGTCCGGCGCGGTGCCGCCCGCGATGCTCGTCTGCAGCTTGGTGAAGTACTGGTCGTACGGCGCGGTCTCCACGACCACGTCCACCTTCGGGTTCTCCTTCTCGAAGGCGGCGACGATCGTGTCGAGGTCCTTCACGTGGTCGGGCGCGGCGGAGAAGGTGAAGTACCGCACCGTCACCTTGCCACCCGGGTCGGCAGCCGTGTCCCTGGTGGCCGAGCCCTGCGCGCAGGCGGTGGCGAGGACGGCGGTGGCCAGCGTGGCGAGGGCGAGCCTGGTCCTGGTCATGGGGGGTGATCCTTTTACTT
Source organism: Nonomuraea sp. NPDC059194 (assembly GCF_042754765.1). Lineage (NCBI taxonomy): Bacteria > Bacillati > Actinomycetota > Actinomycetes > Streptosporangiales > Streptosporangiaceae > Nonomuraea > Nonomuraea sp. NPDC059194. The sequence goes on along the minus strand of NZ_JBHZBH010000017.1, from coordinate 48,161 downwards.
GAGCCCTGACTGGGCGACGGAGGCGATGACGTGTTTCTGGGCGAAGAGGTAGAGGATGAGGATCGGCACGACGCTGACCACCGACCCGGCCATGACGACGTTCCACTCGGTGGTGAAGCGGCCGTGCAGTTCGGCCAGGCCGAGGGGAAGCGTCATGAACTCGGGCGACTTGATGATCACCAGCGGCCACAGGTAGCTGTTCCAGCTGGCCATGAACCCGAAGATGGCGAAGGTCGCCAGCGCGGGCCTGATCAGTGGCAGCACAATGAGCGCAAAAATCCGGAAATGTCCGGCGCCATCCAGCACCGCGGCCTCGTCGAACTCCTTCGGCACCTGCGCGATCGCCTGCCTCAGCAGGAAGACCCCGAATGCCGAGGCGATCGTCGGAGCGAGGACCGCGAAGTAGGTGTCGACGAGGTCGAAGGTCCGCATCTCGATGAACAGCGGCACGATCAGCACCTGCAGCGGCACCATCAGCGTCGCCAGGTAGACGGCGAACAGCGCGCCCCTGCCGGGGAAGGGCAGCCGGGCGAAGGCGTAGGCGGCCATCGCGCTGGTGACCACCTGCAGGATGGTCGAGGCCGCCCCGATCCACGCGCTGTTGAGCAGGATCCGCCAGAACGGGGTGACCTCCAGCAGCTTGCCGTACGCGCCGAGATTCGCCCCGTCGGGGGTGAAGTCGGGCGGGGTGGCCAGCACGCTCCCAGCCGGGGTGATCGAGGTGATGACCGCCCACGCGAACGGGAACAGCATCACCAGCGCGCCCACCACGACCAGCAGATACCTCAGCGCTCTACCCATAGTTCACCCACCGGCGCTGGGCGCGGACCTGGATCAGCGTCACCACCAGGACGACGGCGAACAGCAGCCACGACAGCGCCGAGGCCGCGCCCGCCCTGCCGTACTGGAAGGTGAGCCGGTAGACCTGCTCGACCACGACCTCGGTGGCCCCGCCGGGCCCGCCCGCCGTCATGACGTGCACCTGGTCGAAGACCTGGAAGCCGTTGATCAGCGAGATGACGACGACGAAGAACGTCGAGGGCGACAGCAGCGGCAGCGTGATGCGGCGGAAGCGCTGCCAGGCAGAGGCGCCGTCCACGCGCGCCGCCTCGTGGTACTCGGCGGGGATCGCCTGCAGCCCGGCCAGCAGGATGATCATGACGAAGCCGAGGTCCTTCCACGCCGAGGCGAGGATGATCGACGGCATCGCCCAGGTGGGGTCGGTCCACCAGCCGGGCCCCAGGACGCCGACCAGGCCGAGCGCCCAGTTCACGATGCCGCTGGCCGGGTTGAGCAGCCACTTCCACATCAGCGCGACGACGACCCAGCTGGTGACGACCGGCAGGAAGTAGATCGCCCGGAACAGGTTGCGCCCCGCCATCGCCCTGTTGAGCAGCATCGCCAGGCCGAGCCCGCCCGCGTAGACGAGCGGCAGGTATCCGGCGATGAAGTACAGCGTGTGCAGGAAGGCCGCCCGCGTCGCCGGGTCGGCGAGCACCTCGCCGTAATTGCCGAGGCCGACCCAGCGCATCGGCTCGATCAGGTTCCACTCGTGCAGGCTCACCCACAGCGACCCGGCCATCGGGACCAGCGTGAACAGCACCAGCGGGACGAGGCTCGGCAGCAGGAAGACCGCGACCGTGCCGGCGTAGCGTAACCTCCCGCGCGGCGGCGGCCCGGTCCTGCGGGCGGCCGCGTGGGCCCGCGGGGGAGCGGCGGTGAGCGTCATGGGGCCGCTCCGATCAGCCGGGCGCGCACGAGCCTGCCCTGCTCGCCCGCCGCGCCCGCCGCGTCGAACGGCGTGGCCAGCACCAGCGCCGCCGCGCCCTGGGCCCAGCTCGTCTCGTCCCAGCTCTCCACCTCGATCGCGATGTCGCGCCGCCCCGGCATGAGCTGGGCGCGCACCGCCCTGTCGAAGCCCACCTGCCAGTACGGCCAGTGCGCGACGCCCTCGCCGAGGATGACCACGACCTCGGGGTCGACCACGTTGATCAGCCCGGCGGTCGACCTGCCGAGGATCCTGCCCGCCTGGTCGAAGACGTCCTGGGCGGCCCGGTCGCCCGCCGCCGCGGCCCTGCCCAGCTCGTCGACCGCGTCCTTCGCGCCGGGGTCCCTCGCACCGGGGTCGCCGTGCGCCGCGTGCTCGCCGAGCAGGCCCTTGTCCCTGGCGGCCGCCACCAGCCCGGCCGCGCCGACGAACGCCTCCAGGCAGCCCGCCGTGCCGCACCCGCACACCGGCCCCGAGGGGTCGACGGGCACGTGGCCGAACTCGCCCGCGCCGCCCCGCGCGCCCCGGTAGACGCGCCCGTCGGTCACGATGGCCGCGCCGACGCCCCGCCCGATCGTCAGGACGAGGAAGTCGCGGTGGGTACGGCCCCTGCCGTACAGGCGCTCGGCGGCGGCCAGGGCGTTGACGTCGTTCTCGACCAGCACGGGGAGGCTGAGGCGGCGGCGCAGCCGCTCGCCGACGGGCATGGCCTGCCAGCCGAGCGTCGGCGCGTTGACCGTGCCCACCGCCTGGTCGTCGACGCTGCCCGGCACGCCCACGCCGACGCCCAGCAGCGGGGGGGCCTGCTCGATCCGCGCGAGCGTGGCCTCGACCGTGCCGGCGAGGTCGTCGAGCGCGTGCGGGCCCGACGGGTCGAAGGGGTGCTCCCACGCGCCGAGCACCACGCCGTCGAGCCGGACGTCGACGATCACCAGGTGGTCTGCCGTCACCTTGACGCCGAGCGCGCGCCCCGCGCTGCCCACGAGGCCGAGCCGCTGCGCGGGACGTCCGCCGCGGGAGGGCTTCAGGTCGAGCTCCTCCAGCATGCCGTGCCCCATCAGCTCGCGGGTGAGCTGGGTGACGGAGGCGGGGCTGAGGTCGAGCTCCCTGGCGATTTCGGTACGGCTGAGCGGACCGACCGTGCCGAGGAGGGCGAGGATCGCCGTCCTGGTCAGGTCGCCGCGATCACTGCCTGCCATACGAGGACCCAGACTTTCTTTGGAAATAAAGTTAGTGGTGAAAATATGAGTCCGAAGGCCTCCCGCTGTCAAGAGTCGGGGAAACACGAAGGGCGCCCCTCGGCCGAGGGGCGCCCTTCGGATCAGCCGTGCGTGTCAGGACATTGCGCGCGTCAGGAAGCGTCCTTCGCGCGGGCGCGCAGCGCGCGGCTCACGCCGTCGGCGCCCTCCAGCACCATCCTGCGCAGCGCCTGGGGCGCGGCGGAGGAGGCGAGGTAGTCGTGCGCCGCCTGGACCGTCTCCTGCTCGATCAGCAGCGCGGGGAAGCAGCCGACGGCGAAGCTCTGCGCCATGTCGAACGTCCACTCCTCGTAGATCCGCCCGACCTCGGAGAAGTACTTCTCCTTGTACGGCGCGAGCAGCTCCACGTGGTGCGGATCCTGGAACCCGGCGATCATCGACCTGAAGATCGCGTTGGCCAGCTTGCCGCCGGTGATCGCCGCCCACGCCTCGGCCTTGGCCTCGGCGGTCGGGATGGCCGCCTTGCACAGCGCGGCCGAGCGCTCGCCCGAGGCGGTGGCGTCGCGCTTCAGCTCCGCTTCGATGTCGGCCGCGCCGAGCACGCCGCCGGAGACCAGGGCCTGCGTCAGCGTCCAGCGCAGGTCGGCGTCGACGGCCAGGCCCTCGGGGACCGCGGTGCCGTCGAGGATGCCCTGGACGAAGGCCAGGTCGTCGGCCGAGGTGGCCACCGCGCAGAAGGCGTTGACGTAGGCGAGCTGGTGGTCCGAGCCCGCCTCGGCGGCGCCGATCCACGACTTCAGCGCGGCGGCGAGCTGGGCCAGCCCCTCGGCCTGCCAGGCCGGGTCCGCGTACTGCTGCACGGCCTGGCGAGCCTGGCGCAGCACGGTCTGCACGACCGTGATGTCCTTGACGGTCTCGATGCCGGAGATGACCAGCTTGACGTAGTCGCGGGTGGCCATCTCGGCGTCGCGGGTCATGTCCCACGCCGCCGACCAGCTAAGGGCGCGCGGCAGCGACTCGGCGAAGCGCGAGATGCCGCCCTCGACCAGCGTGGCCAGGGAGCGCTCGTCGAGCCTGACCTTGGCGTAGGTCAGGTCGTCGTCGTTGACCAGCACCAGGTCGGGCTGGGTCTCGCCGAGCAGTTCGGCGACGGCCGTACGCGCGCCGACCACGTCGAGCTCGACCCGCCTGGTCCTGGTCAGCACGCCGTCGACCAGGGAGTACAGGCCGATCGCGACGCGGTGCGAGCGCAGCGTCGGGTACTCGGCGGGGGCCTCCTGCAGCACCTCGAAGCGGGTGAAGCGGCCCTCGGCGTCCACGTCGAACGAAGGGCGCAGCGTGTTGACCCACGAGGTCTCCAGCCACTCCTTCGACCACGACGACAGGTCACGGCCGCTGGTCCGCTCCAGCGCGGTCAGCAGGTCCTTCAGCTCGGTGTTGCCCCACGCGTGCTCGCTGAAGTAGTCGCGCACGCCGGCCAGGAAGTTGTCGAGGCCGACGTAGGCCACCAGCTGCTTGAGCACCGAGGCGCCCTTGGCGTAGGTGATGCCGTCGAAGTTGACCTCGACCGCCTGCATGTCGGGGATGTCGGCGGCGATCGGGTGGGTGGAGGGGAGCTGGTCCTGCCGGTAGGCCCACGCCTTCTCCACGTTCGCGAACGTGGTCCACGCGCCGTTGCCCCAGCGGGTGGCCTCGGCCTGGCACAGCACGGAGGCGTAGGTGGCGAACGACTCGTTCAGCCACAGGTCGTCCCACCAGCGCATGGTGACCAGGTCGCCGAACCACATGTGCGCCATCTCGTGCAGGATCGTCTCGGCGCGGCGCTCGATGATGGCGTCGGTGACGCGGGAGCGGAAGACGTAGTCCTCGAGGAAGGTGACGCAGCCGGCGTTCTCCATCGCGCCCGCGTTGAACTCGGGGACGAACAGCTGGTCGTACTTGCCGAACGGGTAGCGGACGCCGAAGACCTTGTGGAAGAAGTCGAAGCCCTGACGGGTGACCTCGAAGATGTTGTCGGGGTCGAGGTGCTCGGCCAGCGAGGCGCGGCAGTAGATGCCCAGCGGGATGCCGTCGTGCTCGGCGGTCACCTTGTGGTAGCCGCCGGCCACCAGCGCGGTGATGTAGGTCGAGATGCGCGGGGTGACCGCGAAGTGGTGCCGCTTGGCCGCCTGGGTGGTGCCGTGACGGCCCTCGTGCGCGGCCAGCTCCTCGACGGAGTCGGCCGCGCTGTTGGAGACGACCTCCCAGTCGGCGGGGGCGAGCGCGGTCAGCTCGAAAGTCGCCTTGAGGTCGGGCTGGTCGAAGCAGGCGTACATGCGGTGCGCGTCGGCCGTCTCGAACTGCGTGTGCAGGTAGACCTTCTGGTCGACGGGGTCGACGAACCTGTGCAGGCCCTCGCCTGTGCGCATGTAGACGCAGTCGGCGTCGATGGTCAACTCGTTGTCGGCGGCGAGGCCGGGCAGCGGGAAGCGGCCCTTGTCCTCGTCGTAGCCGGAGACGTCGAGCGCGACACCGTTGAGCTCGACCGAGCGCACGTGCGCGCCGTGCAGGTCGATGAACGTCGTCGCGCCGGGTTCCGCGGCGGAGAAACGAACGGTCGTGACGCTCTCGAACCGCTCCTCACCCTCCGTCAGGTCGAGTTTGACGTCGTACGACTCGACCTTCAACAGCCGGGCCCGCTCGCGAGCTTCGTCACGGGTCAGGTTGCCTGCCAAGATCCGCTCCTCTTCACCACATCTTTGGGGTTTTGTCTGAATCCTGCCATGCCAGGAATAGTCCTGACTCTCACTCAGGTTATGGCCCAGGGCAAGGTCACCACGAATGAGAGAACCCCCAACATGTCTCAGCGAACCCCCGTGGACCTCTGGTTCGACCCCTTCTGTCCGTACGCGTGGATCACTTCTCGCTGGCTGGTGGAAGTCGAGAAGGTCCGTGACATCGAAGCCCGGTGGCACATCATGAGCCTGAACGTCCTCAACGAGGACAAGGACATCCCCGACGAGTACCGCGAGATGATCGCCGCCGCGATCGGCCCCGTCCGCGTCGTCGCCGCGGCGGCGCAGAAGTACGGCGAGGACGTGGTCGGCCCCCTCTACACCGAGCTCGGCACCCGCTTCCACACCTTGGGCAGGCCCAAGGAGGGCCCCACGGTCAGGGACACCGTGGCCGACGCCCTGGAGGCCGCGGGCCTCGACAGGGAGGTGGCCGACGCCATGGACTCCGAGGACTACGACGAGGCCATCAGGCAGTCGCACTTCCGCGGCATCGACCTCGTCGGGCAGGAGGTCGGCACCCCCGTGATCCAGGTCGAGGGCGTCGCCTTCTTCGGGCCCGTCCTGACAAAGATCCCGCGCGGCGAGGACGCCGGCAGGCTCTGGGACGGCGTGCGCACCGTCGCGAGCTTCGAGGACTTCTTCGAGCTCAAGCGGACCCGCACCCGGCAGCCCGTCTTCGACTGAGGCGAGATCTCCGACATGTCCCCCTAACCTGGGCGCTTCGCCGTACCCTCGGGTGAGTCAAGGTTCTCGCTTTGTGACCTTCGGCGCGCAAGGATGGGGGACATGCGTCATCTCTATATCAACGGGGCCTGGACGGCCTCGGTCTCGGGAGAAGGAATCGACGTCGTCAATCCGGCCACCGAGGAGACGATCGATACCGTTCCCGCAGGCGCTCCCGATGACGCGGAGGCGGCGGTCCTGTTCGCCCGCGCCGCCTTTCCTGCCTGGGCGGCCACGGCTCCCGCCGAGCGGGGCAAGCTGCTGGCCGCCGCGGCCGACCTGCTGAAGCAACGCGCGGAGAGCGTCGCCAGGACGATCTCCACCGACATGGGCTCCCCGTACGGCTTCGCGCTGAAGGTGCAGACGCTGATGCCCGCGGGCGTGCTGGCCTCCTACGCGCACCTGGCCGAGAGCCATCCCCTCGAGAGCCGGATCGGCAACTCGGTCGTGGTGAAGGAACCGGTGGGCGTCGTGGCCGCGATCACGCCGTGGAACTACCCGCTCCACCAGATCGTCTGCAAGGTCGCGCCCGCGCTCGCCGCCGGATGCACGGTCGTGCTCAAGCCCAGCGAGGTGGCGCCGCTGGCGGCCTACGCGCTGGCCGAGATCTTCCACGAGGTCGGCCTGCCCAAGGGCGTGTTCAACCTGGTCAGCGGCAGGGGCCCGGTCGTCGGCGAGGCGCTGGCCGCCCACCCCGAGGTCGACATGATCTCCTTCACCGGCTCGACCAGGGCCGGCCGCCAGGTGGCCGCGCTGGCTGCCGCGGGCGTCAAACGGGTGGCGCTGGAGCTCGGCGGCAAGTCGGCCAACCTGATCCTGCCCGACGCCGACCTGCCCGCGGCGGTCAAGGCGGGCGTCGCCAACGCCTTCGTCAACGCGGGACAGACGTGCTCGGCGTGGTCACGCATGATCGTCCACCGCGACCAGTACGACCGGGCGGTCGGCCTGGCGGTCGAGGCCGCCCGCAAGTACGTCGTCGGCGACCCCTTCGACGAGGCCACCAGGATCGGCCCGCTGGTGTCGGCCGCGCAGCGCGACCGGGTGGTGCGCTTCATCAACACCGGCCAGGAGGAGGGCGCGCGCCTCATCATGGGCGGCACCGAGAGGCCCATGGAGCGCGGCTACTACGTCGAGCCGACCATCTTCGCCGGTGTGGAGCCGGGGATGACGATCGAGCAGGAGGAGATCTTCGGTCCCGTCCTGTCGATCATCCCCTACACCAGCGAGGAGCAGGCCGTGCAGATCGCCGACGGCACCCGCTACGGTCTTGCGGGCGCGGTGTGGGCCGGCACGCAGGAGCGGGCCGTCGCGGTGGCCAGGCGGTTGCGCACGGGCCAGGTCTCGATCAACGGCGGCCAGTTCAACCCGCACGCGCCCTTCGGCGGCTACAAGCACTCGGGCATCGGCAGGGAGCTGGGCGAGCACGGGCTCGAGGAGTACTTCGAGGTCAAGTCGCTCCAGTTGTGAGCGAGCCTGCGAGCGAGCCAATCAACACAGCTGCCTGTCCGCCGCCGCGTCGGCGGTTCGGCTCAGTGGGTGCGCTGGAGGATCTCGCGGGCCTGGCTCTTGGGCAGCCTGTCGACGTAGAGCGTGCCGTTCAGGTGGTCGGTCTCGTGCTGGAAGCAGCGCGCCAGCAGCCCGCGCGCCTTGAGCTTCACCTTGCGGCCGAGCCGGTCCACGCCCTCGATGCTGACGCCCGCCGCCCTCGGCGTCGCCGCGTAGAGCGGCTTGCCGGTGGCGCGGCCCGGCACCGACAGGCACCCCTCCTCGTCGAGCACCTCCTCGGCGTCGTCGATCGTCAGCGTGGGGTTGATCAGGTGGCCCTTGCGCCCGCTGCAGTCGTAGACGAACAGCCTGCGCGACACGCCGATCTGCGGCCCGGCCAGGCCCACGCCGTCGGCCGCGTACATCGCCTCGAACATCTCGTCGACGAGCTTGCGCAGCTCCCTGTCGAAGTCGACGACGGGCTCGGCCGCGGTGCGCAGGACGGGATCGCCGATGTACCGGATCTCACGCATGGGCGCTGTACTCCTGTAAGGACTGTGGTAGGCGAGAGGCTCTTACTCTAGCGTGGGGCCCGCGTGGATCGCGCCTCGCGAACCTGCGAAACTGGTCGCGTGCGTGTCTACATCGGTGCCGACCATGCCGGCTATGAGCTGAAGAACCACCTGGTGACCTGGTTGAAGGACCAAGGGCATGAGGTGACCGACTGCGGTCCTTTCGTCTATGACGCCGAGGACGACTACCCCGCGTTCGTGCTGCGCGCCGCGGAAGGCGTCGCGGGCGACCCCGGCAGCCTCGGCATCGTGATCGGCGGCTCCGGCAACGGCGAGCAGATCGCGGCCAACAAGGTGCGCGGCATCCGCGCCGCCCTCGCCTGGAGCGAGGAGACGGCCCAGCTGGCCCGCGAGCACAACAACGCCAACGTCATCAGCCTCGGCGCGCGCATGCACCCCGAGGAGCAGGCGACCAGGTTCGTCGAGGTCTTCCTCGCCACCCCGTTCTCGGGCGCGGAGCGGCACAGCCGCCGCATCGCCCAGCTCGCCTCCTACGAGACCATCGGCCAGCTCCCGCCGCTGCCGTAACCGCAGCACTGCCGTAACCGCAGAACTGCCGTATCCGCCGGACTGCCGTCACCGCAGGGCGGAGCGCCCCGCCTCTGCCACGGCTCGCGGCGGGCGCCCCGCCACGGCCTCGTCATGGCCACGGTTCGCGGCGTGCTCGCGCCTGGCTACGGCTCACGGCGGGCACTCCCGCCGTGAGCATGTTTCGGGGCAAGCGTTCCCGCCGTGACTGTGGCTCGGGGCGGGCGTTCCCGCCGTGACTGTGGCTGGGGGCGGGCGTTCCCGCCGTGACTGTGGCTGGGGGCGGGCACTCCCGCCGTGGTTATGACCTGCGGCGGGCCTCGCGTCGTGGGGTCTCGTCGCGCAACGGCCGCCGGTCGGCCGTGTCCTGCTGTTCCTGCGAGGGCCGGGAGACGTCCCTCGCTCGCATCGCGGTGATCGCCGTGATCTGCAAACTCTGCAGCGCCATACCTGCGACTGTAACCCGCCACACCCCGCCGCCGCCTGCCGTGCCGCCGCCTTTCCGGCCGCCGCCTTCCGTGACGGCGGTCTGCCCCGCGCGCTCGGGGAGCGTTTCCCTGGAGAGACGCCCGCCCCGCGCCCGGGGTGGCGGCCGACCCATGCGTGCCGTACCCGATCAGGAGACCGGCCCGATCAGGAGACCGGCCCGATCAGAGGACCGGTCCTGATCAGGAGAGCGGTCCTGATCAGGAGAGCGGCACGATCGATCAGAAGACCCAGCCCGCCCACGGGGCGGGCGACCACGACATGGCGGTGGCGAGGGCGTGGACCGCGCCCGCCGAGTGCTCGGTCAGCAGGCCCGCCGACCGCTGGGCCACCAGCGACCCCGCGCCCATGTAGGCCCCGCCGAGCGCGGAGACCGGCAGCGACACGTCGGGAGCCTCGTCGGTGCGCTTGCACGCGGCCGAGCCGGTGTCGGCCGTCAGGCGCCAGCGTCCGGCGTTCCACGGGCAGACGTCGTCGGCCACCTCGATCACCACGTCCACGGGCGCGGAGTAGGCGCGGGAGGTCAGCGCGGCGTCCACCGACACCAGCCGCACCCACAGGTCGTCGAGCCAGCGCGGGTGGAGCTGGCGGACGTCGGCCAGCAGCTGGGTGATCGGATCGTCGACCGGGATGTCGGCCGTGACCTTGGTCACCAGATCGCGGTCGAGCACCGCACGCCACAGCAGCGCGTGCGCCGCGGGGTCGGTAGCGTGCAGCTCGCGCAGCTGCAGCTCGCCGTCGGGCGCGCCGTACTCGCCCCAGTTCCCCTTGACGCGGAACAGCGCGTAGCCGCGCGCCCTGGAGGAGTCTTCGACCAGGATGGCGCGCAGGCTGCCCGCGCCCTGCTGGTCGAACTCCTCGTCGGCCAGGATCATGTTCCAGAAGCCCTCGTCGCGCGCGTACCGGCCCGGACGCCTGGCCACGACCTCGGCGAACAGCTCCTCCAGGACGGGCCTGACGTCGGCCGGCCTGACCACGCGGACCCTGAGCGAAGGGTCGGAAGGCGCGGCGGCGGTGAAGGCCGACCGGTGCGTGGGGATGCGCAGCGCCAGGCTGTCGGCCGCCCTGCCGTACCCGAACCGGCCGTAGATGATCGCCTCGGAGGCGTAGAGCGCGGCCACCGCCTCGCCCCGCTCGCGGATGTCGGCGAGCTGGCGGCGCATGATCTGGGAGAGGATGCCCCGGCGGCGGTGGGAGGGGAGCACACTGACCGCGGTCACTCCCGCCACGGGCAGCATGCCGCCCGGCACCGCCATCGAGAAGGTGTGGATGCCGGTGACGCCGGCGATGAGGTCGCCGTCGAAGGCGGCCAGGGTCCGGTCGAACTCGGTGTTCGCCTTCCAGCGTTCGGTTTGGGTGGGATGCGGCGTCCAGTTGAATCCCTCGGCGAGCACGCCGCTGAACTGGGGCCACTCCTCTTCCGAGATGGGGCGGATCGGATACGTCATCCGTCCACCGTAGGAGCGGGCAAAGCCGGACGGCCACCCAATATCCGTGCCTAATGATCAAGGCGTTGGTCAAGTGGGCTGCCCAAACCCGGGAGAGACCGATACAGTCAGGCCCATCATGAACTCACGTCCGGTGCCGCAGATCCCGCCTCGGCTGCGTGCGGTGCTGGTCAAAGTGCCTGGTCTGGTGCCCGCCGTCAGGTTCCTCAGGAGAGGGCCGCTGGCCAGGGACCGCAATCTGCTCATCACGCTCTCCCTGCTGACCCTGGTGGTCGGCGGGCTGGCCGCCCGCGTCTCCACCGAGTGGTTCTCCCCCTCCCTGTTCATCCTCATCACGCTGGTCGGCGGGCTGCAGTTGCGGCTGCGCAGCCTGGCCATCCTGCTGGTGTCCGTCCTGGCCGCCCTCGCCTACATTGGAGCGGTCCTGGGCGTCAACAGGATCGGTCTCGGGCTCATGGTGACCATCGGCTTCACCACGGTCCTGGCCGTGCTCATGGCCCGTATCAGGGGCAAACTCGGCGTGCAGGGCCTGCGCGGTGACGCCATGCTGCTGGAGCTGCGCGACCGGCTCAAGAGCCAGAGTGAGCTGCCCTCGCTGCCCAAGGACTGGGGCGCCAAGGTGGTGCTCAAACAGGCGGGCGGCTCCTCCTTCGGCGGCGACTTCCTGGTCTCCATGCGCGACGGCGACAACGTGGAGATCGCGCTGGTCGACGTGTCGGGCAAGGGCGTCGACGCGGGCACCAGGGCGCTGCTGCTGTCGGGCACGTTCGGCGGGCTGCTCGGCTCGGTCGACGACTTCCTGCCCGCCTGCAACGGTTACCTGCACCGCCAGCGCGGCGACGAGGGCTTCGTCACCGCCGTCCACCTGCGGCTCGACCTGGCCACCGGCGAGTACACGATCACCTCGGCCGGCCACCCGCCCGTCGTCAAGCTCGACTCGGGCACCGGCAACTGGGAGATCGCCTCGGCCAAGGGCGTGGTCCTCGGGGTGGTGCCCGACCTGCACTGCGAGCCCGACAGCGGCGTGCTGCGCAAGGGCGACGCGCTCCTGCTCTACACCGACGGCCTCATCGAGCAGCCGGGCCGCGACATCGACGCCGGCCTCGACCGGCTGCTGGGCGAGGCCGAGCGGCTGCTGCCCTCGGGTTTCCGCGACGGCGCGAGAGCTCTGGTCAACTCGATGGCCTCGGGGCACAACGACGACTGCGCGCTCGTCCTGATCTGGCGCCCATGACGAATCACACGGTCAGATCGTGAGCTGAGTCACTGTCTGGCGGTGGAGCGGGCTTGAGATTCTCAAGGTGTGGAGCTCTGCCGCATCGTCGACCTCGTGTTCTACGACTCACCGATGATCGACGGCGTGCCCGAGGGCGCCGGCTGAGTGCGCCCGTGAGACCCCGAGTCCCGGTCGGAGCGGCGCGGTTCCACCGGGGCTCGGCCACGCTCAGCCACCCCCGGATGGGCAAGAAGGCGCGGCTACAGCCAGCCGGAGTCGCTGGCGATGCGCACCGCGTCGAGCCTGTTGCGGGCCCCCGTCTTGCACATGATGCGCGACAGGTGGTTGCGGACCGTGCCCACCGACAGGAACAGCTCGTCGGCGATCTCCGTCGAGCGGGCCCCGCCCGCCGCGACCCTCAGCACATCGCGCTCGCGCGGGGTGAGCGGGTTGGCGGCCGACTCCAGCGCCGCCACCGCGAGCTCCGAGTCGACGGCCCTACGGCCCTCGCCCATGGCTCGCAGGCCCTCGGCCAGCACCTCGGGCGCCACGTCGAGGCTCATGAAGCCCGTCGCGTGCGCCTCGAAGGCCCGCCGTACCTGGCCGGGGTTGGGCTGGGCCGACAGGATCAGCACCCGGCAGCCGGGCGCGTGCTCGCGCAGCAGCGCGGCGGTGCTCAGGCCGTCGAGGCCGGGCAGATCGAGGTCGACGACGGCGGCCTGGGGAGCGTGCCGCAGCGCGGCGGGGACGACGTCCGCGCCGTTGCCGACCTCGGCGACGACCTCGAGATCGGTCTCCGCGTCGAGCGAGGCGACCAGGCCCCTGCGCACCAGCGCGAGGTGCTCGGCCACCAGGATCCGAAGCGACACATCTCCTAGAGTGATCGAATGACTTCGTACTGTCAACGTACGCTCCTGATTCGGCAAAGGCCTCGCAAGCCGTTCAGCATCGGATTGTCGACTACTCTGGGCTTGTCGGACCTTCTCCTCAGCCACGGAGCGCGCGTAGATGATCTGGCTCTACCTCGCGGGGATCGTCATCTTCGCGGTCGGCCTGATGGCCTCCATCGCCCTGCACGAGTTGGGCCACCTCGTTCCCGCCAAGCTGTTCGGCGTCAGGGTGACGCAGTACATGGTGGGCTTCGGCGGCACCATGTGGTCGCGGCGCAGGGGCGAGACGGAGTACGGGATCAAGTGGATCCCGTTCGGCGGCTACATCCGGATGATCGGCATGCTGCCGCCCCGGCCCGGCGACGATCCGACCAAGCTGCGCAGGGCCTCGACGGGCCCGTTCCAGGGGCTGATCGACACCGCGAGAGACGTCGCGCAGGAGGAGGTGGGCCCGGGCGACGAGGAGCGCGTCTTCTACCGCAAGAAGTGGTGGCAGAAGGTCATCATCATGTTCGGCGGCCCGCTGATGAACTTCGTGCTGGCCTTCGTGCTGTTCGCGGTCCTGCTCGTGGGCATCGGCCTGCCGGGCCTGTCGCCGGTGGTCTCGCCCGACACCAACGCCTGCGTCATCCCCCACGGCCAGACCCGCACGGTCTGTACGGCCGGCGACCAGCCGACGCCCGCCGCCAAGGCCGGTATGAAGGCGGGCGACACGATCGTGGCCTTCAACGGCGTCAAGGTCTCCACCTGGGAAGAGATCACCCAGAAGATCAGGAAGAACGGTCCTGGCCCCGTCAAGGTCGGCATCGTCCGCGATGGCAGGCCCATGACGCTCGGCGTCACGCTCATCGGCAGGGAAGCCATCGACGATCCCACGGCCAAGACCAAGGGCGAGGGCTTCCTCGGCGTCATGGCCACCAAGGTCTACCAGCAGCAGAGCTTCGGCACCGTGCTCGGCTACATGGCCACGCTGACCGGTCATGTGGCCGAGTCGCTGGTCAACCTGCCGCAGCGGATGGTCGGCGTGTGGCAGGCCGCCTTCTCCGGCGAGGAGCGCGACCCCAACGGGCCCATCGGCGTCGTCGGGGCCGGGCGCATCGGCGGCGAGATCGCCGCCTCGGGACTGCCGGTCAAGGACAAGCTCTTCCAGCTGGTCAACCTGCTGGCCGGGTTCAACCTGGCGATCGGCATGTTCAACCTGATCCCGCTGCTGCCGCTCGACGGCGGTCACATCGCCGGCGGCCTGTGGGAGGGGCTCAAGCGCGCCTACGCCCGTGTCATGCGGCGGCCCGAGCCCGGTTACGTCGACATCGCCAAGGTGCTGCCGCTGACGTACGCGCTCGCCATGGTCATGATCGTCATGGCGGGGCTGCTCGTCTACGCCGACCTGGTCAACCCGATCAGGCTGTCCGGCTGACTCACTCGCCCGTCACGCCGTCGATCCGCTCGCGCAGCAGGTCGGCGTGGCCGTTGTGGCGGGCGTACTCCTCGATCATGTGCACCATGATCCAGCGCAACGACACCTCGTTTCCGTGGCGCAGCCCCTTGCCGATCGTGTCGAGCGGGAGGCCGGCCGACACCTCGCGGGCATAGGCGATCTCGCCGCGCCAGGCCGCGAACGCCTGTTCGCCGCTCATCGTGTCGACCGCGTCGAAGACATCGTCGGGCCGTTCGAGCGTCGAGTGCAGGCGGGGGGCGTCCTCTCCCATCAGGATCCGGCGGAACCAGGCGCGCTCCACGTCGGCCAGGTGACGCACCAGGCCGAGCAGCGACAGCGTGGACGGCGCCGCCGACCGCTCCCGCAACTGCTCGTCGGTCAGGCCCGCGCACTTGATCGCGAGCGTCTCGCGGTGCCAGTCGAGCCACGCGTCGAGCATCTCCCGCTCGCCCGCGACGAACGGGGTGCTCATCCGTGTTTCGGTCATAGCGAGTGATTATGACCCATGCGTGCCGCCGCTCAGCCGTCCAGCCGTCCAGCCAGACGGGCAGGCCGGCCAGGCGCCACGACACTGGCATCAGCTGCCGCTCCAGCTTCTCGGGCGCCACCGCCAGGCGCAGCCGGGGAAAGCGAGGCAGCAGCCCGCTGAAGGCGACCTCGCCCTCCTGCCGAGCCGGCGCCGCCCCCAGGCAGTAGTGCAGCCCGTGCTCGAAGCCCACGTGGACCTCGCGCCTGCCGTCGGGCTCGCGGGCGAGGTCGAGCCGGTCGGCGTCGTCGAACCCGCGAGCCAGACAGAGGGGCACGGCCGCGTATCTGCTCGTCGAAGGGGGGCTATGTTGGCCATATGGCGTCTGACTTCGAGGCGCAGTTGCGAGCGGTTTTCAACGCCGGTTTGGTGCGGCGCATCAAGCCCGCCGATACGACCGCCCGCTACGAGTCACGGGTCGGGGACAGCCACCACCACGTCGTGTGCCGCTCCTGCGGTGCGATCGCGGACGTCGACTGCGCCGTCGGCCATGCCCCCTGTCTCACCGGCTCGGATGACCAGGCCTTCGTGGTCGACGAGGCGGAATATTGGGGCACGAACCCCGAAACGCATTGCCCAGTGATCCGGCAGTTCGGAGGAAGCAGATGAGCGACAACCAGGGCAACCCCCCCTCCAGCGCGCAGGGCGTGGACCAGATGGCGGCGGCCGGCTACTCGGTCGCGCATAACTCCGTGACCGCGCATGGCAGCGAGAGCGAAAACCCGGCGATCCAGTCACCGACTCCGAAGACCGGCGGTCGTCCGCACACGAACCGGGACTGGTGGCCCAACCAGCTCGACCTCTCGGTGTTGCGCGCGCACTCGTCCAAGGGCAACCCACTGGCAGAGGGCTTCAGCTACGCCAAGGAGTTCGAGAAGCTCGACGTCGAGGCCCTCAAGCAGGACATCATCGAGGTGCTCACCACCCCGCAGGACTGGTGGCCGGCCGACTTCGGCCACTACGGCGGTCTCATGATCCGGATGAGCTGGCACGCCGCGGGCACCTACCGCATCCACGACGGTCGAGGCGGGGCCGGCGATGGCGCTCAGCGTTTCGCCCCGCTCAACAGCTGGCCCGACAACGCCAACCTCGACAAGGCCCGCCGGCTGCTGTGGCCGGTCAAGCAGAAGTACGGTCAGAAGATCTCGTGGGCCGACCTGCTCGTGCTCGCCGGCAACGTCGCCCTGGAGTCGATGGGTTTCAAGACCTTCGGCTTCGGCTTCGGCCGTGAGGACGTCTGGGAGCCAGAGGAGATCTTCTGGGGTCCGGAGGACGCCTGGCTCGGTGACGAGCGCTACGTCACCGACACCGAGATGGTGCCGAACTTCGGCGCGACCGAGATGGGTCTCATCTACGTCAACCCGGAGGGTCCCCGCGGCAACGCGGACCCGGCCGCGGCGGCGCATTTCATCCGCGAGACCTTCGGACGGATGGCGATGAACGACGAGGAGACTGTCGCTCTCATCGCCGGAGGGCACACCTTCGGCAAGACCCACGGCGCCGGCATCGCGGACGAACACGTGGGGCCGGAGCCCGAGGGCGCGCCGCTGGAGGCGCAGGGCCTGGGCTGGCTGAGCAGCTACGGCACCGGCAAGGGCGGTGACACGATCACCAGCGGTCTCGAGGTGACATGGAGCGACCGGCCGACACAGTGGAGCAACCGGTTCTTCGAGATCCTCTTCGGCCACGAGTGGGAGCTCACCACGAGCCCCGGCGGCGCGAAGCAGTGGGTCGCGAAGGACGCCGAGGCGATCATCCCGGACGCCCACGACCCGTCGAAGAAACACCAGCCGACGATGCTCACGACCGACCTGTCGCTGCGCGTCGACCCGACGTACCAGAAGATCTCCCTCCGCTTCCTGGAGAACCCCGACGAGTTCGCGTTGGCCTTCGCCAAGGCCTGGTACAAGCTGCTGCACCGCGACATGGGTCCGGTCAGCCGCTTCCTCGGACCGTGGGTCGCCGAGCCGCAGCTGTGGCAGGACCCGGTGCCGGCCGTCGACCACGAACTCGTGGATGACGCCGACGTCGCTTCCCTCAAGGCGAAGGTCCTGGAGTCCGGCCTCACGACCGCTCAACTGGTCTCCACCGCCTGGGCCTCCGCCGCGAGCTTCCGGTCCACCGACAAGCGCGGCGGCGCCAACGGCGCCCGGCTCCGTCTCGATCCGCAGCGCAACTGGGAGGTCAACCAGCCCGAGCAACTCGCGACGGTCCTGGACACCCTCCAGAGCATCCAGCGCGAGTTCAACGAGGCCGGCGGCGCGAAGATCTCGCTCGCCGACCTGATCGTGCTGGCCGGCTCGGCCGCCGTCGAGAAGGCAGCCAGCGAGGCCGGCGTGGCAGTGACGGTGCCGTTCCGCCCGGGCCGCACCGACGCCACTCAGGAGCAGACCGACGTCGAGTCCTTCCGGGTCCTCGAGCCGCGGGCCGACGCCTTCCGCAACTACCTGCGTTCCGGCGAGAAGACCCAACCGGAGACGCTGCTCGTCGATCGTGCCTACATGCTCAACCTGACCCCGCCCGAAATGACCGTCCTTATCGGCGGCCTGCGTTCCCTCGGAGCCAGCTTCGGCGGTACCCGGCACGGCGTCCTCACCGACCGGCCCGGCGTGCTCACCAACGACTTCTTCACCAACCTGCTCTCCCCGGGCGCCCGGTGGAAGGCATCGGACTCCGGCGAGCAGGTGTACGAGATCCGCGACGTGGCCACCGATGAGGTGAAGTGGACCGCCACCGCGGTCGACCTCATCTTCGGCTCCAACTCCCAGCTACGAGCCCTCGCCGAGGTCTACGCCGGCCAGGACGCCCGCGACAAGTTCGTGACCGACTTCGTCGCAGCCTGGACCAAGGTCATGGAACTCGACCGGTTCGACCTCGCCTGACCTCTCCACGCGACGAGCCCGGTCGAGTCATCGTGATCGACCGGGCTCGTTGAGATCGCTCTGCCCCGGCTACTGCCAGCACAAGCAGCATCAGTTCATCGAGATGTGCACATGGTCGTAGTGGTTGGCGGTAACGCTGCCGCGGTCGGACATCGCCCGCCAGCCGCTGCCGCTGTTGATCCGCTGCTGCCAGATCACGTACTTGATGCCCAGGCGGCTCTGGTTCTTGATCGCCCACGCGGCGACCTGGTCGCCGAGCGTCCTGTTGGCTTCCGTCGGCCTCGAGCCGCCCGAGCTCAACATGAAGTCACAGGCGCGCCCGAGCGGATGCTCGCCGCTGCCGCCCGACCTGTAGCAGCCCACCGTGAACGGCATCGCGAACGTCTTCTTGATCGTGTCGCGCATGAGTTCGGTCCGCGGCGTGATGTTCTCCGAGCCCGTCGGGAGTTCGGGTGCCCAGCTCCCGTCGGCCTTGCGCCCGGTCCCGGTCGGCACGAGCTTGTCAAGCTTCTTCTCGATGTCCTTGATCATGCCCTCGGCCTCCTTCCGGTCGTCGGCGACCTGGGCGGTCTCCGTCTCGATCCGGTCGGCGAGCGTGGTCGCCTCGGCCGCGGCCTGCTTCTTGGCGTCGCGGGCCGCGGTGACGTTCTTGACCACGGCGTCCTGCTCGGCGCTCATCTGCTCGAGCAGGGCGGCGGAGTTGAGGTCGGGGGTGTAGAGCAGCGTCGGCAGGTCGGGGGTGCTGGCCTGGTAACGCAACTCAGTGATCTTGGAGGCTTCGGCCTCGGCCTTGACGAGGGTCTGCTCGACCGCCGCCAGCCGCTCCTGGGCTGCCTTGGCGGCTTTCTGCGCCTTGGCCAGCGAGACCCGCTTGGCGTTGTAGCGCTCGATGAGCTTGTCGACCTTGGTGTTGAGCTGCTTGAGCTCGGCCCGCAACGTGGGCTCGGACGGCTTGGGGGCAGCCGATGCCGCGTTCGCGGAAGCGATGATGAGGGACAGTGCGGCAAGCGCGCCGCATGCGAAACGGGACGTGGGGGACGCCACGAACGATCCTCTCCGTCTGCCGGCCGGGTTAGCTGACGGGTTCGGGCGGGAGGTGCGGCCCTACCACAGACGTGGATTCACCCCAGGTTCTTGGTGGGTCCCCGGCTCCTGGGCAACGCGCCCAGGATTAGGCAATGTGACCGGCGTGAAAGCCGACAAAAGGGATGTTAGTGGTAAATGTCCGGTAATGCGACTCCATGCGGAGACAAATTAGTGATCTACCTGTGATCGAAGTAGGCGCGCGGCTTCCTCGGGCAGCACGTCGCTGACGAACGCGCCCATCGCCGACTCCGAACCCGCCAGGTACTTCAGCTTCTGCGGGGCCCGTCGGATGCTGAACAGCTCCATGTGGAGATAGGCCAGGTCACGGCCCTGCCGTACGGGGGATTGGTGCCAGGCCGCCACGTACGGCATGACCACGCCGAACAGGCCGTCCAGCGCCCGCAGCACCCGGGTGTAGACGGGGCCAAAGGCGGCGCGCTCCTCCTGGGTGAGGGCGGCCAGGTCGGGCACCTGGCGGTGCGGGTAGAGGTGGACCTCGAACGGGTAGCGGGCGGCGGCGGGGACGAACGCGGTCCAGAACTCGTTGCCGGCGACCACCCGCTCGCCCGCGCGCTCGGCGGCCAGCACGTCGGCGAAGAGGTTCGGCCGCTTGGCCGCGGCCGCCAAGTGCCGTTGGGTGCGGGGGGTGACGTAGGGGTAGGCGTAGATCTGGCCGTGCGGGTGCCCCAGCGTGATGCCGATCTCCGCGCCCCTGTTCTCGAAGCAGAACACCTGCTCCACGCCGGGGATGGCCGACAGCTCGGCCGTACGGTCGGCCCACGCCTCCATGACCAGCGCCACCTGGTCGTCGGAGAGCGCGGAGAAGGAGGAGTCGTGGTCGGAGGTGAAGCAGACCACCTCGCAGCGGCCGACGCCGGGGCGCACCTCGCTCAGGCCGCCGGGGTCGGTGTAGGAGCCCAGGTTGGTGGAGAAGCTGGGGAACCTGTTCTCGAAGACGACCACGTCGTACTCGGCGGCCGGGATCTCGGTGAGCATGCCGGGCCTGGACGGGCACAGCGGGCACTCGTCGGCCGGAGGCAGGAAGGTGCGGGTCTGCCGGTGGCCCGCCATCGCCACCCACTCCTCGGTGAGCGGGTCGTAGCGCAGCTCGGAGGCGACCGGCCTGGGCGGCAGCTCGCGCTCGTCGATCGCGCTCCTGTCGGCGTCGTCGCGCCGATCGAAGTAGATCAGCTCTCGGCCGTCGGCCAGGTGCGCGATGGTGCGCTTCACTTCGGGTCCTCCGCGATGATCAGTTGTCCGGCCCGCTCGGCCAGTTCGGCCCGGGCCTCCTCCGGCAGGCCGGCGTCGCTGATGACGACGTCGGCCTCCGAGAGCTCGGCGATCGTGCTGATGCCGACCGTGCCCCACTTGGTGTGGTCGGCGGGGACCACCAGGCGGTGCGCGGAGGCGACCAGCTCCCTGTCGGTCTCCGACTCCAGCAGGTTCGGCGTGGTGAAGCCCGCCTTCACGCTCATGCCGTGCACGCCCAGGAAGAGCGTGTCGACGTGCAGCCGCCTGATGGCCGCGACGGCGACCGGGCCGACCAGGGCGTCGGACGGCGTGCGGACACCGCCGGTCAGCACGACCGTGCGGTCGGCGCGCGGGCTGCGATGGAAGACGTCGGCGACGGGGATCGAGTTGGTGATGACGGTCAGTTCGGGCACGTCGACCAGGTGGTGGGCCAACGTCCACGTGGTGGTGCCGGCCGACAGGGCGACGGCGGTGCCGGGGCCGACGAGCGCCGCGGCGCTGCGGGCGATCGCGTCCTTCTCCGGCTGCTGGCGCATCGACTTGGCGGCGAAGCCCGGCTCCTCGGTCGAGCCGGGGCCGTTGATGGTCGCGCCGCCGTGGACCTTCTCCAGCAGGCCCCGCTCGGCGAGCGCCTCCAGGTCCCTGCGGATGGTCATGTCGGAGACGCCGAGCTCGCGCACGAGATCGGCCACCCGGACTCCGCCGCTGCGGCGGACGCGTTCCAGGATCGCCTGCTGCCGCTGTGGTGCGAGCACGTGCCCCTCCTTCCAACAGATTCCACCAAATTATGACACAAGCATGTTGAAACATGGGGACTGGAATCTGGCGAAGCCCTTGTCCCCGGCGACGCTCATGCGAGAGGTTGAGATCATCACGTGAGGAGATAAGCCATGGCCAAGCGCGCACGCAAGACCAAGGCCCGCAAGAAGAAGGCGGCCAACCACGGCAAGCGTCCCAACGCTCGCTGAGGTATGACATCGGGTACGGCTCGTACCCGATGTTCACCTCCCTCGCGAAAGGCCCAAGCCCCGGCGCGGTGACCTGCTTCCACCGGCGGCGCTCGCCATAGTGAGACGCATGATGTCGCGTGGACTGCGGATCCTCATCGGCCTCGCGGCCGCGGTGATCGTCCTTGGTGGCCTCAGGAGCGCCAGCGCGATCGTGGGCCCCGCCTTCCTGGCCCTGACGCTGACGATCGCCGTCAGCCCGCTGCGCTCGTGGCTCAAGCGGCGCGGCGCGCCGCCCTGGGTGCTGATGACCGTGCCGCTGCTGGTCGTGCTCCTGGTGCTGCTGGCGTTCGTGGCCTCACTGGTCGTCTCGGTCGCGCAGCTGGCCAGCCTGCTGCCCGCCTACACCGACGAGTACAACGCGATGGTCACCGGCGTCACCCGGTGGCTGGCCACTCTCGGCATCACCACCGACCAGATCAGCGCCGCGGTCAAGGCGCTCGACCCCAGCAAGCTGGTGCCGCTGGTGCAGGGGTTCCTGTCGAGCCTGCTCGGCGTCGTGTCCGCCTTCGTGCTGATCCTCCTGCTGGTGTACGGCATGAGCCTCGACGCGGGCCCCATGCAGGCGGCCATCCGCAAGCTGGAGGACACCAGGCCGGAGGTCGTGCGGGCGCTGACCCACTTCACCAAGAGCACGTGCCGCTACCTCATCGTCTCCACAATCTTCGGCCTCATCGTGGCCGTGCTCGACGCGGGCGCGCTCTGGCTGCTCGGCGTGCCGCTGCCGCTGCTGTGGGGGCTGCTGGCCTTCATCACCAACTACATCCCCAACATCGGCTTCATCCTCGGCCTCGTGCCGCCCGCGCTGCTGGCCCTGCTGGACTCGGGCTGGATCACCATGCTCTGGGTGATCGTCGTCTACTGCGTGCTCAACTTCGTCATCCAGTCGGTGATCCAGCCGAAGTACGCGGGGGAGTCGGCCGGCCTGTCGATCACCGTCACGATGCTGTCGTTGCTGGTGTGGTCGGTCGTGCTCGGCGCGCTCGGCGCCATCCTCGCCGTGCCGCTGTCGGCGCTGGCCAGGGCCCTGCTCGTCGACGCGGACCCTGGCACCCGCTGGGCGATCCCGCTGGTCAGCGGAGAAGCTCGGGAAGAGCGGCCGACACGGCGCGGTGGAAGGTCGGATACGCGTAGATCATCTGGCTGAGCCGTTCGACCGGGATCCGCGCGTGCACCGCCAGCGTCAGCATGGACAGCACCTCGCCGCCGCACGGACCCGCGCTCGTCGCGCCGACCAGGACCCCGTCGGCGGCGACCAGCTTGACGAACCCCTGCGCCCGCGCGATCCAGCCGCGCGCCGAGGCCGACAGGTCCGTGCAGGACACCCTGACGTCGAGCCCCAGCTGCCTGGCCTGCGCCTCGGTCAGCCCGACCGCGCCCACCTCGGGATCGGTGAACGTCACCCTCGGCACCGCGTG
This sequence comes from Nonomuraea sp. NPDC059194, assembly GCF_042754765.1. Lineage (NCBI taxonomy): Bacteria > Bacillati > Actinomycetota > Actinomycetes > Streptosporangiales > Streptosporangiaceae > Nonomuraea > Nonomuraea sp. NPDC059194. Next base: position 25,464 of record NZ_JBHZBH010000017.1, on the reverse strand, counting down.
ATACTCCGCCTCGTGCACCGGCTGATCGAGGAACTGCCTGACGATGATGTCGGCGTGGTACATCGCCATGTGCGTGAAAGCGCCCTTGCCGACCGCGTCGCCCAGCACCCACACGTTCTCGGCGGCGCGCATCCAGTCGTCGACCGGGACCGCCTTCGCGCTCTCGTCCAGGCCGATCGCGCCGACGCCCAGCGCCGCGAGGTCGACCCTGCGGCCGGTGGCCACCAGTAGTTTCTCCGCCGTGACGCCCGCCAGCGTGAAGCGGCCGCCCTCGTAGGTCACCTCGTCGACCTGCACGCCCGTGCGCACGTCGATGCCCTCGTCGGTGAACACCTTCTCCACCAGCGCGCTCGCCTCGGGCTCCTCCGCCGCCAGCAGCCTGTCGAGGCCCTCCAGCACGGTCACCTCGGCGCCGAACCGGGAGAACACCTGCGCCAGCTCGGCGCCGACGGCGCCGCCGCCGAGCACGACGAGCGAGCCGGGAACCGTCTCCGTCTCGATCGCCTCGTGGTTGGTCCAGTACGGCGTGCCGTCCAGACCCTTGATCGGCGGTACGGCCGGCCGCGACCCCGTGGCGATCACGATACCCCGCCGCGCCCTGATGACCTGCTCGCCCACGGTGACCTCGTCCGGCCCCGTGATGCGTCCGTGCCCCTGACCAGCAGGCCGCCCTTGGCCGTGAACCGGTCTGCGGCGACCTTGTCGTTCCAGAAGTCGGTGGCCTCCTCGCGGATCCTGCGCGCGACGGGGGCCCAGTCGGGCGCCAGACCTCCCTCGGCCACCTCGTTGGCCGCGGTGACCATCATCTTTGAGGGGATGCAGCCCCAGTAGGGGCACTCACCGCCGACCAGGTTCGCCTCGACGCCCGCGACCCTCAGCCCCGCCTCCGCCAGCCGGCCCGCCGCGTCCTCGCCACCGGGTCCCAGGCCCAGCACGATCACATCGACATCCATCCACCCACGCTAACGGGTCAGCCCTCTCGCGCCAGCGCGTCCATCAGTCGTTCGAGCTGGTCCGCGTAGAAGGCCGCGAACTCGGCCGACCCCGCGTCCATCCCGCAGGCCGCCCTCACCACCTGTGGAAAGGCCACTCCTGCCGCCGCCATCGCGAACATCGCCACCATCATCGCCCCAGGGTCGAGCCAAGCGGGCAGCTCGCCCATCGCCTGCCGCTCCCGCAGCGCCTCCACGTTCGCCCGCATCTCCTCGGCGAACTCCGCCGAGGGAGGCCCCTCCGTCAGCCCCTCCCACACCAGCAGCTTCCCGAGCGAGCGATGCTCGGTGTTGGCCACGACGTATCCCGCGAGGAGCTGACCCAGCGACATCGGCGCCTCGGTGAACCCGCTCTCCGCCCGTCGCCACTGGCTCACCACGTCGAGGTACAGCCCCTCCTTGCCGCCGAAGTAGTAGGAGATCAGCTGCTTGTTCACCCCCGCCCGGTCGGCGATCGCGCTGACCCTGGCCCCGGCGAAGCCCTTGGCCGCGAACTCTTCCACCGCCGCCTCGACGATCCGCTGCTTGGTCCGCTCGGCGTCGCGCTGCTTCTCCTCAGGCTCTCTCCGCATACGGTCAAAACTATCATCCATCCGGATGGTTGACACAATTATCCGAATGGTTGATAGTCGGAGGCATGACGAACATCGCAGTGATCGGCGGCGGGATCGGTGGCCTCTGCCTGGCCCAAGGGCTGCGCAAGGCAGGCCACGACGTGAGCGTCTACGAGCGCGACCGCACCCCCACGGACCGCCTCCAGGGCTACCGGGTCCACATCGACCCCAACGGCGCGCGAGCGCTGCACGACTGCCTGCCACCACACCTGTGGCAGGAATTCCTCGACACCACCGGCCACGGCGGACAGGACTTCGGCTTCCTCACCGAGCAGCTCGCATCCCTGCTGCTGATCGAGACCCCGAAAGCGGCCGACCCCGCCGACGACCACCACTCGGTCAGCAGGATCACGCTCAGGAGGATCCTGCTGTCAGGCCTCGACGACGTGGTCCGCTTCGGCAAGACCTTCGAGCGCTACGAGTCCACCCCCGACGGCACCACGCTGTTCTTCGAGGACGGCACCACCGCCACCGCCGACATCGTGGTCGCCGCCGACGGCGGCAACTCGCGCGTCAGACAGCAGTACCTGCCCCACGCCCAGCGCGTCGAGACCGGCATCACCACGGTCGCAGGCAAGTTCCCGCTGACCGCGCGGACCAGGAAACTCATCGACAGGAGGCTGACCGACGGCCCGAACAACGTCCTGCCTCCCAAGGGCATGGGCCTGTTCCTCGCCCCGCACGACCTCGGCGACACCGGCGAGACGACCACGCTCATGGACGACACCAGCAGCTACATCCTGTGGGCGTTCGGCGCGGGCAAAGGCCGCTTCCCCGCCGACGTGGCCGCCCTGACGGGCGAGCAGCTCAAGCGGACGGTCGCCCAGATGATCCACAGCTGGCATCCCGACCTCAGGAAGCTGGTCGAGATGTCCCACCCCGACACCGTGTCCCTGCTGCCCATCCGCACCTCGATCCCCATCGAGCCGTGGCAGCCGACCACCATCACCCTGCTCGGCGACGCCATCCACAGCATGACGCCGATGCGCGGCATCGGCGCCAACGTCGCCCTGCGCGACGCCCGCCTGCTGTGCCAGGCGCTGACCGGCGGCAGGCCGCCGGTTGAGGCCATCGCCGACTACGAGACCCAGATGCGCGGGTACGGCTTCGCCGCCGTCCGCGACTCCCTCAAGGCCGCCGAGCAGTTCGTCGGCGAGAGCGTGATGGCCAGGATCGGCTTCAAGACCTTCCTCCGTACGGCCCAGCGCTTCCCCTCGCTCAAGCACAAGGCGTTCGGCTGATTCAGCCCTTGAGATGGCGGTCGAGGAAGTCCAGCTGGAGCAGCAGCAGGTTCTCCGCGACCGTCTCCTGCGGGGTCATGTGCGAGACCCCCGACAGCGGCAGCACCGTGTGCGGGCGGCCGGCCGCCAGCAGCGCCGACGACAGGCGGAGCGTGTGCGCGGCGAACACGTTGTCGTCGGCGAGACCGTGGACCAGCAGCAGCGGCCTGCTCAGCCCGGGCGCGTCGGCGATGAGCGAGCTGCGATCGTAGGCGGCGGGGTCCTGGTCGAGATAGCGCTCCTGCCAGTGGGTGTCGTACAGCCGCGCGTCCGTCACCGGCGCGCCCGCGACCGCGGCGTGGAAGACCTCAGGGTGACGCAGGACGGCCGCGGCCGCCAGGTAGCCACCGAAGGACCAGCTCCTGATCCCCACCCTGCCGAGATCGAGGTCGGGATGGGCCGCCGCGGCGGCGCGCAGGGCGTCGACCTGGTCCTCCAGCGCGTGACTGAGCTTGTCGCCCTTGATCGTGCGCTCCCACACCGGACCCCTGGCGGGCGTGCCTCTCCCGTCGGTCACCAGGACGGCGTAGCCCTGGTCGGCGAACCACTGCGAGACCAGGTGCGCGTCCAGTACGGCCAGCGCGCGGCTGCCGTGCGGGCCGCCGTACGGATCGAGGAGGACGGGCAGCCGCGCCGACCCCTCCACGTGGCCCGACGGGAACAGCAGCGCCGAGCGCAGCTCACGCTCGCCGAGCCGCAGCAGCGCGACCCGCGGCCGCAGCGCGGGGGTGGCGGCCAGCGAGGCGAGCTCGTGCGCTCCGGCGCGGACGCGCACGCCGTGGCGGTCGAGCGTGCGGGAGACGACGACGGTCGTGCCGCCCGCGCGCACGCCGGTGTGGACGCCCGGCTCGGTGGTGAGTCTGGTCAGGCCGTCCTCGCCGTAGGTGTACAGGTGACGCTCGGTCGGCTCGTCCGTCGCCTGGAAGAGCACCGTGTCACCGTCCACGCTCAACACCCGGAGCACCTGCAGCCCCTCGGGGGTGACGGGCGCGTCGCCGACCACCAGGTGGCGCGTGTCACCGCGGTCGGCGGTGCGGACCAGCAAGCCCGCCGCCGTACGGGCGGGCACGCCCTCGACCAGCTCCTCCCACGCGGCGTCGGTGTCCTCGTGCACCGTCGTCGTCTCGCCGGTGGGCGCGACGGACAGGATCCTGGTCGTGCGCTGGTCGCGGCTCTGCACCTGCACGAGCAGGTCGTGGGCGGTCCAGGCGACGCGGGCGACGTACTCGAAGGCCGCCCGGTCCCACCGGACCTCGGTCCTCGTGCCGTCCATGGCGATCAGCCAGAGCGAGACGTCGGCGTTCGGCGTGCCCGTCCTCGGATAGGCCATGACGCGCGGCGCGCTCGCCGGGTTGGCGGGGTCGGCGACGTACCATCGGCTGACGGGAGCGTTGTCCACCCGCGCGGCCAGCAGCACGGTGCCGTCCGGCGACCACCAGTGGCCCCGGTGCCGGTACATCGACTCGGCGGCGACGTGCTCGGGCAGCCCCCAGGTCACCTCGGGCCCGTCGGGCTCGACCGACAGGCCGTCGACGACCCGCAGCGCGCCGTCGGCGACGTAGGCGACCCTGGCGCCCGACGGGTCGAGCCGCGGGTCCGAGCCCTCACGCCCGAGGTCCTTCACCGCCCCGCTGTCCAGCTCCACCAGGAACAGGCGGCCGTTGAGCGCGTAGACCGCCTTGGTGACGGCGGCGTCGGTGGCGTAGCCGGTGATGCCGTGGGAGTACTCGCGGGTGCGCTCCCGATGGGCGCGCTCGGCCTCGGAGAGCTCGGCCCCGGGCTCGGCGCCCGGATCGACCACCAGACGCTCCTCGCCTGAGGACACATCGACCGTCCACAGCCGGTTGACCTGGTCCTCGCCGCCCAGCGAACGCAGGAAGACCACCCGCCGCCCGTCGGGGGAGACGGTGAAGTCGCGGGGCGTGCCGAGGCGGAATCCGGCGGTTCTGGCGTTCTGGCGGGGAAAGGTCATGACCTTGAGTATGGCTCTTGCACCGCGTTGGGATGATGTTCGCCTGGAATGCCCGCACACAGGACGGACAGGGGCGCGATGCTCAAGCCAGGAGATCCGGTACGGCTCGGGCCGTACAGACTGCTCGACCGGCTGGGCGAAGGCGGCCAGGGCGCGGTCTACCTCGCGCAGGGACGCGACGGCGAGCGGGTCGCGGTCAAACTGCTGCACGCCCGCCACGCCGACGGGGCCGACGTGCGTGCCCGCTTCCTGCGCGAGATCGAGCTGGCCAGGCAGGTGGCGGAGTTCTGCACCGCGCGGGTCCTGGACGCCGGCGAGAGCGACGTCGGCCTCTACGTGGTGAGCGAGTACATCGAGGGCGTCTCCCTGCAGAAGAGCGTCCAACGGGAAGGGCCGCGCTCGGGCCCGGCGCTGCACCGGATCGCCGTCGGCACCGCCACCGCGCTGGCCGCCATCCACCAGGCGGGCATCGTCCACCGTGACTTCAAACCGGCCAACGTGCTGCTCGGACCCGACGGGCCCAGGGTCATCGACTTCGGCATCTCGCGGGCGCTCGACACCGTGGGCACCATGACCAGCGGCGTCGTCGGCACGCCCACCTACATGTCGCCCGAGCAGATCGGCGGGCAGCGGGTGGGCGCCGCCTCCGACGTCTTCAGCTGGGCGTCGACCATGGTCTTCGCCGCCACGGGACGGCCCGCCTTCGGCCACGACAGCATCCCGGCCGTGCTGAACCGCATCCTGACGGCCGATCCCGACCTGTCGGCCGTCCCCGCCGACTTACGGCGGCTGCTCGCGCACTGCCTGGCCAAGGACCCCGCGGCGCGCCCCACCGCCTCCCAGGTGATGCTCGCCCTCATCGCCCACCGCCCCACACCCGCGACGGCCGCGCCCCCGGTCGGCCCGGCAGGCCAGGCTCACCCGACCGGCCCGGCAGGCCAGGCTCATCCGGTCGGCCCGGCAGGGCAGGCTCACCCGACCGGTCCGCCAGGGCAGGCTCATCCGGTCGGCCCATCAGAGCAGGCTCATCCGGCCGGGGCGCATGGGTGGTCGAGCCCTGTCGGGCCGCCGGTGAACCCGGTCGGCCCGCCAGGGCCGGGGCTCGACACGGCGCCGAGCAGGGCCGGGAAGAAGGTCGCCTACGGGGCGGCCGCCCTCGCGTGCGCCGCGGTCGTGGCGGGGGCGGCTCTCGTTGCGCCCGCATGGCTGAGTGAAGCCGCGCCGAGCCCCACCCCCAGCCCGGTCACCACGACCGGCGCGCCCCCGTCGCCTTCCCCCACCCCCACCCCAACCCCGACCGCTTCGCCCGCGCCGTTCTCCGGCGCGGCGGTCGGCAAGGCGCTCGGCGTCATGCGCGGCCACACCGACGACGTGGAAACCGTCGCCACGACGACCGTGGACGGCAGGCCGGTGGCGGTCTCCGGCTCCCGCGACCACACCGTCCGCCTGTGGGACCTGGCCACCCGCAAGCTCCTGGCCACGTTCGCCGGACACACCCACTGGGTGCGCAAGGTCGCCGTCACCGACCTGGAAGGCAGCCCGATCGCGGTCTCCGCGGGCGACGACGGCACCATCCGGGTCTGGGACCTGACCCGGCGCAGGCCGCTCGGCAAGCCCATCGACCAGGACGAGCCGGTGTTCTCCCTGGCGGTTGCACAACACGGGGGCCGCCCCGTCGCGATCACCGGAGGGCGTGACGGCAACGCGCGCGTGTGGGACCTGACCACCCGCGAGCAGATCGGCCCGACGCGGCGCGACGCCCACGCGGGCGCCGTCTTCTCCGTCGCCGCCACCGCCGAGGGGACCTTCTTCACCGGGGGCGCGGACGGCGAGGTCAAGCGGTGGAGCCTTGACGGCGGCGAGGGGGCGAACGTCACGACCCACGCGGGACACGCCTCCGTGGTCGAGACCGCCACCCTCGACGGGGAGACGGTCGTGCTGTCCGGCGGGGGCGACCAGGAGGTGTGGGTGGACGAGCCGGCGGGAGGCGAGCGGCGCCTGCCGTACCTGGGGCACTCGGGGTGGGTCTACTCGATCGCGGTGGCCGAGGTGGCGGGCCGGACGCTGGTGATCTCGGGCGGCAACGACGGCACCGCCAGGGTGCACGACCTCGCCACGGGCAAGGACGTGGGCAAGCCGTTCAAGGACCACGACCACAACGTGTTCGGCCTGGCGACCGCCGTGCTCGGCGGCAGAACGGTCGTCGTCAGCGCGGGCGGCGACAACACGCTGCGGGTGTGGCGGCTCACCTGAGCAGGGGTGACGGCACGCTGCGGGTGTGGCGGCTCACGTGAGGAGCGCGGGGTGGCGTGGATCGTCGGCCTTGACGACCACGTCGGCCGACCGGGCGGGCGCCACCTCGCGCTCGTAGCGCTCGTAGGCGGGCAGTCGCCAGCTGTGGGCGGGGTCGCCGCGCCGTACCAGGGCCGCCTTCGACAGCCACAGGTGAACGGTCAGCTCGGCGGGCAGCCCGCGCCCGAGCAGCAGCGTGCCGTCCAGCAGCAGCACGCCGCCCTCCGGCATCCTCTGGTACGGCGCGCGCGTGGCCCGGTCGGTCTCGCTGTTCCACAGTGAGGACACGATCCGCCCTGAGCCGCCGGGGGAGAGCGGGCCGAGCACCTCCCTGCGCAGCCCGCCCTCGTCCAGCCAGTCGTCGTAGAAGGCGTCGGGGTCGGTCCTGCCGTACTCCAGGCGCAGCGAGGCCGGCCTCAGGAAGTCGCCGGCCGACACCCGCCGCACCGCCCTGCCGCGCACCCGCAGCGGCTCGACCAGCTCGTCGGCCAGGAGGTCCGGCCGCGCGGCCGGCGCGCCGTCGACCAGCACCCGCACCCAGGCGTCACGAGGATGCGCCGCGACACGTTCGGCCAGCTCCTCGACCAGCAGCGCCGGTGAGATCGGCCGCACGCTAGAGCGCCCGCCCGTCGCCGGATCCGGGGTCGATCTGTCCGGTCACCATGAACGCGCCAACACCTCCACGGTCTCCGGCTATTCCGGCCACCGATCCGCCCACCCGAATGGCCTGGTTGGATCGGCAGATGGACTTCTCCCGCCTTCTCGGCTGCCTTGCCGACGACTTCGCCCTGCTGCGTGCCGCGGTCGTCGCCACCGACCCGTCGGCGCGCGTGCCGTCGTGCCCGGACTGGTCCGCCGGCGAGCTCGCGCACCACGTCGCCAAGGTCTATCTCCACAAGGCCGAGTGCATCCGGCTCGGAGCGTTCCCCGACGAGTGGCCGCCCGGCGTTCTGGACCCTGACCCCCTGACCTCTTTGGACAAGACCTACGAGGTGCTGGCCGGGCAGTTTTCCGCGCATTCGCCCGCCGACCACGCCGCCACGTGGCACGAGCCCGATCAAAGCGTCGGCTTCTGGATCCGCCGCATGGCGCAGGAGACGCTGATCCATCGCATCGACGCCGAACTCGCGGCGGGGCGTCCGGTGTCCCCGGTCCCGGACGATCTCGCCCACGACGGCATCGACGAGATCCTCAAGCTGTTCGTCGGCTACGGAAGCGCCCGCTGGCTGGACGACTTCGGCAACCTGCTCGACACGCCGGACGAGCGCCCCGTCCTGGTCTCCACGAGCCACCACGCCTGGACACTGACCGCCGTGGCCCGCGACAGCGCCGAGCCCGGCCACGTGAACGTGGAGGACGCGGACCCGGGCTCCCACGCGGACGCGCTGGTGAGCGGCGAAGCGGCCCCGCTCCTGCTCTGGCTCTGGAACCGCGCCGACGACGCCGCCGTACGGATCTCCGGCGACCCTGCCTTGCTCAAGCAGTTCCACGCCCTTCGGGTCGCCGCGACGCAGTAACCGCGGAAGATCGAAAAAGAATCTCCTAAGATCGCGAAAGGCCAGGCCTCCATGCGGATGACCTGGCCTTTTGCCGTCTGAGCGGACGACGGGAATCGAACCCGCGTAGCTAGTTTGGAAGAGTACGGTTCGTGATCTTGTGATCTGCGACGGCGCAGGTCAAGGGCATCTTCGTTCTTCCCGTGAGTCACCGTGATTGACCTTGATCGCCCGCCCTGCCGGGCACGCAACGGGCACGGTGGAGAGATCCTCTGATGGTGGCTAGTCAGCGTGCGGATTAAAAGATCCAGTTCGAGTCGTTCCAGATCGTTCAATGCAGGCCAGCGTCTATACACGATCCATCCTGGACGGCTCTGAACGGCCTCGTACTGCAACCCGGTGGCTCACCGACCGCGCACGCCGTTAAAGATCAAAAGCACTTGCAAATCACAGCCCTCCGATCCCTAAACCGAGCCAGGCTGCCAGTACGGCCGTGTTCGGGCCATGCCTGCTTGACTCTCGGGTAGCCCGAGACTGGATGCTGTCTGGGTGAGCAGCGACGATCTCATGAGTATCGGTGTCTTCGCCCTGGTTAGCGGCCTGTCGATCCATGCCTTGCGGCACTACAACGAACTCGGCGTGCTGCGGCCAGCGGTCGTCGATCCGGTCACTGGTTATCGCCGCTACCGCCCTGAGCAGGTCCGGCAAGCCAGACTGATCTGTGCGCTGCGGCGCATCGATGTGCCGATCGACGCAGTTCGCGTCGTCATGGACGACCCGGACGGCGAGTCGCTGCGCACCGTGCTGCATCAGCACCGAGAGCGGCTGGTGGATCGCGCCCAGGTTCTTTCCCGCATGGTCCGCGTTGTGGACCACTACATCGAACACGGAGTGGCTATGCCTGAGCTGAAGACCCCGCGCATCGTCCAGGTGACAATCAACGTCACGGACATCGCCGAGTCGATCTCGTTCTACCAGGCTGCGTTCGACGCGGTGTTCAACGAGGAGATCTCCTCGTTCCAGTTCGGTACCTGGCCGAGTGGGGAGTTCTTCCTGCTGACTGTCGCGCATGAGCCCAACGAGCATGACAAGCACGACGGTCCAGCCGGGGTGTCCCGGTTCGGTCTGCTCGTCGATGACGTGGACACCGCGCACCGCCGCGCCGTTGATGCCGGGGCCATCGAGGTCTACCCGCCGGTGGACAAGCCATGGAAGCCGCGGTCTTCGTGCGTGGCAGATCCCAGCGGGAACCGCATTGATCTTTTTCAGGGCTGACGGAAGACCCGTCGACGCATGGTGCCGTTGTGACTTCCGCTATGTCGTCGCCGGTGGTTCGGTCTGTTGCCGGGCCGGTCTCAACGGCTGGTTGGTGCCACTGGAGGACGGACGAGTACCGCACGACGGCGAGGATCACGCGGTGATCAGCCACGTTACTCGGTGAGCCAGGGTGAGGAACGAACCCTGGATCGTCGATCGCCCCCAAGTAGGCATGGTGGCCGACCATGCAGTGGCGAGACCCTCGCGACGGAGGCGGCGGCGCGGATGGGTCGCGCCCTCGGGGAGACGTGATTGCAACCCTGGGCGGGTTCTCCGATCAAGAAAAGGGGAGCCCGCCCAGGTCATGTGAGGTAGGGCACCCGGGGCTCGAACCCGGAACCTACGGATTAAAAGTGGGTCGCGCTCTCCTTGGATGATGGCTTGCTGACCTGTGGCCGATGTCGTTGCTCCCTCCTGGGGCGGGAAGAGCATTCCGCGTATATTCCGGACCTTGGTTAGAGGCCTACTGCTTGCGGCCGACCGAGCGGATCCGGGCTGGCTCAAGACTTTGAGGGTGAAGTCGTGTGGCCAGGCATTCGCGATGGGAGATGATAGCTGTGCTGCCGGGGCCGTCGGCGCTTCGGACCTCCATGACCACTCCATCGCCGCCCGGGCTCAAGATGGTGTGCGTTCCGCAGAAGTCGCACCCCCACCGAAAGCACGCCAGGTCCTCAGTACGCATCGTCAACCGCACCCACGAGGGCGGGAAGTGCCGGCTGACTTCCTGCACGACGGCGTCGACTTCGGACCCGACAAGAGGGTATTCGCAAGGAAGGGCACGCGGGCTCCCTGAAAGGCTGTCGATCATTGCCCCGTCCACAGACGCACCTATGTCCTCATGACCGGAGATCACCACCATGACACCCCACGGCTCATGGCTGGTCACTTGGACTCGCACCGCTTGCCCTGCGACAAGTCCAGCCCCCGCGGCATCAAATCGCTGCATCGGGTTATTCTCCCGCACGCCGACATCTCGGTCTCTCACGTCGGCTGACTCGGTGGTCGTCCAACCGAGGCGCTGTCAGCTTGGGAATTGCTGTGATCGCGGGGAGCGGACCTCGGGTTGCCTGGTCAGCGGGGGCCGGAGCGGTCGTGAGTGACCGTGGTTGACCCCTCGTCACCGGGGTTAATGGCACGGTGTTAAGCCTGTGACCTGTTGCGATAGGACGAGCCGTACACTTGCGCTGCCCACTCCACTCCGACAGGGGACACCGTGGACATTGCGACGGAGATCCGGCTGACTTCAAGGGAGGCTCGGCGCGCCGTTGTGGCCGGGGCCGGAAGATCTTTTGACAATTCCGTGCTCTGCGCCGTGTTCTTGGTCCCCTTCGGCGCCCTTGCCGCTGTCACCTACAACCTCGTGGTCGGCGCGATCACCATGTCGGCGGGACTGGCCTCGCTGTGGGTGGTTTGGAGGGTGTATCGCTACTTCTGGCGGGCGCGGCGGTGGCTCATTCGCCCAGCTCGAGTAAGGCTGACGGATGAGTCGATCGAATGCCGCGAGGAAGAGTTCGATGTCACCTACCGATGGTCGATGTTCACGCGCATAGAGAGTGGCCGAGAGTTCTGGTTCCTTCGCATGATCGATGGATCAACCCTCTACCTACCTCGGCGTGCGTTTGACCCCGGTCAACGAACGGAGATCGATCGTTTCATGGCGGACAAGACCCGCACACTTCCGGCCGCCTGACGCTCCTATGTGCAAGGGGGTTGGCTGGGTTGATATCTCGTCGTGGCTCTGGGCGTCTTGGAGCTGTCGTCATGTGTCCTGCTTGTCGGACGACAAAGCTGCGTGGGCAGCGTCGGCCGAATACAGGACGTTGATCCATCCAGGATGGTCGAGGTAGGCGTTGTCTGGAGCGGCGGGGCCAAGGTCATCGAGGACGAGTATGAGGGCGTCGACCACCATCTGCACGAGGTCGGCTTCTCGTTGATCAAGGAAAAGTTGGGGGATCAGTGCTTGTGCGCCGTGTTGGTCGATGAAGGTGTCGTCGATGAGCCAGTGCACGGCAGCGGTGAGGTCTGGCCATCCTTTCCCGGATCGCCAGTGTTGGTCCTGGTTGTCGCGGTCACTCAGGGCTCGTAGTGCCTCCAGCACGTCCTTGCGTCGCTCTGGCCACTGCACCCGCTGTTTGCCTGGATGTGCTTCCTCCACGGGTGCCAAGCTACTGGGGGCCTGTCGATGTCCCGTTGTTGTGGGCGTGGTGGTCGGCGATGAGGGCGCGGTAGATCACGTCTGACAGATGCCGTTTCAGGACGCGGAAGCTGCCCTTGGTGGTGTCTCGGGTGGTTTCCTGGCGTCGTTTCAGCAGCGCTCGGGCGCCTTCGTGGCAGCGGGCCTGGGTGATGGCGATGCGGTGCAGGGTGGTGTTGAGCTGGCGATTGCCGCCGCGGTTGAGCCGGTGTCGGTCGTCGTTGCCGCTCCAGACGGGGATGGGGGCGGTGCCGTTGTGCCGGGCGAAGGCTGCGGAGCTGCGAAACGGGTGATGTCGCCGACCTCGCCCAGGAGTTTGGCGGCAGTCAGCACGTTGACTCCGATGATCGCCATGAGACGCGGAACGCGGGCTTCGACGAGCGGTTCGAGCTCCTTTTCGATCGTGTCGATCTCGATGCTGAGAGAGTCGATGAGGGCGATCTGGGCCAGGGCGACCCGGCGGGCGGTGCTGGCCGGCAGGGCTTGAAGCTGTGTGGTGAGCTTGCGCCGGGTGGTGATCTGCTTGAGTTTGGTCACTGCGGCTGCCAGGTCGGGGTTGAGGTCGTGGACCAGCCATAACACGCGGTTGATCAGTCTGGTGCGCTCGGCGATGAGGGCCTCGCGGTGGTCGACGAGCAGGCGGATCGGCCGGGTGTGCTCATCGAGATGTGCGGTCGGCAGGTCGGGCTCTCGCAGTGCCAGACGGGCGATGGCCAGGGCGTCGATGGGGTCGGACTTGCCGCGCTCGCGTCCGCTACGCCGCTCGCCGGCGGTGCGGTTCGGCGGTACCGGTATGACGGTCTCGCCGGCCGCCAGCAGTCGCGGACCAGGCCGCCGGAGACGTGCCGGACGTCTTCCACCGCCCACACGCGCTGGTCGGGAGCGAGCTTGCGCGCCCAGAGCACGAGTTGGACGTGCCCCTCGCCGCGGGCCTGCACGGTGCGTTCGCCCTTCTTGCGGCCGACTTCATCGACTGCGACCGCGGTGTGGGTGCGCTTGTGCGGATCGATACCGATCACCATCATGGACGTGTTCTCCTTCATCGAAAGGGGACGACATCCGGGCTGGTCGGCGGACATATCTCAGTTGAGGGAACTGCCAGGCTCCTATCAAGTCATGCCGCCCGGCCCGGTCTATGTCGAGATCCAAGTCGCCGTGGACAGGTCAGGCACAAGCCATCGATAGTCCGCAGGCAGATCATCCCTGAGTCACCGCGGAGATCCAGCGTGGGGAGTGGATGAGCCCGGAAGCTGGAAAGGTCCTCTTCGAGGAGTACGCGGCACAGTGGATCGACGACCGAGTGATCAAGCGCACAACTGAAGGGCTCTATCGGAGCCTGCTCCGGAATCACCTCATCCCGACGTTCGGCAAGTGTCAGCTCTCCGACATCAAGGACGCCGATGTCCGTCGCTGGCGGAAGGAACGCTTGGGTGTGGCCGGCCAATCGACGGTGGCCAAGGCGTACCAGCTTCTCAAGTCCATCCTGAACACCGCTGTTGAGGATGAGTTGATCAGGCGCAACCCCTGCAGAATCAAGGGTGCTGGCACGCCCGACACGCCCGAACGCCCCATGGTCTCGCTGCCCAAAGTCCTGGAGGTCGCCGACAAGGTTCCGGACCGCTACCGGGCGCTCGTGCTCCTGGGTACCTTCGCGAGCCTTCGGTGGGGAGAACTGGCAGGGCTCCGCCGTACCAACCTCGATCTGGACGCTCGGGTCGTTCGCGTCGTCGGTACCTTGGCCGAGCTCAACGGCGGCACTCTCCTTGATGAGACGCCGAAGTCCAAGGCCGGTCGCCGCGTGGTCTCGATCCCCGCCGAGATCATCCCCGACCTTCGCAGGCATCTCGACAAGTACGCGGAGCCAGGGGAGTTCGGTCACGTCTTCGTCGGCCCCAAGGGCGGGCTCCTTCGCCGGTCAGCATTCCGGCGCATCTGGAACAAGGCGCGGGCCGACGTGGGGCTGCCCGAACTCCACTTCCACGACCTTCGGCATGTGGGCAACACGCTGGCGGCGGGAACCGGCGCGAGCCTCAAGGACTTGATGGTCCGCATGGGCCACGCCTCCTCAAGAGCCGCCCTGATCTACCAGCACGCCACCAGGGACCAGGACCAGGCCATCGCCCAGGCGCTCGGCCAGGCGTTCACGGCAGCGAGGAAGGGGCACAGAAAAGAGGCGTCGGGCACACAGCGGGCACGGAAGATCGAAAAGAATTCCTGAAGATCACAAAAGGCCAGGTCTCCATGCGGATGACCTGGCCTTTTGCTTTCTGAGCGGACGACGGGAATCGAACCCGCGTAGCTAGTTTGGAAGACTAGGGCTCTACCATTGAGCTACGTCCGCGCGAGCCGGTCGAAGTCTGGTCTAGACTTCATCCGGTCGTCAGGGCGTAAGCGTACCGGAGTCCCGGAGCGCATGCGTAACCGACGTCGCGGGGCGTGGCGCAGCTTGGTAGCGCGCCTGCTTTGGGAGCAGGAAGTCGCAGGTTCAAATCCTGTCGCCCCGACTGCCGTACATGCCAGAAGGCCACTCCACAACAGGAGTGGCCTTCTGCGTGAGATGGGCCTGAACCGGCGAGGCTTGGTTGCGAAACGGATAAGAAAATCAGGAGCCGGTGTGGAACAGCGCCCACACCGCCTTGCCGCCGCCGTCGAGGCAGTCCCAGCCCCAGCACTCGCTGTAGGTCTCGACGATGTAGAGCCCGCGGCCGTTCTCGGAGACGAAGTCGGGCTCCTTCGGCGTGGGGACCTCGTCGCTGGGGTCGGCCACCGCCAGCAGCACGTGGGGAGCGACCCGCATCAGCAGCAGGGTGATGTCGCGGCTGCCCCTGGCGTACCTGACGGCGTTGGTGACCAGCTCGGAGACCACCAGGGCGGCGTCGTCGCCGAGCTCGGACAGCCCCCAGTGGTCGAGGGTGGAGCGGGTGACGTCCCTGGCCGTGCGGACCGAGTCGGCCTTGAAGGGGAGGGGCCAGGCGGTCGTGTCCGGCTCTTCGGCGCGGAGGAGGCGGTCGAAGCCGACCTCGCGGGTGATCTGCAGGCAGGCGGCAGTGGTCAGGGGGTCCTCCACCATCCCGCCAGTACCTCCACTAATCCTGAAATAGTGCATATGTCGGCGATTGCCACCCATATGCACTAGGCCATCATGGGTCACCACAAGCGGTGCTGCAAGACCCAAATGCACGTGCAGCTGCAATGTGCAATTGCATCATGGTTACTGCCCAAGCGGACACACGGCTGAGACCTTGTCACAGCGCCGGGAACTAGTGACACTGTGTGCGGACCGAAGAGGGAGGCATTGTGACGCAGAACCCGCCGGGCTCGGGGCCAACGGCTCTGCGCATCCTGCTGGGCTCCCAACTTCGCCGGCTCAGGGAGTCGCGCGGCGTCACGAGGGAAGAGGCCGGTCACCTCATCAGGGGCTCCGAATCCAAGATCAGCCGCATGGAGCTGGGGCGTGTCGGCTTCAAGGAGCGCGACGTCGCCGACCTGCTCACCCTGTACGGCGTGGCCGACGAAAGCGCCCGCAAGGCCGTCCTCGACCTGGTGACCACGGCCAACGAGCCGGGCTGGTGGCACCGCTTCAACGACCTGCTGCCCTCGTGGTTCCAGGCCTACGTCGGCCTCGAGGAGGCCGCGGCCCGCATCAGGACCTACGAGGTCCAGTTCGTCCCCGGCCTGCTGCAGACCAAGGAGTACGCCAAGGCCGTCATCACCGCGGGGTCGGCCGGAGTCGGCGGCGAGGAGATCGCCCGCAGGGTCGACCTGCGCCTCGAACGCCAGCGCGTGCTCGACCGCCCCGGCGGCCCGATCTTCTGGGCGGTCATCGACGAGGCCGCGCTGCGCCGTCCCATCGGCGGCGCCGAGGTGATGAAGGCCCAGCTCGAGCACCTGATCGACCTGATGCGCCAGCCCAACATCACCATCCAGATCATGCCGTTCGACTTCGGCGGGCACAGCGCGGAGGGCGGCGCCTTCAGCATCCTGCGCTTCCCCGACCCCGAGCTGCCCGACGTCGTCTACGTCGAGCAACTGGCCGGCGCGCTCTATCTCGACAAGCGCGAGGACGTCGACCGTTACACCGAGGTCATCGAGCGCCTGTGCGCCGTCAGCACCACCCCTGACGAGACCGTGGACCTTCTCAACAAGATCAAGGAAGAGATCTGACCGTCTGTTCGTCGTGCTTGGGTGCGCTTCTGCCCTAGACTGGCGTGCGGCGTTGGACATTCGCCGGTGCGAGCATGCCCGACACCGATCATGTGGGCGCGGCGCGTGAGCCGCAGATCTGGACGCGCCCGCGGACACTCAAAGCTTGATCAAGGAGACCACCCCGTGAAGACCGCTGTCGAGGAGCTCAGCCCGACTCGGGTGAAGCTCACCGTCGAAGTGCCGTTCGACGAGCTTGGCCCGAGCATGCAGGCGGCGTACAAGAAGGTCGCGGAGCAGGTTCGCGTCCCCGGCTTCCGCCCCGGCAAGGTTCCGGCCCGCATCATCGAGCAGCGCTTCGGCCGCGCGGTGGTGCTGGAGGAGACCCTCAACGACGCGGTGCCGAAGCTGTACGGCCAGGCCGTCGACGAGGTCGACCTGTTCCCGGTCAGCCAGCCCGACATCGAGGTCACCAAGATCGAAGACGGTGAGCAGATCGAGTTCACCGCCGAGGTCGACGTCAGGCCCAACTTCGAGGTGCCCGACTACGCCGGCATCGAGGTGACCGTCCCGACCGCCGAGGTCACCGACGAGGACATCAACGCCCAGCTCGACGCGCTGCGCCAGCGCTTCGCGACGCTGACCGGCGTCGAGCGCGCCGCCGCCAAGAACGACTTCGTCGTCATGGACCTGCGCGCCGAGATCGACGGTGTCAACCTCGAGGAGCAGCAGGCCAACGAGGTGTCCTACGAGGTCGGCGCGGGCTCGGTCCTGCAGGGCCTCGACGACGCGCTCGAGGGCATGTCCGCGGGCGAGGAGAAGACCTTCCGCACCGAGCTGGTCGGTGGCGAGAACGCCGGCGACGAGGCCGACGTGATCATCAACGTCAAGTCGGTCAAGGAGAAGGTCCTTCCCGAGCTCGACGACGAGTTCGCCCAGCTGGCCAGCGAGTTCGACACGCTCGAGGAGCTCAAGGAGAGCATCCGCGAGCAGGCCCGCCGCAACAAGCTGGTCGACCAGGTCGTCCAGTCCCGCGAGATGGCCCTCGACGCGCTGCTGGAGCAGATCGAGATCCCGATCCCCGACAGCGCCCTCAAGGCCGAGGTCGACGCCCGCAAGCACAACCTCGACCACCAGATCGCCGAGAGCGGCCTGAGCCGCGACGCCTTCTTCCGTCTCTACCAGACGACGGAGGAGGAGCGCTTCGGCGAGTTCGAGACGAGCTCCGTCAAGGCGATCAAGACCGGCTTCGTCCTCGACAAGATCGTCAAGGCCGAGGAGCTCGGCGTCAACGAGCAGGAGCTGACCAACTTCGTGGTCCGCCGCGCCATGCAGATGGGCGTCGCCCCGAACACGCTGGCCCAGCACCTCGCCGACAACGACCAGCTCACGCTGGCCATGGTCGAGATCGTCCGCGACAAGGCCAAGACCGTCGTCGGCGACGCCGCCAAGGTCGTCGACGAGGCCGGCAACGAGGTCGACCTCAAGGCCATCTACACCGAGATCAACGGCGAAGAGGCCACCGAAGAGGCCGCCGCCACCGAGGAGTAAGCTCTTCTCGTCTCACGAAACCCCCGATCCCGCTCGCGCGGGACGGGGGTTTCGCCGTTTTCGGGGCAGGCACTCACTCACGGGACGGCGAGCGAGGGGAGGGCCATGGGCGACGAGCTGTTCTTCCTCGGGCTGGCGGTGGCCGTGGCCGTCATGGCCGGCCGCGTCATGGCCCGCAGACTGCCGGTGCCCGAGGCGATCCTGCTGGTCGGACTCGGCCTGCTGATCAGCCTGCTGCCCGGCGTGGAGGACGTGCGCGTCGACCCGGAGATCGTGCTCAACCTGTTCCTGCCGCCGCTGGTCTACCACGCGGCCTTCCTCACCACGCCACGCGAGACGCGCGCGGACGCGGGACCCATAGCGATCATGGCCTTCACGCTGACCTGCGCGACCGCGCTCGGCGTCGCGTTCGCGGTCGGCTGGGCCGTACCCGATCTCACGTGGGCGGCGGCGCTGGCGCTCGGCGCCGCGGTCGCGCCCACCGACCCCGTCGCCGCGACCGCGGTCATGAAGCGGGTCGGCGCGCCGCGCAGGCTGGTCACCATCCTGGAGGGCGAGAGCCTGGTCAACGACGGCGTCGCCCTGACGATGTTCGGCCTGGCGCTGTCGGCGCTCAGCCATCAGGTCACCGCCGGCGAGGCCGCGACCGAGCTGGTCAGGGTCGTCGCCGGCGGCATCCTGTACGGCATGGCGGTCGCCTGGGTCATCGGCAGGCTCAGGCCCCTGATCAGGGAGCCGGGCGGGCAGATCGTGCTCTCGCTGCTCACCCCGTTCGTCGCCTACATTCCCGCGGAGCACCTCGGTCTCTCAGGCGTGCTGGCCACGATCGTGGTCGGCTTCTGGCTCGGCATCAAGGGCAACGGCGTGTTGCAGCCCGCCTCCAGGCTGACCGGACAGGCCTTCTGGGAGGTGCTGGTCTTCCTGCTCGAATCGACGCTGTTCGTGCTGCTGGGCCTGGAGATCACCGATGTGTTCGCCGCCATGACCGGGCAGTCGTGGCCGCGCCTGGCGGCCACGGCCCTGCTGGTCATCGCGGTCGTCGTGCTGCTGCGGATGCTCTGGACGCTCGTGGTCGTGCCGCTGCTGCGCTTCAGGCGCTTCGAGACCATCGACGTACGGCAGCGCGTCGTCATGGGCTGGGCCGGCATGCGCGGCGCCATCACCCTGGCGATCGCGCTGTCCATCCCGTTCGGAGTGGAGCACCGGCCGCTGCTGCTGTTCCTGGCCGCCTGCGTCGTCCTGGCCACGCTCGTCGGCCAGGCCACGACGCTCGCGCCGCTCCTGCGCAGGCTCGGCCTCGGCGAGAGCGACGCCGAGATCAAGGAGGAGACCGAGGCCAGAGCCGCCACGCTGGAGGCCGCGCTGAGCCGTATCGACGAGATGGCCGCCGACGACCGCGTCGACGACCGCACCGCCGACGTCTACCGCCAGCTGTTCGAGCTGCGCCTGGACAGGGTCCGGTCCATCCTCGACGAGGACGACGCCCAACCCCAGTTGGGTAAGCTCAGGAAGGAGCTGGTCAGAGCCCAGAGGGACAAGCTCGACCAGCTCTACCGCAAGGGCCGGATCAGCACCCGCACCCAGCGCAAACTCCTGCACGAGCTGGACCTGGAGGAGCGCAGACGCGCTTCCCGCGGGCACTGACGCCGACCTGCGCCGACAGCGAACAGCCGGTGGACCGGGCATGACCTGGGGGCCGTGCGCGTTAAGGTCACAAGCAAAGCCCCATCGATTACGACGCATCGGAAGGTGACGCTGTGACCAGCCCGCCGACCTTCTATCAGCCCGAGTCGCGAGGCCGTGAGAACGGCTCGTCCTTCCGGCTTGAGGACCAGCTCTACCAGCGCCTGCTGCGCGAGCGCATCATCGTGCTCGGCACGGACGTCAACGACGAGATCGCCAACCGCATCTGCGCCGAGCTGCTACTGCTCGCGGCCGACGATTCCGACCGCGACATCTACCTGTACATCAACTCGCCTGGTGGGTCCGTGACCGCAGGCATGGCGATTTACGACATGATGGAATATGTGCCGAACGACGTGGCCACGGTTGCCATGGGCCTGGCGGCTTCCATGGGGCAGTTCCTGCTCTGCGCCGGTGCTCCTGGCAAGCGTTACGCGTTGCCGCACGCCCGCATCATGATGCACCAGCCCTCGGGCGGCATCGGCGGTACCGCCGCCGACATCGCCATCCAGGCTGAGCAGATGCTCTACGTGAAGAAGACGCTGGCCGAGCGGATCGCCTTCCACACCGGCCAGCAGCTGGACCAGATCGAGGCCGACTCCGACCGCGACCGCTGGTTCACCGCCGACGAGGCCAAGGACTACGGGTTCATCGACCACGTGGTCCGCAGCGCGCGCCAGGTGTCCTCGCAGGGCACCGTTTCCTAGGGGGAGCTGAAGTTGAACATCGAGAGCCGCTACGTTCTCCCCTCCTTCGTCGAGCGCACGTCGTACGGCGTGAAGGAGATGAATCCGTACAACAAGCTCTTCGAGGACCGCATCATCTTCCTCGGAGTGCAGATCGACGACGCCTCCGCCAACGACGTCATGGCACAGTTGCTGACGCTGGAGTCGCTCGACCCCGACCGTGACATCAGCATCTACATCAACTCGCCCGGCGGGTCCTTCACGGCCATGACGGCGATCTACGACACGATGCAGTTCGTCAGGCCGGAGATCCAGACCGTCTGCCTCGGCCAGGCCGCCTCCGCCGCGGCCGTGCTGCTGTCCGGCGGCACGCCGGGCAAGCGGTTCGCGCTGCCCAACGCCAGGGTCCTGATCCACCAGCCCTCCACCGAGGGCGGCGGCCAGGGAAGCGACATCGAGATCCAGGCCAGGGAGATCCTGCGCATGCGCGCCCTCCTTGAGGAGATCATCGCCAAGCACTCGGGCAAGGCGCCGGCCGAAGTTCGTAAGGACATCGAACGCGACAAAATTCTCAACGCCGATGAGGCCAAGGCGTATGGTCTGATCGACGACATCATCCCGGCCAGGAAGAAGCGAGCTCAGGCCGTCGCTTCCTGATCGAGACGCGACGCACCGGAGCGGTGCCCAATGGGGCACGTTCCGGTGCGACTCGCCGCCAGGGGGCTCACTGAGGGCCCAGAAGACGGTAACGTCGAAACCTGAGCGGTTCGGACCGGGTCCGGAGGATACGGATCGCGGGAGCAGGGCGGTCCCACGCAAAGGAGTATCTGGGGTGGCACGCATCGGCGACGGGGGAGACCTGCTGAAGTGCTCTTTCTGCGGGAAGAGCCAGAAGCAAGTCAAGAAGCTCATCGCCGGTCCCGGCGTCTACATCTGCGATGAGTGCATCGATCTCTGCAACGAGATCATCGAGGAGGAGCTCTCCGAGTCCTCCGAGCTCAAGTGGGACAATCTGCCCAAGCCGAGAGAGATCTACGAGTTCCTCGACGCCTATGTCATCGGCCAGGACAAGGCCAAGAAGGCGCTCTCGGTGGCGGTGTACAACCACTACAAGCGGGTGCAGTCAGGAGACCGCGGCAGGGACGACGGCCTGGAGCTGTCCAAGTCCAACATCCTGCTTCTCGGTCCGACGGGATCCGGCAAGACGCTGCTGGCGCAGACGCTGGCCAAAATGCTCAACGTGCCGTTCGCCATCGCGGACGCCACGGCGCTCACCGAGGCCGGCTACGTCGGCGAAGACGTCGAGAACATTCTGCTCAAGCTCATCCAGGCGGCCGACTACGACGTCAAGAAGGCCGAGACGGGCATCATCTACATCGACGAGGTCGACAAGATAGCCCGTAAGAGCGAAAACCCCTCGATCACCCGTGACGTCTCGGGCGAGGGCGTGCAGCAGGCGCTGCTGAAGATCCTGGAAGGCACGACGGCCTCGGTGCCGCCGCAGGGCGGGCGCAAGCACCCCCACCAGGAGTTCATTCAGATCGACACCACCAACGTGCTGTTCATCTGCGGCGGCGCGTTCGCCGGCCTCGAGAAGATCATCGAGTCGCGGGTCGGCAAGAAGGGCATCGGCTTCAACGCCATCATCAGGTCGAAGGAAGAGATCGACTCCGCCGACATCTTCGGCGATGTGATGCCGGAAGACCTGCTGAAGTTCGGCATGATCCCCGAGTTCGTCGGCCGGCTGCCCGTCATCACCTCGGTGCACAACCTCGACCGCGAGGCGCTCATCCAGATCCTCACCGAGCCGCGCAACGCCCTGGTCAAGCAGTACCGCAAGCTGTTCGAGATCGACGGGGTCGAGCTCGAGTTCACCGACGACGCGCTCGAGGCGATCGCCGACCAGGCGATCCTGCGCGGCACGGGCGCCCGCGGCCTGCGCGCCATCCTGGAGGAGGTGCTCCTGTCGGTGATGTACGAAGTGCCTTCCAGGCAGGATGTCGCCCGCGTGGTCATCACCCGCGAGTCGGTCCTGGAGCACGCCATCCCGACGCTCGTCCCCCGCGATCAGCTGGCGGCCAAGCAGCAGCGCACCCCGCGCGAGAAGTCGGCCTGACCGCGAAAGGCCCTCACGGCGAGGCCCCCGGAGTCCGCTCCGGGGGCCTCGCCGTCTGTTGTGGTGGCGGCGATTCCACGGAAGTCGCCTGAGGTCCCTAAACTTGACCGCGTGACAACGCCAGAGCTGCCTACCCAGTACACGCCCGCCGACGTCGAGACCCAGAGCTACGAGCGCTGGGTAGCGGGCGGTTACTTCGGCGCGGACCCGGGCAGCGGGCGCGAGCCGTACTCGATCGTGCTGCCGCCGCCCAACGTGACGGGCGTGCTCCACATCGGCCACGCGCTCGACCACTCCATCCAGGACGCGCTCAGCCGCCGCGCCCGCATGCGCGGCATGGAGACGCTGTGGCTGCCCGGCATGGACCACGCGGGCATCGCGACGCAGAACGTCGTCGAGCGCGAGCTGGGCAAGGAGGGCCTTTCCCGGCACGACCTGGGCCGTGAGGCGTTCGTCGAGCGCGTCTGGCAGTGGAAGGACGAGTCGGGCGGCAAGATCCTCGGTCAGATGAAGCGTCTGGGCGACGGCGTCGACTGGTCGCGCGAGCGCTTCACCATGGACGAGGGCCTCTCGCGAGCCGTCCAGACCATCTTCAAGCAGCTCTTCGACGACGGGCTGATCTACCGCGCGGAGCGCATCACCAACTGGTGCCCGCGCTGTCTGACCGCGCTGTCCGACATCGAGGTCGAGCACAGCGACGATGAGGGCGAGCTCGTCTCGATCCGCTACTCCGACGAGATCGTGGTCGCCACCACCCGTCCCGAGACGATGCTCGGCGACACCGCCGTGGCCGTCCACCCCTCCGACGAGCGCTACGCGCACCTGATCGGCACCGAGGTGGAGCTCCCGCTGACCGGGCGTCGGATCCTGATCGTCGCCGACGAGCACGTCGACCCGGCCTTCGGCACCGGCTGCGTCAAGGTGACGCCCGCCCACGACCCCAACGACTTCGAGATCGGCCGCCGGCACTCCCTGCCGTCGCTGACCGTCATGGACGAGCGCGGCGTGATCACCGCCCACGGCCCGTTCCTGGGCCTCGACCGGTTCGAGGCGCGGCCCGCCGTGGTCGCGGCGCTGCGCCAGCAGGGCCTGATCGTCGCCGAGAAGCGGCCCTACCTGCACGCGGTCGGCCACTGCTCGCGCTGCAAGACCGTCGTCGAGCCGAGGCTGTCGCTGCAGTGGTTCGTCAACGTCTCGCCGCTGGCCAAGGCGGCTGGCGACGCCGTCCGCGACGGCCGCACCCGCATCCACCCGCCCGAGCTGGCCAAGCGCTACTTCGACTGGGTCGACGACATGCACGACTGGTGCATCTCACGCCAGCTGTGGTGGGGTCACCGCATTCCCGTCTGGTACGGCCCGGCCGGTGAGGTCGTCTGCGTCGGCCCCGACGAGGACCCGCCCGCCGGCTACTTCCAGGATCCCGACGTGCTCGACACGTGGTTCTCCTCGGGGCTGTGGCCGTTCTCGACACTGGGCTGGCCGTCCCGCACGCCCGAGCTGGCCCGCTTCTACCCGACGACCGTCCTGGTGACGGGATACGACATCCTGTTCTTCTGGGTGGCGCGGATGATGATGCTGGGCCTGTACGCCATGGACGGCCAGCCGCCCTTCCGCACTGTCGCCCTGCACGGCATGGTCCGCGACCAGTACGGCAAGAAGATGTCGAAGTCGTTCGGCAACGTGGTCGACCCGCTCGACTGGATCGACCGCTACGGCGCCGACGCCACCCGCTTCACGCTGCTGCGCGGCGCCAACCCCGGCTCCGACGTGGCGGTCAGCGAGGAGTGGGCGGCCGGCTCGCGCAACTTCTGCAACAAGATCTGGAACGCGACCCGCTTCGCGCTGATGAACGGCGCGACCACCGGCGAGCTGCCGGCCTCGCTGACGGCGGCCGACCGCTGGATCCTGTCGCGGCTGCAGACCGTGATCAGGCAGGCCGACGAGGCGTTCGAGGAGTTCGAGTTCGCCAAGGCCTCCGACCTGCTCTACCACTTCGCGTGGGACGAGGTCTGCGACTGGTATCTGGAGCTGGCCAAGGTTCAGCTGTCCGAGGGGCTCGACCAGACCCGCATCGTGCTCGGGCACGTGCTCGACGCGCTGCTTCGGCTGCTGCACCCGCTGGTGCCGTTCGTGACGGAGGAGCTCTGGCGTGCGGTCACCGGCGGTGAGTCGGTGGTCGTGTCCACATGGCCCGTGGCCGACGCCCGCTACGCCGATCCGGCCGCGGAGTCGGAGATCCTCGCGCTGCAGGAGCTGGTGACCGAGGTCCGTCGCTTCCGCTCCGACCAGGGCCTCAAGCCGGGCCAGAAGGTCGCGGCCAGGCTCTCTCTGGCGGGTACGGCTGTCGCGGCGCACGAGAGCGCGATCCGGTCGCTGCTCAGGCTCCAGGAGCCGGGCGAGTCGTTCGCGCCCACGGCCTCGTTCGTGGTGGGCGAGGTGACCGTCGAGATCGACACGGCCGGTGCCATCGACGTCGCGGCCGAGCGCAAGCGGCTGGAGAAGGACCTGGCCGTGGCCCGCAAGGAGGCCGCCCAGGTGGCGGCGAAGCTGGGCAACGAGCAGTTCATGGCCAAGGCGCCGGAAGATGTGGTGGCCAAGGTGCGGGGCAGGGCTGAGGCGTCCGCGGCCGACATCGCCAGGCTCGAGGCGCAGCTGGCGGCGTTGCCGGCCGGCTGATCGACCGTGCGCCGAGGGCCCGGAGTCGCTTGCGACTCCGGGCCCTCGGGCGTGTTTGGGCAACGCGAACCGGGGGAAGACCTATTCGTTACCGAACATGGACGTCGCACGCGTGCCTGACTGCTACTCTTTTCAAGGCAGGGCGATGCGGCCTGCGGCGCCTCGGATCGAGGCCCTCGCAGAGGCTGCTAGGCTCTCACCACCCCCTCAGAAACAAGCTTGATCTTCGGACGAGGTCCCTACGGTTGGACACGGCCCGAATGATGGAGTAAGTTGTGAGGGTTGCCCCGGAAGCGGGGTGATCGAGATTGTAGCCAGATCGGCCGGTTTGACAGCAAATCGGACGAATTGGTAAAGTTAAGACATAACGAAGCGAGTGCGGCCGGGTGGTTGACGGTGAACGCGTCCGTTTCTTGAGAACTCAACAGTGTGTTAAAAGCCAGTGCATGATT